>JAGBYM010000163.1 GCA_017628755.1 Clostridia bacterium | reverse complement strand
GATAGTAGTGGCTCTTACAGCACCACATGTAGGGATGCAGAGTCTCGGGATCGAGACCGTCGCCGTATGCTGCCTTCTGTGCGTTAAGCATGATCTCTTCAAGCTCGTCCGCGAACATGAACTTACTCTTTCTGCGGCGGATAACCTCGTCCTCAAAGAGGAAACGCGAGTAGATATCGACGATGATCTGTGTGCAGTCCTGAATCTGGCTTTCGATAAGAGAGATCTTCTCTCCGCTCTCTGCCTTTGAAATTGCGTCGTTTACGATAATAAGCTCGTTGAAGTTCGATGCGGTCTCCGCGACGGGCATGGTGTAACCCGTGTTGAGGGGACGGTGCGACTCGATCTGCTGACCGTGGTACGCGTGTCCAAGCTCGTGCGCGAGAGTAACAACCGATCCGAAGCTTCCCGAGAAGTTGGTGAGGATTCGGCTCTGACCGATGAAGGGGAGATTCGAGCAGAAAGCACCGCCGACCTTGCCCGCGCGGGGATAAAAGTCGATCCATTCTTCCTTGAACGCGCGGTCAACCATCTCTGCAAGATCGGGAGCAAAGCTTTCGAAATGCTCAACGAGGTATTTGTGCGCTTCCTCTGCGGTGAAGGTCTGCGCGCCCGCGTCACCCATCTGCGCGTACATCTCGTACCAAGGCAGACCGTTCTCGTATCCGAGGAGCTTTGCCTTGTGGCGGAGATATTCGCGGAATTTGGGCATAAACTCGCGCATTGCATCAAGCATAGCATCGAGGGTAGCCTTCTGCATACGGGAATCTTCAAGGGTCATAGCGAGCGGATCTTCGTAACCGCGGAGCTCGGCTTCGGTGTTGACCTGGGATTTAATGCTGTTGAGCGCAAACGCGATCGGATCACGGATCTTCTTGTAGCAGGCAAGCTCTGCCTCGAAAGCCTCGCGGCGGACTGTAGCGTCGTCGCTCTCGGCAAGTCCGCGGATAGCGGAAAGTGTGGTGACCTCGCCCTTGTAATCGACCTCAACGTTCGCGGTCAGATAGGAGAAAAGATCGCCCCACGCTCTGCCGCCGCTGATATTGAGCTTTGCAAATACCTCCTCGGCTTCGTCCGAGAGGGTGTGCGAGACCGACTTTTTGATCTCGTCGAAATAGAATCCGTATTCGCGAAGAACCTCGTCCTCTGCAATAACGGAACCCATGTCCTCAATCGCGCCGACAAACTTGTTGAACGCTACGTTCTCCTTTGCGAGGGACGCCATCATTCCCTGAATCTTGGTCATATAGACCGCGCCGGCTGTGTCGGATGCGTTTGCAGAACGGCGAAGGCTGAAAAAGCCCATAAGACGGCGCGCGAGCACGCCCATCTCCTCTTTTACGTCGATGACACGGCGCAGAGATGCCGCAGGCGCGGAAGTGTCAAGCGCCGCGATCGCCTTCTTGTATTCTGCAACAGATTCTTCGATCTTCTTCATATCAAGCTCGAGCGCGGGATCGTCAGCGCCCTTATAAAATACGTCAAGTGACCATTCGTTGTACATTTCATTGTCTCCTTTGGGGTGTTTTTCTTCATTATACAATAAATTTGACGCAATTACAATACAAAACTACGAAAAACATTCTTTATTTTTATATTTTTGTTGCCAAAAGCCGTCTTATGTGATATAATTAAATCAATAAACTAAAAGGAGCAAAACAAATGAAGCTCAAATATCTCGGAACTGCGGCGGCTGAAGGATTCCCCGCGCTCTTCTGTAACTGTAAATACTGCAACGAAGCGCGCGCGCTCGGCGGTAAGAATATTCGCACACGCTCGCAGTCGCTCATAAACGGCGATCTGCTTATCGATTTTCCGCCCGATACCTACCATCATTTTCTCACCCACGGTATCAAGGGCGACGAAATTAAATATCTTCTCATAACTCACGCGCATTCGGACCATCTCTATCAGCGCGATCTTTTCAGACGATACGGCTGTTATGCGCACAATATGGGCACACCGATGCTCGAGCTTTATTGCTCTGCGAGAACGGCATCCGCCCTTGAAGGCGACATCCCGAACGTACACGTCAATATCATAAAGGCTTTTGACGTTATTGAATTCGGCGCATATCGCGTTGCCGCGCTGCCCGCGCGCCATATGCCGGGCGGTGAACCGCTCAATTACATCATCGAGAGTGAGGGCAAGACTCTTCTCTACGCGCACGATACCGGATATCTCTTCGACGAAGTTTTTGAGTTCATCGAAAAGAATAATTTCCGCTTCGATATGATCAGCCTTGACTGCACGAACGTGGATATACCGATTCCCGACACGGGCTCGCATATGGGTTTTCCGAACATCAACCGCGTCATCGAAAAGCTCGGTTCATTCGGTGCGATCAATGATAATGCGATCATCTGCGTAAACCACTTTTCGCACAACGGCAATCCCCTTCACGAGCATCTGTGTAACAGAGCGGACGAATACGGTTATCTCGTTTCCTACGACGGATTTGAGGTAGAATTCTGATGGAATATCTTTATTTGATCCTCGTCGGATTCGGTGCGGCGTTTGTTCAGCGCGTCAGCGGATTCGGTCTGGGCATTTTCGCCATGATGTTCCTGCCGCATTTTCTGCCATCGCATACGGCAGCGGCGACGATATCATGCCTCTTTTCCTGCTACACAACCACTTTCAATGCAATCAGATACCGCAAAAACGTTGCATATAAGACCGCGATCCCGATGCTCGCGGCAGCGCTGATCTCGATCCCGATTGCAGTCTATTTTGCCGCAAAGGTCGAGGCGCATATATTCGAGATACTTCTCGGAAGCGTGCTCATCATCCTCAGCGTCTATTTTCTGTTCTTCAACAAGAAGATCAAGATCAAGCCGACACCCGTGAACGGTATAATCGCGGGAACGCTCGGCGGTGCGCTCAACGGTCTTTTCTCTACGGGCGGACCTCCCGCGGTTCTCTACTTGACAAGCGCCGCACCCGATAACATCACCTATTTCGCCACCATCCAGTTTTATTTCTGCCTGACCAATATCTACGCCACGGCAAACCGAGCTATAAACGGTCTTGTCACCGTCGATCTGCTCGTTTACGCCGCAGTCGGAATCGTCGGATGCCTTGCGGGCGATTTCCTCGGCAGAAAGATATTCGACAAGCTCGACGCCGTAAAGCTGAAATACATCATTTATATCGGAATGATAATCAGCGGAATACTGATGCTATTTTAATAAATAATGCTCCGACATTTGTCGGAGCATTATTTATTCGGATTTTAATATATATCCCTGCAATTCGATGAACGCAATGTCCTCTGCGGTAAGGTCGGCGGCGGTGCCGTTTTCGATGAAAATCAGAGCTTCGACATTGGCAGTCGGTTCCGTCAGCACTATCTGCGAACTGTGGAACACCTTTATCACGTCGCCGATTCCCGAAATTCCGGGGAGAGTACCGCGGTAGTCAACAAGTCTGACAAGCAGACGCGAACCGTCCTCTTGGGGCTCTGTGAGAACAAACGGCGATTCTTCGCCATCAACGTAGATAAGTCTGCCCGTTGTGGAATATCCGGGAGAGACCTGTATTTTTTCAACAATCTCATCGTTCCTTCTCATTGTAGTCAGCATAACGTAGTCACCGACGGCAACCGGAACGTTCGCGGGAGCAATTATTTTAGTATTGGAATTTATAATAAACTCGGATTCGACGTCATCTGAAATACACACAACAACATTTTCACCCTTTGCATTCTCGTAAACTTCGGTAACAAATCCTCTGTATTCATAATTAACCTCCCCCGAACCCGTACACGCGGTAAAGGAAAACAAAATTGCGACAGCCACCAAAACAACAGACAAGATCTTTTTCATTGCGCCCTCCGATTAATAGCATTACGAGTTTATTATAACATAAAAGCCGCGCCGAATCAATAGTTCTTTGCCAAAAAATCATACTTCTTTTGCGATATTTCAATACATAATGTCGGCTGGCTTTTTAGCTCAGATGACAACTTTTTTCATTTTTCTATTTACAAGCCCGAAAATATATGATATAATTGATTTATCAAACTAATCGAGGCTGACTTACTATGAAAGACTTTTTCCATTATTTTTTCGGTGAAGGTACCGAGGTTGAATTCAGCATTTTCACGTTTGCACATCTCGCGCCCATCCTTGTCGGCGCGGCACTCATATTCCTTATCTATATTTTCCGTGACAAGCTTGCGGCAAGCAAAAACGAGCACAGATGGAGATACGCCATCGGATTTACAATGATCATTTCCGAGATGGCTTACTATTGGCGTCTTGTCGGCATTCCCGAGCTTGAAACAAGTCCTCAGGCAAATCTTCCTATCGCCGTTTGCGGATGGCTCGTTATCTTCGGAAGCTTTATGATCGTCGATAAAAATCAGTATCTCTTTGATATCTGCTATTTCTGGGCATTCTGCGGAACTGTATTCGCGCTTCTCACACCGACAGTTCTCAACTATGCAGGACCCACACGTTTCCGCTTCTATCAATTCTGGACAGAGCACCTCATCGGATACATCGGCATCTTCTGGCTGATCTTCGTTCATAAGATGCGCCCGAATTTCCGATCCATGATCCGCTCTTACGTATGGCTCGCGATCCTTGCGGTAGTAGCTTACATTGCCAACACCATCATCGGTGAGGGCGCAAACTACCTCTTTATGGCGCGCCCCGAAGCTGCCCCCTCCGTCCTCGACATTCTTCCTCCCAACTTTGCTCTGCGCCTTCTTATTATGGCTGCGGTTATTACCACGCTGTATTTCGTTGCATATCTCCCTTGGTATCTTATCGACAGAAAGGCTAAAAAAGGAGAACAATAATGAAAAAAACTTTATCCGTCATTCTTTCGCTGATTATGCTTTTGCAATCTGCGCTGCTTTTTGCATCAGCAAAAGATTCAATGAGCGGAATCACTTTTGAAAGAATGAAGACAGGCTCAACAAACCACCCTGTCGGCTATTATGAAACAGCCAAGCGTCCCGACAAAATGTTCAGAACGTATGAAGCTTGGGTATACATACCGAAAAGCATTTATTCGTCGCGAGTAGGTGCCATCCTTGCCAACTATCAGTCCTTCACAAAGGATCAGTATGTCAATTTTGAGATACACCAGAACGGAGTTCCCCGCCTTGCCATTGGCGATGACGCGGGTAATATGTACGATTACAGATTCACAGGGGCGGCAGTTCCCGCAGACCAATGGACGCACGTTGCCATAGTTTACGGTACGGGAATTCAGAATAAGCAGTTATACTGCTATATCAACGGTAATCTCAAGCATAAGACGAATCCCGAGGAATGGTATGAAGCGTCGATGGAAATTTTCGATAACGCTCTATGCCTTGCGGGCGACTACCGCTCGCTCAACGAGCAAGCCTTCCGCGGAACACTCGGTGACGTGGCAATCTTTTCCGATGTCAGAAACGCAGTCGAGATCGCTTCCGATTACAAAAGCGGCGTACCTCTCGACGACAGCGATCTTATGATGTATTTTGAGCTTTCGAAGGCACAGCCGGCTTCCTTCGTTCCCGACAAGAGCGGAAACGGCTACGATATGTCATATTACCGCTTCTGGCTGACCGAAGACGAGATGAAAGCCATCCGCGCGGAGGACGGCTATGAATACGAATACGTCCTCGCCTTCCTTCCCGATATGCAGTACATGACACAAACCAATACAAACAGTCTCAGAATTATGTACGATTGGCTTGTGGGAGAAGGTAAACAAAAGAATATCAAATATGTTCTTGGTCTTGGCGACATGACAAATTCAAACAGTCAGAGAGAATGGAATACGATCACAAAGCAGACAGACCGCCTCAACGGCTATATTCCCTACTCCTTTGTCCCCGGCAACCATGACGTTCTCCTCAACAACAAACTGGAACTCTTCAACAAGGCATATGCAAAGAAAACCGGCTATTATTATCAGCACGTTGCCGCAAACGGCGGCTTCTTCAAGGAAGATTCGGTAAGAAACACATATCTGACATTCTCTGTCGGAGATATCAACTACCTTATTATCAATCTCGATTTCGGAGCAACCGGCGATATCCTTGAATGGGCGGGCGGAGTGCTCGAAGCTCACCCCGAACACCGTGCCATCCTCACCACGCACGGCTACCTCAACGCCGACGGCACAACTCTTGACAACACCGATTACGCCGACCCCACCGATTATGACAAGTCATTCACAAGCGGCGAGGAAATGTGGGAAAAGCTTGTCAGCAAGCACGAAAACATTGATATGATAGTAAGCGGACATATGCATCACGATTCGATCGTCTGCACTCCCCGCCAGGGTGATGCGGGCAACACAGTCTATCAGATACTTATGGATCCGCAGACCACCTGCAAAAATCTCGGCGGACTAGGTGTGATCGGTCTTATGTACTTCACCGCCGACGGAAGCCGCGCGAGAGTCGAATACTATTCAACGGTATTTGAAAAGTATTTCTGTGAATCGAACAAAAACATCGAGCTTGTATTTGAAGTTCCGGTAGAAGAGACCTCAGCTGTCGAAGAAACAACCTTGGCTCCTTCCACAGATCACACAACCGAAGCAACAGAACCTATTCACGGAGAAAAGGGCTGCGGAGCTTCAATAATTGCTTCCTTCGTAATCATTCCCGCGCTTCCCCTCTTTTTTGTCAAGAAGAAAAAAAGATAAATCATTATTCGGTTGGCACCATCCTGGTGCCAACCTTTTTCATATTTGTTTCACTTTTTTTCAAAAAAGCCTTGATATTTTTTTCAAAAAGGTGTATAATACAATGGCTGTTCGCGAATGCGAACAGTCAAAAGCTTGCAAACAGTTCGCATTCGCGAACAAGATAGCACTAACATATGTATTCGCGTACGCGAATAGCACACATATTAAAATTATTCGCAATCGCGAACAGGAGAAAAATGAATTACATTACAGTTAAAGAAGCTGCGGAAAAATGGGGAGTTTCAACCCGCCGCGTACAGATACTCTGCAGCCAAAACAGAATAGAGGGTGTTACCCGTTTCGGCAACCGTCTTATGATCCCCTCGGACGCAAAATACCCAATAAATGACACAGAACCCGTAAAGACCGAATCACATCATCTGCCCAGAAGAACACCGTTCCTTTGTATGAGCGATCTTTACCACACGCCGGGCACCGCTGATGACAGCATCCCCGAGCTCGAAAACAATATTCTGGCACAGGAGCTTTTCACCGCGGGAATTGCCTATGCACGAGGAGATGCCGACACTGTTTACAATATGGCAAATGATCTTCTCGCCAATCATTCTGGGTTCTATTCGGTCATTTCGGCAGGTATGCTCCTTGCGCTTTGCGCGATATGGAAGGGCGACCTTGAAATGTGGCGCCGCGCAAAGATACATATTGTAAGCGCAGAGGCCAAAAACGATATGGACAGAGATATTATTTCTTTTGCCATTACTGCCGTTGACAGCATGCTCTACGAGGTAAATTCCTTCCCCGAATGGTTTAAGATAGGTTGTTTTGAGCCCTTGCATAAGGATTCTCTGCCCGCGGCAAAGGTATTTTATGCGAAATATTTATACGCATGCGCTTATGGGGTAGCAACTAAACAATTAGAGGTTGAGGGCGTTGAGGGTCTGGCTTTGATGGCAATGCTCCCGTTCACATTCGAACCAATGATATCGCAAGCAATGGCGGACAATTCTGTTCTTACCGAGATCTATCTACGAATGACATGCGCTACCGTGTACCATATTCTCGGAAACAAGGAGCAGGCAATAAGGCATATAGATAAAGCGCTCTACCTTGCTCTTCCCGATAAGCTGTACGGAATCATTGCTCAATACGGAAGAACGATCTACCCTCTTCTCGAGCAGCGCATATCGGCTATAGACCCGCAAATCTGGGAACAAGTGCGTTCTCTCTATCTTATATATAATGCGGGATGGTCATCGCTCGGCGGAAAGGTTCGTTCCAGAACCATTCTTACAACTCTGACTCCCAGAGAACGCGAGGTCGCAAGACTTGCCGCATTCGGAATGCAATATTCCGAAATATCCGAACGCTTGCATATCTCGCTATCAAGCGTTAAGCAGACCATCAAAATTGTCTCCGAAAAGAGCGGAATGGACAGAAAAGACTTTGCCGCTATACTTTAACAATCCCAAAAGTACATATTTGCCTCACATGCCGACGTTCTTTTACGACGTCGGCTCATTTTTTTGTACTTTTATTTCGATTAAAAGATTACCAAAATGTGTACAATTCTTTTCACATAAGGTAGTACACAAAAAAGTATTTTTTTGGTATAATATTGCTTGTTGAAACCACCCACGGAAGGAGCAGCCATGTTTAGTACGATTCTTTCAACATCCAACTCTCCGCCCAGGAAATCACCTGCCGAAGGCGAGCTTTACAAGACCTTATATATAAAAGGTATAAAATTCGATCTCTTCTACGGTTATTATGAGGATTCGGATCGGCATTTCAGCGAACCTTATGTCCTTTATCCCAACTTTCTTGAATCACCCGTCTATACGGAAGACGGCTTCCCATTCGCAACCATGATGCAGGAAGCATGCAGTGATTTTGAAAGCACAAAAAACACGGACAGAGATTGCAGCCAATGCAAGCACTTCATTAAGTGCGACGAGCTTTTGGGAGTTTGCATGAACCCCTCAAAGCAATCAGTTAACCAGTATTCACAAAAGGAGTAAATACAATGATCAAGAAAATCTTCGGAAAAAGAACCGTCAGCATGCTGCTTGCTGTGCTGATGGTAATAGGACTCGTTCCCTTCTCTGTTAACACTGCAATTGCTTCGTCGGTTCTCGGCGGTACAAATACAGACAGAGTCTCCGACCCCTCCACCATGGACGATTGGACCAATTACTTTGGCCCCTCGGTCATGTCCACCGTAAATGCAGGCTCTATCTGGACAGACAAATCCGTCTTCACAGATGCATCCGCATTCCCCGGCATCAGCCTCAATAACAGCGAGGGCTTCCTCGTTGCTCTTTCGGCAATCGCCTCCAACCTCACCGTTGAGGGCATGAGCTACGTACCTACCGATACAATGCTCATCCTTGACGTTTCGGGTTCGATGAATACCAACGGTCTTTCGGATGAAATGGTAGAGGCGGCAAACGCGAGCATCGACAAGCTTCTTACCGACAACAAATATAACCGTATCGGCGTTGCGCTTTATTCCGGAGCAACCAGCGGAAACAACAACGATGCTTCCGAGATCATCCTCCCTCTCGGCAGATATACCACCTCTGACCCCGGTGTATATCTTAACCACAGCTCAAGCGGAAGCAAGCGTATTTCGGTTTCTTCGAGCGTCCGCAACGAAAACGGTAACAAAGTTTCGGGAAGCAAAAACGTAACCGGAGCAACCTACATCCAAAAAGGCGTACTCAGTGCAGTTGAGGAATTCGCCGATCAGGCAGGAAACACCGTTGTAAGCGATCCCGTTCTCGGCGAGCTTCATAGAATCCCCGTTATGGTTCTTATGTCTGACGGTGCGCCCACTCTCGGCGACACCGATTTCACCAATCCCGGCACTCACGACCTCGGCAACGGAAGTTCCAACTATTCGTACGTCGGATTCGTAACTCAGCTTACTCTCGCGTACGCAAAAGAACAGATCAAAGCCGCATACGGCAAAGATGCGCTCTTCTACACTCTTGGACTCGGCGTTGGCAGCAATGATATCGCCACAAGCGTTCTTAATCCCTCCTCTTCGAGCACCGCTATCAATTCCTTCTGGGATTCCTATAATGCTCTTTCCACAGGCGAAACTCTTACTGTACATTCCACCACATATTGGGAAAATACCGGCACCAACCGCTACCCCGAATGGGAGGAAGTCACAGTCAATTACAACGTCACCAAGACTTCCACCGTTATCAACCAAAACTACGTTGACGATTATTTCCTCGTTGACACCGACTCAACCACCCCCGGCGACGATCTTATCAAAGCTTTTGAAGAGATCGTAAGCAAGATCGAGCTTCAGTCAAGCTACTATCCCACCCTCGTTGAGACCACCGAGCATCTTTCGGGTTACGTAACCTTCGTTGATAAGCTCGGCAAATATATGGACGTTACCGACATCAAGGGTCTCCATTTCAACGGCTCGCTCCACACAGGTTCTTCCTTCGCAAGCCACTTTGATGCTAACTCCTCCGACCTCGGTACCGCAACTGCTCCCACCGCACTCGGTCAGGAATTCTTCAACTCTGTCAGAGACCGTCTCGGAATCTCGGCAGACCAGGCAAGAACCCTTATTTCTCTCGCTTACCAGCACGGTCAGATCAGCTACAACAGCTCGACCGGCGAATTCAGCAACTATATCGGCTGGTATGCAAACGCAGCAGGCGATTTCCTCGGCTTCTGGCATGAAGGTATCACCACCATGCCCGATCCCGCAGATCCCTCTCTCACAGACGCAACCCGTCCCGTATACATCAACCGTTCCTACGGCTTCCTTGGTGAGACCGATGAAAGCCATGGCGTAAGAGAAAGCGATATGATGTACGCCACCATCCGCGTACAGACCGAGATCGCAACCGGCGACCAGACAGTTGCATTCGCAATCCCCGCGGCTCTTATCCCCACCGTAACCTACAACGTATCTCTTGACGAGCACGATGAGCTTGTCGGTCTCACCGTAACCGGTGCAACCGCCCCCATCCGCCTCATTTACGAAACCTCTCTTGACAGCGAGATCAATGAGATCACCGTAAAGAGCTTGGCTACCGATCCCGAGTACGTTGCAAACCATATCAATGCAGATGGCGATTATGAGTTCTTCACCAACATGTGGAACCACGATCTCAGCATTGAATACGGAACCAATAACGCATACTCCTACTTCCGTCCTTCCACTCAGAATGACAAATATTACTACACCAATGATTCTCTGATATATACCGACACGAACGGTACTCTTTACGAGAGCAATACCGCTCCCTCGGTAAGCGGCACATACTATCGCGGCACCAAGGTATACGCTCTCGAAGGCGGTGCTTACAAGACAACGATGGCTTATGAGAAGATCTCTGAGATCTCTCTCGGAAAGGCACAGAAGACCCTCGGCGAGCAGACTTGGTATATTCCCGCAGGTACCGTACACACTCTCGTTGAAGAGTTCTACATCACAAAGACCAGCAACGAGACCGACACCATCAGCTATTCCTATGCTCCCTTCGTTGACGCTCAGTACAACTACTACGTTGGAGCAACCCACGGCAACAACGGCCGTATCACCCTCACTCCCGCAACAGGCATCAAGATCGAAAAGACCGTTGATGAACTCAACACAAACGCGGGCGCAGACACCGCATTCGTCTTCACCGTAACCAACAAGACAAATACAGCGGATAACAACACTTACAAATCCTATCACGTTGACGCCGATAAGAAGGTAACCGAATCCACCGTTACATTCGCTGACGGCAAGGCTACAGTTTCGCTGAAGGCAGGAGAAAAGATCTATCTCTCCGGTATGGCAGCAAACGATATCTTCAACGTAGCTGAAACCGAAACTCTCTACTACAAGATCGCATCGGTTAACGGAAACACCTCCGCAAAGGACGCAGATCTCGTTATCGTTGACAAATCGATCAGCTCTGCTTCCTTCGTCAATACCGCCAGAGGAACCGGTAACCTTACCGTTGCAAAGTCGGTATCCCACGATCTCGGCGCAGATCACGCGATCCCAGATACCAAGGCCTTCACCTTCAAGGTCACTCTCTCGGGTCTCAACCTCTCCGGCAAGAACTTTGAAGCAAAGCATTCCGCAGACGCTTCCGTGACCTCGGTTACCGTAGGCAATGACGGAACTTTCACCGTAACTCTCAAGAATAACGAGGAGTTCACCGTATACGGTCTCCCCGAGGGAACCACAGCGACCGTCGTTGAGGAAAATCCCGGTGCAGGATTCACTCCCGCATACTTCGAGAACGATGTTGCAGGCGACGGTACCGTAGATATCGTCAAGGATAACGTAGTATCCGTCATCGTACGCAACGCATACGCTCCCGAAAAGGTTTATCCCGTTAACATTTCTGTTGGCGGCACTAAGACTCTCAGCGGAAGAGACTGGAGAGCAGATGATGAATTCACCTTCACTCTCCAGAAGTTCAATCCGGATACCAACACCTGGACAAATATCGCAACCGATACCGTTAAGGGTACAGATTCTCAGAAGACCTTCAGCTTTGACGATGCTTTTGCAAACGCAGCTTATGACAAGGCGGGAAGCTATTACTACCGCATCACAGAAGCCGACACAGGCATCACAGGTATAAAATACGACCACACCGTTCATGCTTTCCTCGTAGTAGTTGCCGATAAGGATATGGACGGCAAGCTTGAGATCGACGAAGTACGTCCCGAAAGAGAAACCGTTCACGTTTCCTTTGACGGCAGTATGTGGAAGGTAAACGCTGACTTCACTAACGTATATAACGTCAGCGAGATCTCCGCATCGATCGACATCACCAAGCTCGTAACCAATGCAAGCGGAAGTACACTCGCGCATCTCGCAGGCTTCACCTTCGAGCTTTACGAGGGCACAACTCTCGTGGCTACCTCTCTTCCCACCACGGACAGAGGCTTTACCAGACTCAACCTCAATTTCAATGATACCCACGTAGGAACTCACACCTATACTCTTAAGGAAGTTGTTCCCGCAAATGTTCCCGCAGGCTGGACCTACTCGGCGGCAGAGATCAAGATCACCGCAACCGTAACGCTTGACAGCGTAGCAGGACAGCTCCACGCAGTCCTCAACGTTGGCGATTCCACCGCAAACACCACAAACTCGGTAGCTGTTGAGTTCACCAACGTTTACGATCCCGCAGACGCTTCTCTTGAACTCGACGTCAGAAAGGTTCTGAACGGCAGACCTCTCAAGGCAGGCGAATTTACCTTTGAGATCCGTCTTACTGACGGCACCGTTGTTGCAACCGGTACCAACGACGCCGCAGGCAAGGTAACCTTCAACAAGGCTCTCACCTTTGATAAGATCGGCACCTTCCACTACGTTGTTGCAGAAACCTCCGCAGACGGCAAGGGCGTAACAACCGACAAGAGCGTACGCCGCGTGGCTGTCACCGTTGTTGACAACGGCGGCACTCTCAGCGCAAGCTACGTAGTCGAAAACATTGCAGAAAAACACATCGTATTCACTAACACCTACACCGCATCCGATCTTGAGCACGTTATCGGCGGCAAGAAGATCCTTGAAGGACGCGAGCTCCTCAACGATGAGTTCACCTTCACTCTTGCTCCCTCGGATGAAAACGGAAACGTATCCGCAGGTGCAGCTATCCTCAGCGCAAAGAACTTCGCTGACGGAAGCTTCAAGTTCGATGCCATCAAGTTCACCGCTCCCGGCACATACTTCTACCTTGTATCCGAGGTTCAGGATAATATCGCTCTCGGAGTAAAGTACGATACCACCAAGTACCTCATCAAGATCGTCGTCAAGGATAATCTTGAGGGCGCACTCGTTATCGAATCCGAAGAGATCCACGTTATCGGAAACGGCGTAGCAACCGAGATCGTATTCAGAAACGTATACGTTCCCGCTCCCGTTGACGGCAACATCGCAGGTAACAAGACCTACCAGAGCAACATTGGCGGCACTCTCACCGACAAGAGCTTTGCGGCAGGTACCTTCACCTTCAGACTTTACAATTCCGACAGTACATGGGCAGAAGGCTCGCTCATCGAGGCAGTTACCAACACCGCAGACGCAAAATTCGCATTCTCGACTCTCACCTTTGATAAGGCAGGCGTTTACTACTACCTTGTCAAGGAGCTCCACGGCGGCGATATCATAAACGGTATTGCTTACGACTCCACCGTATACCGCGTAAAGATCACCGTTACTGATAACGGTCTTGGCAACCTCGTTGCAGTTACCAATATCTATGACGGCGCGAATGTAACCAAAGAATCCATCGCTTTCTCCAACTACTACATCTTCACCGACAGCGATAAAGTTGTTATCGCAGGTAACAAGGTTCTCACAGGTCTTGCACTTGAGGCAGGAAAGTTCAACTTTGAGCTCTACTCCTCCGATGCAACCGGCACCGCAGGTACTCTCATCGAGACCGTTACCAATGCGGCTGACGGCTCCTTCTCCTTCTCCGAGCTTTCCTACGAAAACGTAGGCACATCCTACTATCTCGTAAAGGAAAAGAACGGCGGCTCGACTATCGAGGGCATCAAGTACGACGCAAAGACCTACCTCATCACCGTTACCGTTACCGATAACGGCATGGGAAAACTTGTAGCATCCGTTTCGGGTGCGGAAAGCATCGTATTCACCAACGTATATACCGCTTCTTCCGTAGATTATACCGTAAACGGTAACAAGGAGCTTTCGGGCAGACCTCTTCTCGCAGACGAATTCTCCTTCACTATCTCGGATTCCGATGCAAACGGCACCGCAGGTACTCTCCTTGAGACCGTAAAGAATGCGGCTGACGGGTCCTTCTCCTTCTCCGCTCTGACCTTCGATAAGGCAGGTACCTATTACTACCTGATCGCAGAGAACGGCGGAAGTATCGCAGGAGTAAAGTACGATACTACCAAGTACCTCATCAAGATCGTTGTAACAGATGATCTCAAGGGCGCACTCGTTATCACTTCCACCGAGCTTCACGTACTCGGAAACGGCATCGCAAGCGAGATCGTATTCAGAAACGTATACTCTCCCGCATCAACCGACGCAGATATCTCGGGTAACAAGAAGTATCAGAGCAGCATCGGCGGTACTCTCACTGACAAGAGCTTCGCTGCAGGAACCTTCACCTTCATGCTCTACTCCTCGGATTCCGCATGGGCAGAAGGCTCTCTCATCGAAACAGTCACCAATGCAGCTGACGGCACATTCTCCTTCTCCGTACTCAGCTTCAATAAGGCTGGCGAATACTTCTACCTAGTCCGTGAGCTTCACGGCGGCAGAACCATCAACGGAATCATCTATGACTCCGCTGAATACCGCGTAAAGATCACCGTAACCGACGATCTGAACGGCTCTCTCGTTGCAACCGTAGCATACTACGATGCAACAAACACTCCCGCATCTCAGATCGGATTCAATAACCTTTATACCGTAAACGATTCCGGCAAGGTCACCATCGTTGGCGACAAGGTCCTCGTCGGCAAGACTCTTGAAGCAGGAAAGTTCAGCTTTGAACTTTATTCCTCTGATGCAACCGGCACAGCAGGTACTCTTATCGAGACCGTTACTAATGCTGCAAACGGCGAATTCAGCTTCAGCGACCTCAGCTTCAGCACCGTAGGCGAATACTACTATCTTGTAAAAGAAAAGAACGGCGGTGCGACCATCGACGGTATCACCTACGACAGCGCAACCTATCTCATCAAGGTCACCGTTACCGATAACGGCCTCGGTCAGCTAATCGAGACTGTTGACGGCGCAGACAGCATCGTATTCACCAACGTTTACACCACCTCATCCGCAAGCGCAACGATCGGCGGCGAGAAGGAATATAACAAGACTCTCACCGACGGTATGTTCAGCTTCAACCTTGTTGATAACACTACAGGCTCTATCATCGAGACTGTAAAGAACGTTGGCAACAAGTTCAACTTCTCTGTTCTTAATTACACTTCCGTAGGAACCTACACCTACACCGTAAGCGAGGTTATCGGATTTGCTGGCGGCGTAACCTACGATACCGCAAAGTACACCGTTACCGTAACAGTTACCGACAACGGACTCGGTCAGCTCATCGCTACCGTTACCGGCGCGGATAACATCAAGTTCGTTAACAGCTACGCTACCACCGACACCGAGGCAGTCATCGGCGGAACCAAGGTTCTGAACGGACGTCCTCTTGCGGCAGGCGAATTCAGCTTCGTTCTCAAGGATTCTTCGAACAACGTAATCGAAACCGTTAAGAACGCGGCAAACGGAAGCTTTATCTTCTCGGCTATCAGCTACAACACTCCCGGTACCTACACCTACACCGTAAGCGAAGTCAAGGGTAGCCTCGGCGGCATCACTTACGACGATAAGGTCTACACCGTAACCGTTACCGTAACCGACAACGGCGAAGGAAAGCTCGTTGCAACCGTTTCGGGTGCAGACAGCATCACCTTCACCAACACCTACGCAACCACCGATGCTTCGGTAACCTTCAAGGGTCACAAGGAGCTTCTCGGACGTCCTCTCGCGGCTAACGAATTCAGCTTCGTTCTCAAGGATGCTTCGAACAACGTAATCGAAACCGTAAAGAATGCGGCTGACGGTTCCTTCTCCTTCTCCGAGATCAAGTTTACCAAGGCAGGTACTTACACCTACACTGTAAACGAAGTCAAGGGCAGCCTCGGCGGCGTAAGCTACGACGCAAAGGTTTACCACATCACCGTTACCGTAACCGATAACGGCGAGGGCAAGCTCGTTGCAACCGTTACCGGTGCAAATGCAATCAGCTTCAGCAACACATACACCTCGGCTTCGGCTAAGGCAGGCTTCGCAGGTACCAAGATCCTCACCGGCAGAAAGCTTTCCGCGGGCGAATTCAGCTTTGAGCTGAAGGATGCTTCGGGCAAGGTTCTCGAGACCGTGAAGAACGCGGCTGACGGCACCTTTACCTTCTCCGAAATCGAATTCACCAAGGCAGGCACCTACACCTTCACCGTAAACGAAGTCAAGGGCAGCCTCGGCGGAATCACATACGATAACAATGTTTACACCGTAACCGTTACCGTAACCGACAACGGTGAGGGCAAGCTCGTCGCTACTGCTTCGGGCGCATCCAACATCGTATTCAACAATATCTACAGCACTTCTTCCTGCTCGCTCGCTCTCACAGCTACAAAGATCATGAACGGACGCGCTCTTGCTGACGGCGAATTCAGCTTCATTCTCAGAGACGCTTCGGGCAAGGACATCGCAACAGCAAAGAACACTGCTGACGGCAAGATCATATTCGCTCCCATCACCTATACCGCAATCGGCACTTACACCTACACAGTAAGCGAGATCGCAGGCAACCTCCCCGGCGTATCCTATGACAAGGGCGTCTACACCGTAACCGTTACCGTAGCTGACAACGGTATGGGTCAGCTCGTTGCTACCGCACAGGGCGCATCGGCTATCATATTCACCAACAACTACGCAGCGGCTTCGGATAGCATCTCCTTCAAGGGACTCAAGTTCCTCAGCGGACGCGCACTCGAAGCAGGCGAATTCAGCTTCGTACTCAAGGACGCTTCCGGCAAGGCAATCGAAACCGTAAAGAATGCGGCTGACGGCACCTTCTCCTTCTCAGAGATCTCCTACACCCGCGCAGGTATTTACAAATATACCGTAAGCGAAGTAAGAGGCGACCTCGGCGGCGTATCCTACGACACTACCGTTTACAACATCACCGTAACCGTTACCGATAACGGTCAGGGCAAGCTTGAAACCGCGATCAGCGGAGCAGATTCCATCGTATTCCGCAACACCTACAAGGCAGCTACCATCGTTCTCAACTTCTTCGGCAAGAAGATCATGGTTGGCAGAGATCTTGAGGCGGGTGAATTCAGCTTCATCCTCAAGGATCAGTACGGCGATGTTATCGGCACCGCAACCAACGATAAGAACGGCGATTTCATCTTCGGCGATCTCGAATTCACCGAGGAAGGACAGTTCTTCTACTACGTAAGCGAGCTCATCGGAAATGAAACCAACGTAACTTACGACGATTCGGTTTACGCAATCAGAGTTGAGATCACCGACGACGGCTCGGGTCAGCTCCGCGCAAACGTAGGCGGCGCTCACGACATTACCTTCACCAACTACTTTGCAGCTCCCACAGAGCTTACGCTCTCGGGCTCCAAGGTTCTGAGTGGACGCGAGCTCCTGGACGGCGAATTCAGCTTCGTACTCAAGGATGAAAACGGCAACGTTATCGAGACTGTAAAGAACGCGGCTGACGGCTCCTTCGCCTTCTCGGCTATCGAATACACTGAGGAAGGCACTTACAAGTACACCGTAAACGAGCTTCTCGGCACAGTCGGCGGAGTCCTCTACGACGAACGCGTTTACGAGATCACCGTTACCGTAACCAACAACGGCGAAGGACAGCTCGTTGCTACCGTTACCGGTGATTCTGACATCACCTTCACCAACAGCTACGTTGCAAGCGATGCTCACGTAAGACTCGACGGTATCAAGGAACTTATCGGACGCGAGCTCGGCGCAGGCGAATTCAGCTTCGTCCTCACCGATGAAAACGGAATGATCATTGAGACTGTTCTCAATAAGGCGGACGGAAGCTTCGCATTCGGCGATCTCATCTTCTCCGAGGCAGGCACCTACACTTACACCGTAAGCGAGATCATCCCCGGGGAGACAAACGGAATCACCTACGACACAACCGTTTACACCGTAACCGTTACCGTAACCGATAACGGCGAAGGCAGACTCGTGGCAACCGTTTCGGGTGCAGATAGCATCAAGTTCACCAATATCTACACCGCAACTTCCGCAAACGTTGAGTTTGGCGGTAACAAGAACCTCTCGGGCAGAGAGCTTGGCGCAGGCGAATTCAGCTTCGAGCTGAAGGATGCTAACGGCTCCGTGATTGAGACTGTTACAAATGCGGCTGACGGCACCTTCACCTTCTCTTCTATCGAATTCAAGGCAGAAGGAACCTACACCTTCACTGTAAACGAAGTTGTCGGAAATGATACTCTCGTCACCTACGATGCGACTGTATACACCGTAACCGTAACCGTTACCGATAACGGAAAGGGCGCACTTTTTGCAACCGTAAGTGGTGCTTCCTCAATCGTCTTCAATAACGTTTACACTACCGAAGAGACCACATATCCCACTCCTCCTCCCGTGGATCCCGAATCTCCCGACACAGGAGACAGCGCCTCGGTAAGCGTATGGCTCGGCGCATCCATCATCGCAGTTATTACCGCTTCGGTTCACATTCTCGGCAAGAGACGAGAAGTTGAAACAGAATAATTGATACAGCCTCTATGAAACCCGACCGGCAGCTACTTGCAGCTGCCGGTCACCTTTTTATATATTTTTTCATCCTTTTCCCAACTTTTTTTCGAAAAGATATTGACAAATAACGAAAAAAGCGGTATAATTTTATTACTTTAACAAGATAAAGTGGTAAATCACGAAAGAAGGTAAACAAAATGAAAAAAACACTTGCTCTCATCTTAACTCTTGTGCTTCTCTGCACTTCATTTATTTCTTGCTCGAACGAATCGAGCTACAGCGATCTCACCATCGTTGACCTCGGTCTTGAGCGCGAATATTTCGGTATCGCGTTCCGTGCAGGCTCCGACCTCACCAGAATGGTTGAGGATATCACAGTTCAGCTTATCGAAGACGGCACTCTCGCAGACCTTTCTACCAAGTATGAAGTCGGCGCAGTCGGCAAGGGCGATTACACCCCCGCGGCTGATCCCTGCACAGGAAGCGGCGACTACGATTACGTAAAGGCTAACGGCAAGCTCGTTATCGGTATCACCGACTACAAGCCCATGGACTACAAGGACGAAAACGGCGAATGGATCGGCTTTGACGCAGATTACGCAAGAGCTGTATGCGAAAAGCTCGGCGTTACCGCAGAGTTCAAGGAGATCGAATGGGACTATAAGCTTATCGCTCTTGAGTCCAAGGACATCGACTGCATCTGGAACGGTATGACTATCACCGATGCGATCGAAGAAGCCGCAGACTGCACAGTTCCCTACATGTATAACACCCAGGTTGCAGTAGTCAAGAAGGCTAACGCAGAAAAGTACAAGACCATCGGCGACCTCCAGGGCGCAAGCATCGCCGCTGAGGGCGGTTCCGCTGGCGAAAAGGTCATCATCGACAACGCTGCTCTCAAGGACGGTCTCAAGACCGTTACCGCGCAGACCGATGCACTTCTCGAGGTTCTCTCGGGCGCATCCGATGCCGCAATCGTTGACCTTACACTCGCTAAGGCACTTATCAAAGACTAAGAAGGTAAAATTGCCCGGGGGCATCCCCGGGCATTATTTAAGGTAATGGAACAGTTCATAAAAATATCCCTCGATCTTTTGGCGGGATTCGGTGAAACACTAAAAATCTTTTTTGTGACCCTCGCCTTCTCCTTGCCGCTCGGACTTGTCATCGCGTTCGGCTCGATGTCAAAGTTCAAGCCGCTTTCCGCCCTGACCCGCGCCTTCGTATGGGTCATCCGCGGAACGCCTCTTATGCTCCAGCTGATCGCGGTCTACTACGGCCCCGGTCTCATTTTCGGACAGATATTGCTGACATCCGTGTCCGCGGTCTACATAACCTTCTCGATAAATTACGCTTGCTATTTCTCGGAAATATACCGCGGCGGTATCGAATCTATCTCGAAGGGACAGTACGAGGCGGGACAGGTGCTCGGTATGACCAAGACCGAGACCTTCTTCAAGGTAATTCTGCTTCAGGTCATCAAGCGCATCATCGCCCCGATGTCAAATGAGATCATCACTCTCGTAAAGGACACCTCGCTTGCGCGTGTCGTAACCTACTACGAGCTCATCTACTTCGCGCAAAGATACATCAAAAACGCGGGACTTCTCTGGCCCCTCTTCTACACCGCGGTCTACTACCTCGTCTTCACCGCACTTCTCACCTTCATTTTCGGCTGGCTCGAAAAGAAGCTTGATTATTTTAAGGCATAAGGAGATCAGAACATGAATATTCTTGAAGTAAAAGATCTCCGCAAGCGTTTTGGAGACAACGAAGTTCTGAAAGGTATTGATCTTTCGCTGAAAAAAGGCGAGGTTCTTTCGATCATCGTATCGTCGGGAGGCGGTAAAACGACTCTTTTGCGCTGTCTCAACTTTCTTGAGATTGCAAACAGCGGTATGATCACAGTCAATGACAAGACCGTCTTCGCGGCAGACGAGGGCGAAAAGCCCACAATAGCATCCGAGGCACAGCTTTCCTTCGGACTTGTGTTCCAGCAGTTCAACCTTTTCCCGCAGTACAGTGTAATCGAAAACCTTATGCTTGCGCCCAAGCTCCGCGCAAAGCGTAACAAGAGTGGTATGTCGTCTGCCGAGATTGAAGAAAAGGCAAAGAACCTGCTTGCAACCGTCGGTCTTTCGGAGAAAGCAAACGAATATCCCTGCCGTCTTTCGGGCGGTCAGCAGCAAAGAGTCGCCATCGCGCGCGCACTCATGCTCTCCCCTGACATTCTCTGCTTCGACGAGCCGACCTCATCCCTCGACCCCGAGCTTACTGGCGAGGTACTCCGCGTAATCAGATCACTCAAGGACTCGGAGCGCACTATGATCATCGTCACGCACGAGATGGAATTTGCGCGCCACGTTTCCGACCGCATCATCTTCATTGCCGACGGAGTCATCGAGGAAGAAGGAACTCCCGATGAAGTTTTCGGCAATCCGCAGAGCGAAAAGCTCAAGGCTTTTCTATCGGCAGGACAATAATAACGTAAAGGCTGGTTCTTACGAATCAGCCTTTTTAATGTAATCCGAACTAACAAGATTGAAGTTTTGTTCGAACTTTTTCAAAAGTTCGCGGTTTCTTAAGGCAGCGCCTTAAGTCGCACTCCGCAGAGTGCGAAACATTCTCCCGTGCTTCAAACAGATGCCGTCCCCGGCATCTGTTTGGAAGGAGTAAAATCTCCCCTCAGTGGGAGGTTTTCGCTCCTTCACTCCGCGCGCAAAAAAGCCAATCTATCTTAATCAATCGAGCAGGCTTTTTACCACGCATATCAAATTTTCCATTGACAAATCAAATATATTATGATATTATTATAATAGAATAAAATAAAGGAGTCCGCAAATGAAACGTAAAGGTTTACCTCTTTTGATCGGAATCATTATAATCCTACTGACTATGACAGCAGTGATCGCGCTTACACTTTCAGATCTTTCCAAAAACGATTGGAAGGTCGACGCCGGTGCACTTACGCGACCCGGTTTGATATTTGCAGGTCTTATCCTCTCTCTTGTCAAGCTCATCACAAGAAGCGGCAATTCGCGCTCGCTTCGAATCTATGAAAGAGCCTATGAAAAAGAGATCGGAAACGCTTTTTCACGGTCCGATACCAAGAAATATAAAAACAAGCTCCTTTCCGCGCTCGCGCTTTACAATGACAACGATTACGCCGCGGCAATCAAGGTGCTTTCCGACCTCGAAAAGGTCTGCAACACCGCTGACGATTACTCCGCAGTTCTGCTCTTCAAGGCTCTCTGCTTCACGGATTCGGGCAACCCCAAGGCGGCTGTTGCCGAATACGAAACTCTGCTGAAATACAACGAAAAGCACTCGCTGGCTTGGTCCAACCTCGGTATTCTTCAAAACAAGCTCGGAAAGATCGAGGAATCGCTGAAATGCTATGAAAACGCAATAAAATACGATCCTGATAACGCCAACGCGCACAACAACCTCGCGCAAGCTTATATGACCGAATGCAGATGGAGCGACGTAATCGCACCCGCTCTGCGTGCGCTTGAGCTGAAATCCAATATGTACCAGGCAGACAATGCGCTGACTATCGCGTATTACGCCCTCGGAAACATCGAGGAAAGCAAAAAGCATTTTGAGCACGCGGTTGCAAACGGCGCAAAAGCTGAAAACCTTATGCGAGTGCTTGACAGCATCTCGCAGGGTATCAATCCCTTCGGTGAGGGCGGAGAAATCCGCGACGAGGTCACCCGCGCGATCGGATTTATCAAGCGCGACACGGCGATCCCGATGGTTGAAGTCCGTCTTCCCGCGCCCGATGACGGCAACAAGACGCGCCTCGGCGGTGCACCAATCGACGCCGACGTTCCTCTCGACAGAGACGGCAAGCGCATGTTCCTGCTTGCCGCGATCTGGTGTTCCGAGGTTCGCGGTGTGCCCGATTTTCCTGAAAAAGGCGTTCTGCGCTTCTATATTTCGGGCAACGATTACTACGGTCTCGACATCGACGAGCCGAACGTGCAAAACGACTTCCGCGTTCTTTACGACGAGGATGAAGATAAATTTGATCCCTCTCTCCGCGATGACCCCGAGCTTCCCGACCACTTCCCCGTAAAGCACGTCTATCCAGTCCGTCTGAGTCCCGCTATGAGCAGTATGCTCGCAAGCGACTACAGATTCGACGAGGCTATGTTCTCCGCGCTTAAAAAGGCGGGAATTGAAAACGGTCCGAGTGAACTGAACCGAGATGAGCTCGATCTCATTTATTCCGAAAACAGCTACGGCGGACACCGCATCGGCGGTTATCCCTGCTTTGAGCAGGAAGACCTGCGCGATTCGGATTATAATCTCCGCAAATACGATACTCTTCTGCTTCAGATCGTCAGCCACACGATGCCGAATTCCGAAGGCGAGGAAGAAGAGCTTATCATGTTCGGCGACGAGGGCGGATGCCAATTCTTCATCCCGCGCGAAAAACTCCGCGAACGCGATTTTTCCGATATTTTGTACAACTGGGACTGCTGTTAATCCACTTGTAAAACTGCGTTTTACGGTATAAAAAGGAGACGATTTTATGAAAAATTACAACGCTTTGGTAGAAAAACACCGCGATCTGATCCTCGCGGCGGAAAGATACATCTGGCAGAATCCCGAAACGGGATACAAGGAATACAAGACCGATGCCTATATGAAGGAGGACTTCGAGAGCCTCGGATACGAACTAACCCCCGCCGAGGGGATCACGGGATTTGTCACCGTTCTTGACACGGGACGCGAAGGTCCCGAGGTGCTCATACTCGGTGAGCTCGATTCGATCATCTGCCCCGCGCATCCCGAATCCGATCCCGAAACGGGTGCCGTTCACTCCTGCGGCCACAACGCACAGTGTGCCGCGCTCATCGGCATTGCCGCCGCACTCAAGGAGGAAGGTGCGCTCGACGGACTTTCGGGCAGAATCCGCCTCTGTGCGGTACCCGCAGAGGAGCTTCTTGAGATCGAATACCGTTCCGATCTGCGCGAAAAGGGCGTCATCAAGTATATGGGCGGCAAGAGTGAATTCCTCTCGCGCGGTCTTTTCGACGGCGTCGACATCGCTTTCATGATTCACACTTCGGGCAGCTTCCATACCTCTATCGGATCTGTCGGATGTATGGCAAAGAAGATCACGTACAAGGGCAAGGCGGCGCACGCGGGCGGATCGCCCTGGGCGGGTCGCAATGCTCTTTACGCCGCAAACTGCGGTCTGAACGCCATCAACGCCATCCGCGAGACCTTCCGCGAGCCCGATATAATCCGCGTCCACCCGATCATCACAAGCGGCGGCGCGATGGTCAACGCGATCCCCGAAACCGTAACTCTCGAAAGCTACGTCCGCGGCAAGACCTTTGACGCGATCGTAAACGCAAACAAGAAGGTCAACCGAGCGCTTATCGGCGGTGCACTCTCGCTCGGAACCAATATCGACATTACCGATATTCCCGGGTACGCACCCCTCAACAACGACACAAATATGATCGCGCTGACTCTCGAAGCCGCGCAGATATCTATCCCCGAATACGAAATGAAGGAAGGTCACAGCTTCGGCTCGGGAAGCACAGATATGGGCGATCTTTCCTGCATTATGCCCGTCATCCATCCTTATGCGGGCGGCGCTTCTGGCACCTCGCACGGCAACGATTACTACATCGTCGATCCCGAAGCCGCCTGCGTCGCAAGCGCGAAGCTCCAGCTTTCAATGCTCTCGCTTCTTCTCAAGGACGGCGCGGAACGCGCAAAGAAGATCGTAGAAGAATACGAACCTCAGTTTGCCTCCGCTAAAGATTACCTCGATTATATCGACAGCCTCAATTGCACGGGCGACCGTATCGAGTACGGCGAAGGAGAAGCAAAAATCACTTTATAAGAAAGGAAAACGCCATGATTTGTCCAAGATGCAATACTGAAATTGCCGAAGGCGCGCTTATCTGTCCCGTATGCGGAGATTGGTGCGCGGCTTCGGCACAGAAAGAGCGCGTTGACGCTCTTAAAGCAAACACCAAAAACATAGTCCACGAAAGCTTTAAATCAAATATATTTCTGGCTATGACAATACTTATGACGATCGCTGCTGCCGCAAAAGGGCTCACTTGCTTTAGCTTTACCGCGGGCGGAGGCATAGTAAGCTTCAATTTTGATTTTACGGTAATCTTTTTTATCATTGCCGCTGTTTTCTGTTGGCAGGCACGATCATCCACAAATCCCATCCTTGCGGGAGACCACCTCGGCCGCGTCGCGTTTTTTGATACGGTAGAATGGATACTTCTGCTGATCGCCTCTTGCCTTCTCGGCTTGGGCACTCTTCTCTGCTTTGCCGTGATCGGTATCGCCAATGAAATTATGGCAGAGGCATGGGTCGAGATTGAACCCCTTTTGAACGAAGCACTTTCGGGCGAAGAGCTCGAGATGGTCACCGACATTTTCCTCAACAAAGCCGGCTTGCTCTTTGGCGTGATGGCAGTTGCCTTTCTCCTGGTTGCAGCGTTTTGCATCTGGGGTTGCATCATTCACCGCAGAAGAAAAATATACCTCAAGAGCTTTGAGGATTCGATAAACGAATACAACATCTCAAAGCCCGCGCCATATACCGGCGCAATCGTATACGCAAGCTTCAATCTTTTGAGCGTGTTTACCGGTTTTGATTCAACCGTTTTCATGGGAGGTTTATTTGCTTCTCTGATCGGAACACTCGCGCTCAACGGATATATCATCGTCTCCGCCGTCTGGATGGCACAGCTCCACCGCGACGAGCTCGCAAACAACGCCGAAATCGAAAACGAGTCCGCGGCGCTCAACAACCTCATTTACGCTTCGAAAATCGAATTTGAAAAGAAGCAGAAAGAGACTGAGGAAAATCAGTAATGCAAAAAGCTCCGACTTTGTCGGAGCTTTTTGTTTTTATTTGACCTTTTCAAACGTGCTTCTTATTGCGTCAACGCTACCCGTGGTGATGTAGTATGAATACTCAAAAGCCTCAAAGGCCTTAAGCTTATATGTGATCAGCGGAGCGACGTAATTCGTTGCGTTATTGTGAGCATCCTTTGACCCGTTATACGCGTGTCTTCCCGCGAGAAGGATCTCCGCTATAGGAGTATAAACGCCGATTCCGTATCCGCTCGGGGCGACCCACGCTCCCCAAGTCTCCTTCGACTTCATATTGAAATATGCATCACTGTTGCCCGCCCAGAATGGGAGATCCTTCTTTACCGTAAGTTCCTCTCCCTTCCATCCGTTGCTTCCGTTATAGAAAACGAAATCGGAAAGGTAGCTTATCGTATAGAAAGCGGGAAGCTCCTGATGGGCGTTACGGTGTGTGTAGCCCGAAAAGTCGATAAAACGGTTATCTACTACAATAATTCCGTCCGCGATCGTGTAGGTATTTTCCATATAAGTAGGCGTGCGCGAATTTTTCTGCGCCCAGTCAAGGGGTTGGCACTTTACCCAAATGCTCTTACCGTCCTCTGCGATCTTGAAATCAACAAGCTTTGAGCGGTTATTATGTTGGTCCCCGCCCTGAACGGGGTTGTAGCACCACATATTCTCGCCGTATTTGGCGGGTACGTAGGGTGCTGAATTGGTGCCGTAATATGACTGCTGAATGAGTCTGCCGGTGTCGTGATCATTGAGAAGATTGGTGATCGAATCATCACCGTCGGCAAGATCTTCAAGATATGAAACTCCGCCGCCCCAGGAAAGCTTGACGCCGAGCTTATATTTTCCGTCGGTGATATAAACGACCTCGGACGCAGGCATTTCACGCGACTCGGTGGCAATATCCTCAAGAATAAAGCTTGCCTCCTTTGAATCAATAAGCATCAGCTTGACCGAGATAATCGAGCTTCCCTTGCCCCCCTTAAGCGCGCTGTCGCAAAGAGAGAAAAAGTTCATTTGCTCTCCGGGTTCAAGGAAAAATTCCTCGGCATACCGCTCATTTCCGACCTTGTAGCTGATCTCACCCTTGATATATGAATCGGTTGAATAAGTCAGGGAGTATCCGTTGAAATCGCTACCGACGGGTGTGTCGAAGTGGTAGGCAAGATATTCGGTGAATTTATAATGATTGTATGCCCCGCCCGTTGCGCCCTCGACGCGATATGATATGCCCGACGCAGTCTTGTCGGATTCAAGCTTTGCCGAAGGCTCAGTGATCATATTGAAGCCCTCGGGAAGCGAGAGCACTGCATTATCCTGTTTTTCCATGTTTTCAATATCCTCGATTCCAAGTGTTTCTTTAAAAAATGCCGCAAAAGCCGCATCATAGCCATCAGCCGTGCCTGCGGATATGAAAAGTCTTTCGCCTTGCAGAACAAGCACAAAGGCATCAGATACGAGCGAATCATGATCGACATTGTAATACTCTTCCCTATCCGTCTTTCCAAATACGATCTCTTTTGCCGACTCAGATCTTTCGACCATACTATCCTTTTTCATCTTAAGCGTGATGCCCGTCGCCTTGGCAAAAAGCTTGCTGAATTCATAAGCCGCTTGGTAGCTTGTATCGTCGTTCGAGAAGATAAGAACGTAATCCTTGCCGATCTCGATCATCGGTGCGGGCTCGGGCGTAACTTCATCCTTCACCGTCGTCACGTCATTTGGCACAGACGGCGCACATCCCGCTATCATCAAAAGAGCCAGCAAACAAATAAATAATCTTTTCATACAGTTAAACCTCGTTGTTTGATATATAAATTATACCACAAATAATGAAAAAAATCAACTGTTGACAAAGCACTCAGAATATGATATACTAAAATAAAAACGGAGGAACTCAATGTGAATGACAATTTTAAAAGAAGTTTAAAGAAATCCATCCTTCCCTTGGTTCTCACACTTTTGTATATTGCCGCAGTTGCAGTGCTTGCATACTTTGCCGACAAGCAAACCAACGGTAATCTCTTGGACTTTGATTACGCCACAACTTTTGTGATCTTTCTCATCCTGACAGGACCCGCATTTTTAATAGCCGTTTCCGGACTTTTCTGGGTGGTAGAATACGTTAAATACAAAGAATATAAATACGAAAAACAAACCTTTGCAATTACATCTGTCATATGCGGTACGCTCTTCCTCATCGGAATTTTTGCGTTTTTCTTTTTGACGTTGGGAATATTCTAAAAAAGGCTGCTTCATTAAGGATTTGTGCAATATGTAGCTCGAACCGAAAATACGTGCAAACAAAGTGCGTCCGTCTCTTCCCCTCATCCACCGCGTTTGCGGTCCCCCTTCCCCGCCGGGGAAGGTAAAAAGGTAATCCCGAGCTTCATCGCATTTCAGCGTATATTGCAAAAATTTAACCTATAAAAAAGCAACAAGGAATATTTTATTTGAATCAATTTGCACTCATAACAGAGTTTTTGCAGACTTTATCAATAAAATATTCCTTTTTGCTATGAAAAATTATATATCAAAATGATATTCGCTGTACAAGCGTAATGTGACTGCTATCCACTTAACCTTCCCCGGCGGGGAAGGGGGACCGCAAACGCGGTGGATGAGGGGAAGAGACGGAGATACAATGTTCGCACAAAATAAATTTCGAGCTGTGCTTCTATTGGCAATTTTCAGAAAAAACCTTCATTTATTCAAGCATGTCGCTTACTTAAAAGGCTGATCCATTGATTTGTTAATGCATCAGCCTCTTTTTTATTCCTCAACGTAATGAATTGCGCTGACGCATCCGT
>JAGBYM010000162.1 GCA_017628755.1 Clostridia bacterium | reverse complement strand
TCGGCAAAATACTTCATCCGTCAGCAGAAGGCAATGGGAAGAACCGAAGGCTATATTCAGGAAATGATGAACGGACAGAAGGTTGTCAAAGTCTTCTGCCACGAGGATGCTGTTATCAAGGATTTTGACAAGGTCAATGAGGAGCTCTACGAGGACAGCCGTCGCGCGCATGCCTACGCAAATATGATGGGTCCCATCATTGCAAACATCGGTAACATCCTCTACGTTATCATGGCGATCGTTGGCGGTATCTTCATTATCACCGAGATCCCCAACCTCTGCCTGTCGCGCGATCCCTCGATGGCGATCCTCAATATCAGTATCGCGGTTCCTTTCCTTAATATGACAAAGCAGTTCACAGGTAACGTAAACCAGCTTTCCCAGCAGTTCAACTCGATTGTCATGGGTCTTGCGGGCGCAGAGCGCGTCTTCGCAGTCATGGACGAAGCGCCTGAGGCAGACGACGGATACGTAACTCTGGTCAACGTCAAGGAAAACGCAAACGGCGAGCTTGAGGAAACAAGCGAGCACACCCACAAGTGGGCTTGGAAGCATCCTCACAGCGACGGTACTCTCACCTACACACTCCTCAAGGGCGACGTTCGTCTGATGAACGTGGATTTTGCCTACGAGGAAGGCAAGCAGGTTCTTCATGACGTAACAGTTTACGCAGAGCCGGGTCAGAAGGTCGCTTTCGTCGGTGCTACCGGCGCGGGTAAGACCACCATCACCAACCTCATCAACCGCTTCTACGATATCGCGGACGGCAAGATCCGTTATGACGGTATCAATATCAATAAGATCAAGAAGGACGATCTCCGCCGTTCGCTCGGCATCGTTCTTCAGGATACCAACCTCTTTACCGGCACTGTAATGGATAACATCCGCTACGGACGCCTTGACGCGACCGATGAAGAGTGCATCGAAGCCGCACGTCTTGCGGGCGCGGACGATTTTGTAACACGTCTTCCCGAAGGCTACGACACGATGCTTACCGGTAACGGCTCGAACCTCTCGCAGGGTCAGCGTCAGCTTCTCGCAATTGCGCGCGCGGCTGTTGCAGATCCCCCCTGCCTCATCCTCGACGAGGCTACCTCCTCGATCGACACCCGTACCGAGGCAATCGTTCAGGCGGGTATGGATAAGCTGATGGAGGGCAGAACGGTATTCGTTATCGCTCACCGACTCTCCACCGTCCGCAATTCTGACGTTATTATGGTTCTCGACCACGGCAGAATTATCGAGCGCGGCAACCACGATAAGCTTATCGAGGAAAAAGGAACCTATTATAGACTTTATACGGGTGCCTTTGAATTAGAATAATCAAAAAAGACGAGTCCGCAAGGGCTCGTCTTTTTTTGAATGGTTATCTCGCTGCGCGAGAATGGTTATCTGCCTGCGGCAGAATGGTTATTTGCTTGCGCAAAATGAAGGTGAATTTTCGCTGAGGCGAAAATTTTCAAATAAAAATAATTTGACTATTGAAAAATGCACATAATTATGATATAATAATTATGCCAAACGAACTTAATATTCGCAAGATAGGTATGTTTTTTCTTTATAGGAAAATTATACCCTTTTTCTGCATCATTAAACAAAATCCATTTTGGTAAAAATGCGACTCCCGTTTGATGGTGTGCGATTATGTTATACCTATCTGCGAAAAGTTCGTTTGGCGACAACTTGGAGTTCGCGTTTTTCGGTGCGCTGACTTCGGTTGGCGCACTTTTTGTTTTATCAGGGGGAACATATGAACAAGAATATTCAAAATAAGATTGTCGATATTACATGTGTCGAACTTGTGCCGGGAAACCCTTCCGTTTGTTTGGGTAACGGCAAGCAAGAATTCGAGTGTTGTTGTGATGAGTGCGATTATTATTTATTGTGTTATCCCGAAGTTGATGAAAAAGGCAAAGATGAAGGCATTGCTTTGAGCAAAGATAATCATACAAAACAACCGGAAAAATGACAAGGAAAGGTTTTTGTCAGCATTCAGGGGTGCAGGGGCTTCGCCTCTGCACCCCGTGGGCGAGTGCTAACATAGCAATTTGAGTTCTTGTGCAATTTGACAGATCGTTGTAAAGGTTTGTCAGCAACTTGAAGGCGGAGAAATCCGCCTTTTATTCGTTTTTTAGGATGTTTTTAAAACTTTTTTTCAAAAACCTCTTGACAAATGTATCGAAGTGCGATATAATATAGGTACGATGTATCGAGGTGCGATATATCGCAGTGAAATGCAAGGAGGAAAAGATGGATCAGCATATTAAAAAGGTCTACGTTCCAATGACGGAATCGGCGTTTTACATTCTTTTCTGTCTGCGCGAGGAAAATCACGGTTACGGTGTCGTCCAGAAGGTGGATCGACTGACGGACGGCGCGATCAAGCTTGCGCCGGGAACGATGTACGGCAGTCTTTCGAAGATGGAGAAGGACGGCGTCATAAGGTTCATCCGCGAGGAAGACAAAAGGAAGGTCTATAAGATCACCGATCTCGGCGAAGAAGTGCTCGCGCTTGAGATCGCGAGGATCGAAAAGCTTTACAAAATCAGCAAGGGGGAGATAAAATGAAAAACGGGAATCTGAAAAAAGAATTCAAGTGGTTCACCATTTTTGAATACGAAAAAGAAGAAAAATATCTCCGCGAGATGCATAAATCGGGCTGGAAGTTCATCAAGGTCAAGGGCTTGGGAATCTATCATTTTGAAAAATGCACGCCCGAGGACGTGATCTATCAGCTTGATTACAACAAGGAAGGCATGAAAAACAAGGACGAGTATTTGCAGATGTTCTCGGATTGCGGTTGGGAGCATCTTCAGGATTATGCCGGATATTCTTATTTCCGCAAGCCCGCGTCCGAAATGAACGGTGAGGAATCGATCTTCTGCGACGAGGAATCGAAGATCCAGATGATGGAGCGAGTTCTCAAGGGAAGGATGTTCCCACTGCTCCTTATCTTCTTTTGCTGTCTTATGCCCCAGTTCGTGATTAACGTAAGTGGGGGGAATTACGCCGTCGCGGCAACCTTGGGCGGTATTATGGGACTCTACCTTGTGGTCTTCCTTCTTTGCGCAAAAGGATATTTCAAGATGAAGAACGGAAGGAAATGATATGAATCCTGCTTATTTACCTATATTTTCGTTCTGGCTCATTATGTTTGTCATGATGAACACAAGAAAACGGAACCAAAAAACAATTATTGCAAACAGAATAATAAACAATGGATTGGAGAATAAAGAAATGTTTGAACTTGCTAAGAAATTTATTGACAAAGAATGTATGGTTGGCCTGTTTGACGGCAACTACGTAAATGGCGTCATCAAGGAAGTCACCGAGGGCGGCTTGCTGGTAGAAAAGAAGGGAAAGACCGAGGTGGTCAATCTCAATTTTGTTGTGAAGATCAAGGAGATCGTCAGAAAATAATGAAAAGCACCGCCAAGCGGTGCTTTTTCATTTTACCCCTTGACAATCCGTCTTGTTTATGCTATACTATGTGTGACACAGTATTATATGTTGGGAGGTATTGTATGGATATACAGCTCAAACGCGGACTTCTTGACGTTTGCGTGCTTGCGGCGATCAAGGACGAAGACTCGTACGGATATCAGATCATCAAAGACGTAAAGCCTTACGTTGAGATATCCGAATCGACGCTCTATCCCATTCTGCGCCGTCTTGAGTCGGCGGAATTGCTCACCGTCCGTACGGCAGAACACAACGGCAGACTTCGCAAATATTATCATATTACGGCGGCGGGCCTCGGGCGCATCGAGGATTTCAAAAACGAATGGAAAGAGATCATGTCGATCTACAAATTTGTGACAAAGGGGGAAGAGGATAATGACTAAAAATGAATTTCTGACAGAATTGCGCGCGGCACTCGCGGGACTTCCCGAGGAAGATGTTGAAAAAAGTCTTGAGTATTATTCCGAAATGATAGATGACCGCGTCGAGGACGGCATCCCCGAGGAGGAGGCTGTCGCCGCTATCGGTACTGTCGAAGAGATCCGCGCGCAGATCGTGAAGGATACTCCGATAACAAAGATAATCAAGGAAAAGATCAAGCCGAAGCGATCTTTCGGAGGTTGGGAGATCGCGGTTATTATTATTGGCTTTCCGCTTTGGTTTCCGCTTCTGATCGCAGCGGCGGCTGTCATATTCTCGGTTTACGTTTCACTGTGGTCGGTCATCATATCGCTGTTTGCCGTTGAGATAAGCTTTGCCGCAGGCGCATTTGCGGGAATCGTAGCATCGATTCCGATGTTTATCTTTGGCAACGGTGTGGGCGCGCTCTTTCTTCTCGGCTGCGGTGTGTTCTGCGCGGGACTTGCCGTGCTTTGGGTATTCGTTTGCAAATTCTGCACCAAGGGCATCCTTTGGCTGACACGCGTGTTTTTTAAATCTCTCTTTATCAGAAAGGAGAAGGAGCAATGAAAAAGAATACTGTTGCGATAATAGTTGCATTGTGCCTGCTTGTTGCGGGCGTTGCGATAGTTGCGGCGGCATTTACTATGACTGATTTCAAGCTTTCCGGCTTTTCATCCGAACAGTATGAAGAGCATACCTATACGGTGGACGTCGATTTCGAACATATCCTCATAGCAACGCAGGAGCACGACCTGAATGTTCTTCCCTCGGAAGACGATGAATGCAGAATCGTCTGTGACGAAAGCGGAAATTTCAAGCTCGAATATGAGATCGACAGCGGTGCGCTTGTCGTAAAGGTGGTCGACCAACGCAAGTGGTATGATTACATCGGAATTTTCGACGACAGTGAAAAATTGACACTTTATCTGCCCAAAGAGCACTACACTTCAATTACGGCGGCGACCGACACGGGCGATATGACTTTTTCGGAATCGCTGACATTCACTCGCGCATCGATCGCAACGAGCACGGGTGATATCAATATCAGCTCAAAGGTTAGAGAGTCTCTTGAGCTTGCCGCAAGCACGGGGCATATCAATGTTTATGACCAGGAGCTGACAAAGCTCGGCGTAAGCGTTACTACCGGCAAAATTTGTCTTGAAAATATTAAAGCTTCGGGCAGAATTACGCTTGAATGCAGTACCGGAGATATCGAGCTTCACTCTGTCGAGGCGGGCAGTATCAGCTCGGAGGGCTCAACAGGTGATATATTGCTCAAATACGTCACAGTCGAGAATGACGTTAAGTTTGAACGCTCGACAGGCGACGTCACGCTGACAAGCGTTGTTGCGGGTTCGTTCGATATTCTCACCGACACGGGTGACGTGAAGCTTTATCTTTCTGATGCCGAAAGCATCGAGATCGAGACCGACACCGGTAGGGTGGACGGAACTCTTCTTACAGAAAAAATCTTCATTACCGAATCAAGCACGGGTAAAATCAAGGTCCCGCATACGACCTCGGGCGGAGTTTGTAAAATAAAGACTTCGACAGGAAATATTCATATTACGGTAAGCGAGGACAAAAAATGATCACTGTAAGAGAACCCGCAAGGGATATAAAAGTCATAAATGACGTTGATATTGTCGTCCTCGGCGGAAGCTGTACGGGCGTTTTTGCCGCTGTTCGCGCGGCGCGTCTCGGCGCGAAGGTTGCGATCGTTGAGCAGGCGGGCGCATTTGGCGGTACTGCTGCCAACAGCTTTGTTTGCATCTGGCATTCGCTGACCGATGACACCTATCAAAAGCAGATAATCTCGGGACTAACCGAGGAAATGATTGAAAGACTCAAAGCGGTGCCGAACGGTATGCGCATCCGCGTGCCTAAGGAGAATAAATGGCGTGCTCCCTATTACAGCATGTACGTTTTCAATACCGAGGAGATGAAGATCGAGCTTGATCGCATGATCCTCGAAGCGGGCGTGACGCCATATCTTCACACCCGCTATTCCGCACCCTATATCGAGGACGGCGAGCTGAAGGCGGTCATAATCGAAAACCGCTCGGGACGCGCTGCTATCCGCGCTAAATTCTTCATAGATGCGACGGCGGACGGATTCCTCGGCGCGGACGTCGGAATGGAAGTTTATTATCACGAAAGTTTCCAGCCTGCAACAACCGGTGCGCGTGTTGCGGGATGGGAGAAGCTGACCAAGCCGAACGACATTCTTCGCACAGACGAAAACCGCCTACGTATCGGCGGCAGAGCCGGTTGGGAGATCAACGTTCCCGGCACGAAAAACGTCTCTAACTGGTGCAAGGCGCAGTTTGTGGGCGACTGCTCGAAAGCAGATATTCTCACAGAGAGCGAGATCGCGGGACGCGCGCAGGTGCGCGAGATGATGAACATCCTCCGCGAATCCGATCCCTGCGGCAATGAGCTTTCTCTTGTTGCACTTTCTCCCATGATAGGCATCCGCGAGACCCGTCAGCTTAAATGCTCATACCAAATCACGGGTGAAGATATTTGTTACGGACGCACGTTTGACGACGCCATCGGCTATTGCGCGTATCCCGTTGACGTACATATTCCGCAAAAGCCGACCACCTTCCGTTATCTTGACGGATGGGAGCGTCACAGCACGCCGAGCGGTGAGATCGAAGAGATCCGTTGGCGCACGGATGACGGTGAGTATCCGCATTACTGGCAGATACCCTACCGCGCCATTCTGCCCGCAAAGATACCGAATCTTCTTGTTTGCGGACGCTGTATCGATTCGGACAAGGACGCGCACGGCGCACTCCGCGTCATGATCTCGCTCAACCAGACTGGCGAGGCTGCGGGAGTCGCGGCTTTCGAGGCTCTGACATCGGGAAAAACTGTACAAACCATTGATTTTGCATCTTTCCGAGAAAAGATGAGAACGGGTGGGTCGATAGTTTTATAAACCAGTGGCTGAGTCACTTATTTAAGTGATTCAGCCTAACTTTTTTCTCTTTTACATCCTCATCCACCGGCCTTCGCCGGTCCCCCTTCCCCCACTTGGGGAAGGTTAAAGAAGTTTGCAATCCAATTTTATAACTACAGCGAATATTATTCAATAATTAATTCTTGCATACCCAATAGGAAAATTTTATTGAAAAAGTATGATGAGACTTTATTATAATTCAGATAAAATATTCCTATTTGCCTTCTTTAGATTAAGATTAAGCAATATTCGCTGAAAAGCCAAAAAAGTTTGTACCGACCATTTTAACCTTCCCCAAGTGGGGGAAGGGGGACCGGCGAAGGCCGGTGGATGAGGATGCAAATCACAATATTGTATATATAAAAACACGCTGAGTCACTAAACTTAATGGCTCAGCTCCTTTTTCTGTTTTCCTATTGATTTAACATAATTATTGTGCTATAATTATTATATATTATCTAAAATCGGGTACAAAACAATGAAACTTACCGAACTTTTTAAAGATGACAAGCTGTCTCTCTCCTTCGAGGTCTTTCCTCCGAAGACCGATACGGCTTTTGAGAGCGTCAAGCTAGCAACAGAGGAGATCGCGAAGCTCCGTCCGTCATTTATGAGCGTTACATACGGCGCGGGCGGCGGCACGAGCAAATACACCCTCGATATCGCAAAAAATATCAAGGCGAATTACGGTGTGCCGACTTTGGCTCACCTTACCTGCGTTTCCTCGACCCGCGAGACCGTCCGCGAGAGAATTGCGGATATGAAGGCGGCGGGAATCGAGAACGTTATGGCTTTGCGTGGTGACATTCCCGCGGGACTTGAGAACGCCGACCGTTCGCATTGGGACTATAAGCATGCCGTCGAGCTCGTCCGCGAGCTGCGCGAATCGGGTGCCGATTTCTGCATCGGCGGTGCTTGCTACCCCGAAATACATCCCGAAAGCATCTGCCAGAAGGAAGATATCAAGTATCTCAAGGAAAAGGTCGACGCTGGATGCGAATTTCTGACCACGCAGATGTTTTTTGACAACAATCTGCTTTATAATTTCCTTTATAAGATCCGCGAGGCGGGCATCACGGTTCCGATCATCCCGGGAATCATGCCGATAACAAACGGAAATCAAGTTGACCGCGCCATCAAGCTTTCGGGCTCGTTTATGCCGCAGAGATTCAAGTCGCTCGTTGATAAATTCGGTACCACCCCCGCGGCAATGAAGCAGGCGGGAATTGCATACGCAACCGATCAGATCATCGACCTTTTCGCCAACGGCATCACAAACGTTCACGTTTATTCGATGAATAAACCCGATGTCGCAGAGGCTATTCAGCGTAATCTCTCAGATATTCTCGGCTGATGATCTACACTAAAACATATCCTGCGCCGCCCTTCGACCGTCGCGAAATACTGCGCTATGCGGGCGTCCGCGGTGATGCTCCAGAGATCGAGGCGATTCTTGAAGAATGCCTCAAGGAAGCTGAGGACAAGCTGACGTACAAGGTCTGCTACGGTGAATTTCCCGTGTCGGTTTTCGACACTGTGGAATCGGAAGCACTGCATAAGCATCTTGAAGAATGCGAAAATGCTGTGATATTTGCGGCAACCGTCGGGATCGGAATCGACAGACTGATAGCGCGGTATGCGAGCATTTCTCCGACCAAGTCGCTCCTTTTTCAGGCGATCGGAGCCGAGAGGATAGAGGCGCTTTGCGAAGCCTTCAACTCGGAATTTGACGGCGGACGCTTTAGTCCCGGCTACGGAGACCTTCCGCTTGAATTCCAAAAGGAAATATTCAATCTCCTTGACTGCCCGAAAAGAATAGGGCTTACACTTAACGAAAGTATGCTTATGTCGCCGTCAAAGTCGGTTACGGCGATAATAGGAGTTAAAAATGGGTATCAAAGAATTTCTGAAAAATAATACCGTTTTCCTCGACGGCGGAATGGGCACTCTTCTGCAGGAGCGCGGACTCAGTGCGGGTGAACTTCCCGAAAGATGGAATCTTGAGCACCCCGAGGAAATAATTGCTATCCACCGCGCCTATTACGATGCGGGAAGCAACGTTGTCAATACTAACACCTTCGGCGCGAATATTCTGAAATTTGCGCCCGATGAGCTTGAATCCGTAGTCAAAGCCGCGATCGAAAATGCCCGCACGGCGGCAGAGCAGAGTGTTGGCAAGCAGGAAAAGTTTGTCGCTCTCGATATCGGACCGACGGGCAGAATGCTCAAACCCTACGGCGATCTCGATTTTGAGGATGCGGTTGCCATTTTTGCCGAGACGGTAAAGCTCGGCGTAAAGTACGGCGCAGATCTGATCATGATCGAGACGATGAACGATAGCTATGAAACCAAAGCCGCACTCCTTGCGGCAAAGGAGAATTCGACTCTGCCCGTTTTCGTTTCGAATGCTTACGGCGAGGACGGCAAGCTGATGACGGGCGCGTCGCCCGCGGCAATGGTCGCTATGCTCGAGGGCATGGGTGCCGATGCCATTGGTGTGAATTGCTCGCTCGGACCGAAGGCTCTCGCGCCGATAGTGCTGGAATATCTGAAATATGCTTCTGTTCCCGTGCTTCTGAAACCGAACGCGGGTCTGCCGTGTTCTGTCTGCGGAAAGACTCATTATGACGTATCCGCCGAGGATTTCGCCGCAGAGGTTTCCGAACTCGTCAAAAAAGGTGTGCGCATTGCGGGCGGATGCTGTGGCACAACTCCCGAATACATTGCGGCAACCGTCAATGCTTGCGCGGATATCGTCCCGCTGCCTGTTGAAAAGAAAAACATCACTTGCGTTTCGTCGTATACGCATGCCGTCGTCTTTGGCGAAGAGCCTATCTTAATCGGTGAGCGCATCAATCCGACGGGCAAAAAACGCTTCAAGGAAGCACTCAAGGCGCACGATATCGACTATATATTAAAGGAAGGAATTTCCGAGCAGGAAAAGGGAGTTCATATCCTTGACGTCAACGTCGGTCTGCCCGATATCGACGAAGTCAGTATGCTGACCGAAGCTGTCACCGAGCTTCAGGCGATCATCGATCTCCCCCTGCAGATCGACACTTCAAACGCCGCCGCAATGGAATCTGCGCTTCGCAGGTACAACGGCAAGGCGATGATAAACTCGGTAAACGGCAAGCAGGAGAGCATGGATGCGGTCTTCCCGCTTGCGAAGAAATACGGCGGACTGATCGTCGCGCTCACGCTCGATGAGAGCGGCATTCCCGCTACGGCAGAGGGAAGATTCGAAATCGCAAAGCGTATTCTTGACGAAGCTGAAAAATACGGCATCGAAAAGAAGGACATCATCTTTGACCCGCTTGCAATGACGATCAGCGCGGATAACAACGCCGCGCGCGAAACTCTGCGCGCAGTCGGAATGATCAAAAGTGAGCTTGGTTGCCATACCTCTCTCGGCGTTTCGAACGTATCCTTCGGACTCCCGAACCGCGATCTGATCAATTCGAATTTCTTTGCTCTCGCGCTAGGACGCGGACTTTCGGCGGCTATAATGAATCCCTATTCCGCCGAGATGATGAACACGTATTACGCCTACCGTGCGCTTGCGGGACTCGACGAAAACTGCGCGGAATTCATTTCATCGGCGCAAGCGGTCAGCACCGTGACACAGACGGTAACCGAAATCAAGGAGGATTTTGCCTCCGAGCTTCAAAAGGCGATCATAAAGGGACTGCGCGACCGCGCGGCGGCTCTTACCGAGGCTATGATAGCCGAAAACGATCCGCTCGAGGTTGTAAACCGCGAAATAATCCCCGCGCTTGACACAGTAGGCGTAGGTTTTGAAAAGAAGACCGTCTATCTGCCCCAGCTTCTTATGAGCGCCGAGGCGGCGAAAGCGGCATTTGAGGTAATAAAATCCAAAATGCCGAGCGGCAAGGCTTCGGATAAGCCGCCCTTCGTGATCGCAACCGTCAAGGGCGACATTCACGATATCGGCAAAAATATCGTAAAGCTCATACTTGAAAATTACGGCTATCCCGTCAGCGACCTCGGACGCGACGTCTCTCCTGAAAAGATTGTTGAGGAAACCGTCCGTCTGCACGCGCCGATAGTGGGACTTAGTGCCTTGATGACGACCACAGTTCCCGCTATGGAAGAGACGATCAAACAGCTTCGCGCGTCCGCACCCTGGGCAAAGATCGTGGTCGGCGGTGCTGTGCTCAACCGCGAATACGCCGAGCAGATCGGAGCGGATAAGTACGCCAAGGACGCGATGGAAGCGGTACGCTATGCGGAAGTGCAAAGTTAAGATAAATATTTAAAAGAGGTATAAAATGAAATTACTTATTGATGACGCTAATATTCAGAAAATAAAGGAAATATCCGAATTTTACCCCGTTGACGGTGTTACGACCAATCCCTCGATTCTCGCGAAGAGCGGACGCCCGCCCTTTGAGGTGCTTACCGAGATCCGCGAATTCCTCGGTGACAAGGAGCTTCACGTTCAGGTCATCTCTGACAAGGCTGATGGAATGATCAAGGAAGCAGAGAGAATTACTACTATTCTCGGCAAGGATACATTTATCAAGATTCCCGTAACCCGCGAGGGTCTCAAGGCGATGAAGACTCTTTCGGCAGACGGATACAAGATCACGGCTACCGCGATCTACACCCCCATGCAGGCATATCTTGCAGCACGCGCGGGTGCGGATTATGCCGCTCCCTACGTTAACCGCATCGACAACCTCGGCGCGAACGGTGTTGAGTCGGCTATGACCATGCAGGATATTTTTGTAAACGGCGGCTACAAGACCGAGATCCTTGCGGCAAGCTTTAAAAACAGTCAGCAGGTTCAGGAGCTTGCGGCTTACGGATGCGGATGCGCAACCTGCGCTCCCGATATCATCGAGGGACTTATCGCAAATCCCACCGTTACCTACGCTGTCGAAGCCTTCAAAAAGGATTTCGAAGGACTCGTCGGCGAGGGCAAGACCATGCTTGATTGCTGATAGTATTATTGTATAGTTACGGTAATATATGCAATACAGAGTAAAAAACGGAAAATTGCCGAAAAATCAGAATAATTGAATCAAATTATAAAGTTTTTTCGGGAATTTTATTGCAATTGGCGGGGATTTGTGGTATAATGTTTATATAATAAACTATCTTGCCACGGAGGTCCGATATGAACGATCCTAAATACGATTGCCTGAAGCTGCGCGGACAGCTTTGTTTCCCGCTTTACGCTGTTTCCCGCGAGATGATCAAGCGCTACCGCCCTCATCTTGATAAGATCGGACTGACATATACCCAGTATATCGTAATGATGGTGTTCTGGGAAGAGAAGAAAATGAACGTAAAACAGCTCGGTCAGCGTCTTTATCTTGACTCGGGCACACTGACTCCCGTGCTCAAAACTCTTGAAGCAAAGGGATTCCTTTGCCGCCGCCGTTCGACCGAGGACGAAAGAGTGCTTACCGTTGAGATCACTGAGGCAGGCGAAGCTCTCAAGGATGCCGCGCTTGATATCCCCTATGAAATGACAAAGCACGTTGCGCTCTCGCGCGATGAGATCCGCACGCTTTATCAGCTTGTCTATAAGCTTCTTAACGAAGCCCCCGAATTCAATGAATAATTATTAAAAGGATGACGTTTTTGTCATCCTTTTTTAATATCTTATTGACCTTTCCGAGAAAATGTGATATAATGGAACTATAATAAATACGGAGGTATTTAAAATGAAACGCAGTATTTCCATTATGCTTATTATTGCTATGATAAGCGCATTATTCACTTTTGCGATTCCCGCGTCCGCTGAGATCTTGGCTCCGGATGCTGTAGTCGTTTCCGCAGCACTTGCAGGCGCTGACGGAAGTCTTGAGGAGGTTGCCGTTGGCGATAAGTCATACGTTGTAACCGTCGGTACAACCGGCTTCAAGACCCTTTCCGCAGCACTTGATGCTGTTCCCGCGGGCGGAACCATCCTTCTTGCCGCAGGTACGTACAGCGAAGGCGTCACCATCAAAAAGGACGTCACCATCCTCGGCCCCAAGGCGGGTATCAACCCGAACGTAAAGGGCGCGGAGAAGACCGATGACTGGACCCGCAACCCCCAGCGCGGCGAGGGCGAGGCTGTTCTTACCACAAGCTGGCACGTAGGTATAAACTCACCTAATAATGCGGTCTATGATTGTCACAACGTAACCATCGACGGTATTTCCATGACCGGCGCGGCTATGCTTCGCTCGAACTACGGTAAAGAGGGTAATATCAATCTTACCTATAAGAATATTCTTGTTTACGGCTATACCACCGCAAACAACGGCCCCTTCTATTGCTATCCCTACTACCCCGACAAGGCAACAAACGATTATTCGAGAAATCTTATTGCCGAGAATATCCGTTTTGAGGGTCAGACAACTGCCCCCGGTTTCAACCTTACCGTTGACAATCTTGATGCTTCGGGAATCTACTTCGATGCCGCAAGTACCGCAAAGATGTTTACGTTCCTTACGATGTCCGCGGACGCGATGAACGGCGGAGAGGCTATCTACACCATCCGCGATTCGATGTTCCGTCAGAAGACCAATCAGGTCCTCAACTGTAACCTGACTACTTCCGCAGGCGGACACAACCTTATCAGTAAGGTTGCGGGCTGTGCAAAGATCACGGTTAATATCTCGAACAACGTATTCGTTGATAACGATTCCGCAGCTGCATCCAACAACAATATCATCGTTCCCCAGATCAAGAGCGATAATATCTATTTCAACATCACCGATAATATTTTCAAGGTTTCGGGTATCGCATCGGATAACTTTATTGCTATCCAGGGTGCAACCGATTCCCGCGATCTCGCATCTAAGTTCGTTGTCAAGGGCAATACCTTTGATAATATCCCTACAGCACTTTCTCTTCCTTCCTCGACCACTGAGGTCAATATGAGTGATAACACCTACAGAAGCCCCAAGGATGATCCCACCAAGTCTGTCGTTGACGGCGTACCGAGCGCAGGTACCGTTGATAAGACCAAAAAGACTGTCACCGACAGCGTAACCAAGGACGAATACAAGGTTTCTATCACCACCAAAGAGTACAACACCTTCAAGGTTTATACCGATCAGGAGCTGACCAAGGAGATCGCAAATCCCGTTAAGCTCTATAAGGAAACCAACACATTCTATATTCAGATCTTGTCTGCAAACGGAGTGAACAGCGAAGTGTACACAGCAACAGTAACCACCACCAATCCCGCCAAGCTTTTCTTCGATATCGAAAACGAAGTACGTTGGCTCGGCAGAACATATTCCCTTGACGGACAGCATTTCTTCAACTGGTCGTCTTCGGGATTTGAATTCACCTTCAAGGGTAGCGGAGTACGCGCAGAGATCGCGTCGAATGCTCCCGGCGGAGGCAATACTGCGTATATCAAGATCTTTGTTGACGGTGTTGAACAGCCCGATGTTCAGCTGACCAAGGCAAAGCAGACCGTAACTCTTGCTGAGGGACTTGATCCCAATACTGTCCACACCGTAAGAGTGGTAAAGCGTTCCAACGCGCGCTCCTCGACCGCGGCTCTTGTATCTCTTAAGCTCAACGACGGCGAAAAGCTTGCTCCTCCCGCAGAGAAGCAGAGACTCATCGAATTCGTCGGTGACTCTATCACCGTCGGTTATTCGGCTTCCAAGGAAGCAAGCACCACCTCCTCATGGAGCACCGCAACTGAGGACGGTACCAAGACTTATTCCGAGTACGTTGCAAACGCATTCGGCGCTGATTACCACGTTATCGCGGTTTCGGGCAGAGGTATTGCCCGCAACTACGGCAACACCACAGAGCGTCTTATTCCTCTGCTTTACGCATCCCTCGATGACTACAACCTTGAGGGCGTTAAGTACGACTTCAAGCGTCAGGCAGACGTTATCGTTATCAATGCGGGTACAAATGACTCCTCGGGCAGTGTATCCGGACTTACCGCGAACGAGTTCAAGTCCACGCTCAAGACCTTCCTTCTTGACGTTCGCGCAAAGAACCCCAACGCCGAGATCATTTATGCATACGGTATGATGGGTGCGGGCTTTATGGCTCAGATCAAGCAGGTCGTTGAGGAGCTCCGCACAGCGGGCGACAGCCATATCACATTCCTCAAGCTCGATCAGTGCAAGGGAAGCGAATTGGGAATCGCAAGCCATCCGACCGCAGAGTCCTACATCAGCCGCGGTGATGCGCTTATCGATCTGATCGAAGAGCTCACCGGCTGGAAGGAAGGCGAGATCCCCGAGACTCAGCCTACCGAGACCACCGAAGTCCCCGAAGTTACCGAGCCCGTAACTCTTCCTCCCGAGACCGCGCCCGAGGCAGTTGATCCTACCGTAACCGAACCCACCGAGGAAAAGAAGGGATGCGGCGCATCCGTTGCTCCCGCGGCGGCTATTATCGGTGCTGTTGCAGTTGCAGTTGCAACCAAAAAGAAGAAAGAAGACTGAAAATGATACAGAAGTTCAATGTCAGCCGTGACGATTCTATTTACGAGGCTTGGCCCGACGTAGCTTTGACCGAGGGCGGAAAGCTCATTTGCGTGTTCTCTGAATGTGAGCACCACAAAAACCGCGATGGCGCGCGGCTGATGTTGACAGAAAGCCTTGACAGAGGCAGAACCTGGTCTAAAAAGAGAGCTTTGACCGAAAAGGGAAGCGCGAGTGAATATTTCAATTGCGCGAGGATCTCGAAGCTACGTGACGGAAGTCTTTCGATTATCTGCGATAAGATTTACGGAAACGAGAATAAACAAGCCGAGATATGGCTCTGGCGCGGAGATTCCGAAGGCAATAATTGGGGGGAGCCCACGGTTTTCCCCTTCTGCGGAATAGTTCCCGATAAATTTTTGCAGCTTGAGAGCGGAAGGCTGATCATTGCGGCGCATTTTAAATCGCCCGATAGCGGCAAGCTTGAGCAGTATTTGTGGTACAGCGATGATGACGGTGCGTCGTGGTCTGACCGCGTGACGGTTTCCGCCGATCCGAGCTTGAACCTATGCGAGGTATCGATCCTCGAATATGAAGAAAACAAGCTTGTAGCTTTTCTGCGTGAAAATTCGCTCAAAGGATATCCGATATTAAAATGTCTCTCCGCTGACGGCGGAAAGACCTGGTCGGAGGTATTCAAAACTTCAATGGATAGCGGTCACCGCCCCGTTTCGGGATTTCTCGCGGACGGAAGTGTTATGGTGACTTACCGCTATATTCCGAGCGGAACGCAAAATATGTTTGCCGCGTTTATGAGCCGCGATACTATCGAGGCTACGGGCAGACGCGAACAGCGCGTACGCATCATGCCACTCGACTATGACCGCAACCCAAGTCCGGATATCGGTTACACGGGTTGGGTACAGTTTGAGGACGGAGAGATCTACGTTGTAAACTACATTAAGGACGATGCCGACAAGGCGTATATCCGCGGATACAGCTTCTATCCGCTTGACGTTCTTCTTCCCGCAAACGAGAATACCACGAAAAATGTTTTCTGATATAAAAAGAAGAGACCTGTAGGTCTCTTCTTTTTTAATTAAAACATCTTATTGATCTCGCCGAGAGTCTTGCGGACAAGCAGGTCGCCGCCCTCGTGGCCGGTACAGCCGCTTGAAACGTAAGCGGAATAGTGTCCGCCCTTTTCAGCCTTTTCGGTGGGCAGATAGCCCTTGCTTCCGCAGCAGAGCTGAATGAGGAAGGTCTGCTTTGCCTTACTGCGCGCGCGGATCTGGTTGCCGTAGTTGAGGAAAAGCTCATAGGGATTGGTTGCAAATGCGACGTCACCGAGGCGGAGAATGTGGATCTCGATCGGGTCGGTCTCTACAGTCTGCTGAACTTCATATCTTGTGACTGTGCCTGCGTGAACGTGCATAGCGGCGTTGTCCTTGAAGGTGATAGCACCCTTATGATTTGCAAAGAAATCACGGATCGCGCCGAGTGCGCGGTCTTTTTCTTCTATCGTCACGCGGCGCAGAGGCATATCAAGCTCAATAATCTTGTGCTCGAATTCGGTGTCGGATATATAACCCGTAATATCCTCATAGGCATAAAAGATCTCATCGGAGATTCTGCGCGCGGCGCGGACACATCCCGCTTCATCAAACATTGAGGGGTCGGCATTGCGTGCGGGAACGTTTTCGCGGATGATGTTGGGATCGTTGATCGGACTTTCGGGTTCTACCCAACGGATCATATCGCGAGGGCACTGATCTCCTGCGGGGGAACAGAGAGGGAGGAGGCAGACGTTCTCACCGAATTTCTTACGAAGATTCTTTTTGACGTCTCCCCAGAAATCTGCGGAGATGACGCTTCTGTGCTCAAGTATTTGAGAGGGGCAAGCGAGGTTGGCAACAACTCCTGTGAGCTTTTCGTTCTCGTCTGTGATGAAAAGCATTTCGATACCGCTGTCATTGCCTCCTTCAAGCTCGGTGAAGTTGGCAAAATTCGTGTCGCCCCACATTTTTGCGCTTCCGTCATCGTAGCACACGCGGCGGCACATTCCGACAGCCGCGCGACCGAATCCGGCGGCAAATTTACCCTCTTTGAGATTTGCGTAGGCAAGACGAGCCGCCTCGGCGATCTTTTCTGCGATGAATGCGTGAGCTTCCTCTCCGTCAAGCAGATCGCCCGATGTGTCGCTTGCGAATTCATCGTATTCTACGTTTTCGGGAGCGTATTGCGAGAGGACGTTGAGCGTGCTTCCGTATGAATCGTTGGAACGGGCATAGGAGATCGAGGTATGGCTGTGAATGGCATTTACAATGACCTTATCATAGGGGAATCCTTCGATCTTTTTGAGGATATCCCTTGCGGATTTAATGAGAGCGGAGCTTGCGCTTTCAAGGTCGCAGGCGCAGAAGATGGCGATATCATCGCTCTCGATGGCGAGTGCGGTTACGCCTATCTGGTCGCGCACGGTGTCTGTGATGCGCTCGTAAAACTGTCCCGCAAGATTGATTTTTTTGCCTTCGGGAACAAGGGAGACTTCGCTCCAGCCAAATTTGAGTTTAGACATTTTTATACCTCTTATTTGAAAATTTCGGTCATATATGCGCTGAGCTCGGCAAACTGATCGATGCATCCGCGCTGATAGGGTGTGTAATTTTTCTCATCGGCACTGCGCGCAAATGTTTCCATTGCGATTCCGCGGTGGCGGTTGAGGAAGTCCTTGGCACAGCAAGGATAGGTCAGCGACTCGGCTGTTGCGGCGAGTCCGAGATAATCCTGAAGAAGTGAAGCCTCGCGGCTCTCAAAATCCTTGTTCCAAAGGCTTACGTAAAGCTCGGGATGGAAATTTGCCATAACTCCGCAGTAACCCGCGCATCCGCTTTTGAGCGTGGGAAGGAGTGTTTGCGCATTTGCGTTGAAGATCTCAAGACGGCTTCCGCGGCAGACGTCAAGGCGGTGCGCGATGAGATCTGCATCACAGCAGGTGTCCTTGATGAAGTAGAAGCGTTCGGTTGAGATGCACCACTTAAGCATCGCATCGGTGAGCAATCTTTTGTAGGGCTTTGGGCATTCGTAAATGCCGAGCGGAATGTCTTCGGGCAGGCGTGTGAGAAGCTTTTCGGCGTCCGCGATCCAAGCCTCGTCGGTGGTGTTGGCGATATCGAGGCGGTTGGAGATCATGATGATGGCGTCGGGACCCTCAGCGGCAACACGGCAAAGCTCTTCTGCCTGATCGTCGAGGCTATCGGAAACGTGACCCGATGCAACGATCATGAGCGGAGGGCGCGAGGTATCGTTTGCGGCAAGCTTTTTTGCCTCCGCGACGACTTCTCTGACGAGCGAGACGCGCTCATCGAGAGTCAGAAACATGATCTCGCTCGACTGGCATGCGGCAAAAATTCCGTCACATCCGCTTTCCCAGTAGAAGCGGACGAGCGCACGGACTCCGTCAAAGTCGATCTTTCCGTCCTTGTAGGGGGTTATCATAGTGGGGTAAACACCCTTTTTAACTTCAAAATCCGTCATTATGTACCTTCTTTAATTTCTGACCTTAACTACGGTTTTCTGGCAATTTGCACCGGTTTTGTCAATAGCAACGCCGGGGCGGTGCCATTCTCCGGGCAAGAGGATCAGAAAATCGCCCGCGCGGAGAGTAACCGTAGAATAATCTTTGTCAAAAGCGGCAAATTCAATATCTTTTTCAGCCGAATATTCGCTTGCGGGAGCCGTATCGGGAATGATGACGTCGATATCTTCCTCGCCTTCGATAAGCATCTGAACGTCGATATAAGCGTGATGATTTTCAAAAATTTTCGTTTCGCGTGACTCGGCGGTGTATTCCGATGAGGATGCGAAAAGGCTTTCGCTGTCAATGACGGTCTTGCCGAGTGTGAAGGGCTTGTCAGCAACATTCTTTGCTTCTGTCAGCGCATATTTGAGAGATGGTATTTTTTCCGCCCAAAAGGGGAGGTCTTTGATTTTACCGTAGATCATTTTTCTTCCTCCTTGCGGAAATTCTTAATTCTGTGGAAAGTGGAAAAATTCGAGTTGTGGAATGTGTTCGCGCCGTTGACGGCTGTGCGGCAGAGGTAGAGAATGTCGTCGCTCTCAATGAAGAAGTCTACGTACTGGAAGCCTACCAGCTTGGGGTCGTCATCGCGGCGGTCGATCAGGTGACGGCAAAGCTTCCACTCGTGCAGGTCTTCCGAGCAGATCAGAGAGAGAAGATTGCGCTTCGTCAGCGGCTCGTCGAGCGCGTAGGAGACGATGGCGTAATACTTTTTCGATACGTCATCAAATACTATATTGAATTTCGAGGCGGTTGCGGGGAAGTCGATGACCTTATCGAGCTCGGGTTCTTTTTCGGGATTGGCGGGATCGTAGTTCAGTATCAGCGCGGTGCGGTCGGAGAAACGGAGGAAGTCGATGACATTCCCTTCGGGCGTCAGCACCATGTTGCCCTCGATGCCGCCCCATATTTTTTCGGGAAGCGGGGAGATGTGCTCATGCGCGTCGAAAAGCTCGGTGCAGACCCAGTTATCCGCGCAAAGAAGGTCGCTCTGTGCAGGTGCGGAGAGTACGGCATCGCAGAAGACCTTCTCCGACCAAGCTCCGTACTGGACGTCGGTCATGATCCTTCCGCCGTGAATCAGCACGGGCATCGGTGCGCGGTGCCAGCCGACCTGACGGGGATGGCATCCTCCGCGGAGAATGACGGTAGGTTTTGACCAGGTCTTGCCGTTATCGTCCGAGCGACCGATTAGAACGTCACCGTATTCGGTCGAGCAGCCAAGCATATATAGTTTGCCACCGCAGAGGAACATCTTGCCCCAAAAGCAGGGGAAGACCTCGGAATGATGCGACCAGGTTGCGCCGTCATCGTGCGATATGTAGATCAAGGTGAGATTTTGCGGAGCGCCGCTTGCGTAGAGATCCATCGAGGCGAGAAGATCGCCGTTTTCGAGTCTCAAAAGCGAGGGCGAGCAGAGGTATCTGCCCGAAAAAGCGTATTCGGGGTCATCGGGATGAAGATAATTGACCACGATCCCCGGTACTTCGCCCGTGCGGACGATTCTTTCGGATGAAGACGTGCCGTCATCTCGCTCCACGCGGAAGCAATAATCGGTGTCATCGTCAAGTCCGTCAACTCTGCCGGAAAAGGGAGTGAGATCAAGTGTTATAGACTCATCGGAATCCTTTTTGCGAAGGAACAATTTATATGATGCGCTCTCTGCGCTATCGGAAAAATCAAATTCAAAGCCGCCGCAGAAGGGTGCGATGCGGCATATGTATGGCGCGCGCAGAACAGCTTTTTCGTGAAAAGGACGGTAATGCGTATAGCTCCAGGTGTCGGTTGCTTTCATAGGATCAACCTTCTTTCTGTGTGTTGTCACTATTATATCACAAGCAGGATAAATTTTCAAGGAAAATTTAATTTAACTATTGCTTTTTTACTACAAATATTGTATAATTGATTTAATAATATTTAATTAAGGAGCAAAAACATGTCTATTTTAATTGAAATTTCCGAAAACCTTCAGAAGGGTAAAGCAAAGATAGTAAAGGCTCTTGTAGAGCAGGCAGTCTCGGAGGGCGTAAACCCCGAGCAGATCCTCAACGAAGGTCTGCTTGCAGGTATGAACGTTGTTGGCGAAAAGTTCAAGAACAATGAAATCTATGTTCCCGAGGTTCTTGTTGCCGCAAGAGCAATGAATATGGGTGTTCAGATCATCAAGCCCCTTCTCGCCGCAGAGGGCGTTAAGGCAACCGGTAAGGTCTGCATCGGTACCGTTCAGGGTGACCTTCACGATATCGGCAAGAACCTTGTCAAGATGATGATGGAAGGCAAGGGACTTGAGGTCGTTGACCTTGGTACCGACGTTTCTGCCGAGACCTTCGTACAGACCGCGATCGAGCAGAATTGTCAGGTTATCTGCTGTTCCGCACTTCTTACCACAACCATGAACGTTATGGAAGAGGTTATCAAGGCGGCTGAGGCTGCGGGAATCCGCGATAAGGTAAAGATCATGATCGGCGGCGCGCCCGTAAGCGAGGAGTACTGCAAGAAGATCGGCGCTGACTGCTATACCGTTGATGCTGCAAGCGCGGCTGACGCGGCTGTTGAATTCTGCAAATAATTGAAAATTTCTCCGTATTCGGAAGGAGAGCGCGATGACAGCGAATGACAGAGCCGTCGTAAGAGAGCTGGCAAAGACTTATATGTCTTTGGTATGCACGGAAAAGCAGGAGAAGATGGTCCGCCGTTTTCGCGATACAAATGACCTGCGCCCCGTACGTCCGCCGGTTATTCTTGATGAGATCCCGTGGTATCAAATGGATATTGACGGTGAGCTGAAGTGCATATGTGAGGATAAGGAAGCGCGAAATACAGAGCTGTATTTCAGAAAAGCCATCTACTATATGAATCGCTTCAAGGCAGATAACCTTTATGAGCCGATCTTCCGTGTCAAACGTGCAGTTCATTCGACGGGTACGGGTCTTGCGCCCGTTACTGCCGATATTAAGCGGACCGACAGTATCAATAACATCGTCTCCCGCGAATTCGAGGATATCCTTGAGAATGAGTCTGCGCTTGAGGCTATGCACGACCCCGTGCTTACGCTTTGTCCCGAAAAGGACGAAGAAAGAATGGCGTTCTATACAGATCTGATGGGAGATATCATTCCTGTCCGACTTTACGGTTACGACTACTTCTATTTTGCGCCTTGGGATAAGATCACTCGCCTGCGCGGAGTTGAGCCGATCCTTATGGATATGTACGACCGTCCCGAATACCTGCACAAGATCATTAAAAAATTCGTTTCGGCAGCTCACGCCGAGCTCGATTTTGTTGAAAAGAATCTTGACGTTGCTACTCCCCCGTCGCTTCACTGTACCCCTTCCGCTGTGTCGGGGTTGGCTGATGAAGGACTTAAGGCAACCTGGTGCCGCAGTATGGCGCAGACCTTTGGCGTTATATCGCCCGCGATGTTTGAGGAATTTGAGCTTAACTATCTTTTTTCGGTTGCAAGTAGATTTGCCTATACGTATTACGGCTGCTGTGAGCCTCTTGACGATAAGATCAGCGTGATCAAAAAGATACCGAATCTGCGCAAGATCGGTTGCTCGCCTTGGGCAAATGTTGAAAGATGTGCCGCGCAGATCCGCGGTGATTACGTGCTCTCAAGAAAACCGAATCCCGCTCACGTTGCGATCGTTACCGATCCCGAGGTTATAAGAAAAGAAACGGAAGAGACGGTCAAGGCATGTCTGAAATACGGATGCCCTTACGATATCGTGCTCAAGGACATCAGCACTGTTTCGGGCAGACCCGAAAACCTGATTGTCTGGGCGCAGACGGTAAGCGATGTGCTCGATAAATACTACGATTGATTTGAAAGGACGTACAGTATGACTACACGCGAACGCTGTATGAATATCCTTCATTACAAGGATACCGACAGAATCCCAGCAGTTCATTTCGGATATTGGGGCGAGCTCCTTGCCGAATGGGCGGCAGAGGGTCATATTACGCCCGAAATGGCGAAGGCTGCTGTCCGCGACAATTCTCCCGAACAGCGAGTGCTCGATAAGATCATCGGCTGGGATTGCAACTGGTACAACACCGTCGGCACTAATAACGGTCTTTCCCCGCGCTTCAAGCGTGAGGTGCTCGAAGTGCTTCCTGACGGCTCGCAGAGAGTGCTGACCGGTCACGGCGTTATCGAACGCTACAAACCCGGCGTCGTTTCGATTCCTTCCGAGGACGATTATCTTCTGAAGGACCGCGAGGCTTTCGAGACTCTTTTCAAGCCGAAAATGGAGTTCTCACCCGAGAGAGTTAATCTTGAATTCTTCAAGAAATTCAACGAGACCCGCGAGATCGAGTATCCGATCGGTCTTCACGTCGGAAGCCTTATGGGTCATATCAGGGATATGACCACGGTAATGGGCATGAGTTACCTCATTTACGATGAGGACGAGGAGCTTTTTGCCGATATCGTTGATACATATGCCGAGATGCAGTATAAGTGCGCCCAGGCTGTACTTGCGACGGGTGCGCAGTTTGATTTCGCGCACTATTGGGAGGACATCTGCTTTAAGAGCGGTCCGCTCCTTTCCCCCGAGCTCTTCGACGAACTCTGCCGTAAGCATTATCAGAAGAGAAACGATCTTCTCCATAAGCACGGAATCGACATCATTTCTCTCGACTGCGACGGCGTAACCGAAAAGCTCATCCCCACTTGGCTTGAAACCGGCGTAAACGTCCTGTTCCCGATCGAGATCGGAACATGGGGCGATCAGTTTGAGCCCGCGCGTAAGAAATACGGCAAGGAGATCCTTGGCGTCGGCGGTATGGATAAGACCGCGTTCCGTAAGGATCGCGCTGCTGTTGACGCAGAGCTTGAGCGTATGAAGCGTCTGTTTGATATGGGCGGATTCATTCCCTGTCCCGACCACAGACTGATGCCCGGTTCAAAATTCGAGCTCGTTCAGTATTACGCAGAAGAAATTAAGAAAATCAGGATATAATTATGAAAACTTGGATAGAAGGACTTAAGTCTGCAGAGTCCAAAAAGCCTCTGCCCATACTCTCGTTCCCCTCGGTAAGCCTACTCGGAGTCAGCGTTAAAGAGCTGATTTCGTCAAGCGAGCTTCAGGCGAAGGGTATGCGTGCTGTTGCAGACGCAACCGATGCCTCCGCGGCTGTCAGCTTTATGGATCTTTCGGTCGAAGCCGAGGCTTTCGGCGCAACAATTTGCGTTTCGGATGATGAAGTTCCGACAGTAAAGGGCAGACTCGTTTCGGACGAGGACGAAGCCGAAGCACTCGAAATTCCAAAAGTCGGAAGCGCGCGCACGGGTATCTATATCGACGCGGTCAAAAAGGCTGTCGAGAATATCACCGACCGCCCCGTTCTTGCGGGTATGATCGGTCCCTTCTCGCTTGCGGCAAGACTCCTTGACGTGACCGAGATTATGATGGACTGCTATGACGACCCCGATATGGTGCACGCAGTGCTCGATAAGGTGACAACCTTCCTTATCGAATACGCAAAGGCTTATAAGGCTACGGGTGCGGGCGGAATTATGATGGCTGAGCCCGTCTCGGGTCTGCTCTCGCCGACTCTTGAAGAGGAATTTTCCTCGCCTTACGTAAAGAGAATCGTTGATGCCGTTCAGGACGACAGCTTCTCGGTCATTTACCATAACTGCGGCGACAACGTACCGCGTATGCTCGATTCGATCCTGTCCACGGGCGCGGCGGCATACCATTTCGGCAATTCGGTTGATATGGAATCCGATATTATCAGCAAAGTTCCCGCATCGACTCTCGTTATGGGTAACGTTGACCCCGCCGGTGTTCTTCGTATGGGTACACCCGAGAAGGTACGCGAGGTGACTCTCGCATTGCTCGAAAAATGCTCAAAGTATCCGAATTTTCTGCTTTCGTCCGGATGTGACATCCCTCCCATGACACCTTGGGAGAACATCAAGGCATTCTTTGCCGCTTTTGAAGAATATTATGGAAAAGTTTGATAAACTTATCAGCGAAACTCTCGCACTCGGCGCATACAAGGCGAACGTGATCAGTGCCGATCTTATTGAAACAGACCGCGTATTCCGTGATATCTGCGCCTCTAACGGCTGCGGAATGTACGGCAAATGCTATATGTGCCCGCCCGATTGCGGTGAAATCGACGATCTGATGGCGGAGATCGGCAATTATACGTATGCTCTTGTTTACCAGACGGTATCAGAGCTTGAGGATAGCTTTGATATTGAGGGTATGATCGAGGCAAAGAAGAATTTCCGCCCGATCGCTCAAAAGTTGCGCGATGTTTTCTGTGAAATGGGGATAGAAAATGCCCTCCATCTCAGTGCGGGCGGATGCGGAGTCTGCAAGGTCTGCGCAAAGCGTACGAACGAACCCTGCCGTTTCCCCGAAAAGGCAATTCCCTCGCTTGAAGCATACGGTGTAAACGTTTCGCGTCTTGCCGCGTCTGCGGGAATGAAGTACATCAACGGACAGAATACCGTCACCTATTTCGGTGCGGTGCTCTTTACAGATGAATGATATGATTAAGATTGTTGTTAACGGTGAGTCCCGATCAGTTCCTTCGGGGCTCACCCTTTCAGAAATTACAAGCGGTGAAGCGCCCTGCGGCGGTCACGGAAAGTGCGGTAAATGCAAGGTTCGTGCTCGCGGCAATCTTTCAGCGCCGAGCGAAGCCGAGCTGAGGCTGTTAACCGAAGACGAACTGAAAAACGGCATTCGCCTTGCCTGCATGACATATGCCGAGGGTGATTGCGAGGTTGAAACACTCGCTTCTTCTGCCGATACGCAGATAGTTACGGGCGGTACGTCTGTCGGATTTGAACTGAAGCCGACCTTCAAGAAGTACGGTGTCGCGATAGACATTGGAACGACCACTCTTGCGGCGCGTCTCTATGATGCCAAAGGAACTGTGATCGCCGAGTATTCGCGTCTCAATCCACAATCCGAATGGGGCGCGGACGTTATTTCTAGGATAGAAGCCTCGATGGGCGGCAAGCGCGATGAGCTTGCGGAGTCGATCCTTGCGGCTCTTGATGAAATGACCGTTGCGCTTGCGTCGTCGGCAAAAGTTGATACCAAAGAAATAGACTGCGTTGTTATAACGGGAAACACCGTTATGCTTTCTCTTTTGACACGTGAGGACGTCGAACCCTTTTCGCATGCTCCATTTGAGGCAAAAAGGCTCTTTGGCGAGACTCTCTCCGCAAAGGAGATCGGAATCATTTCTCTCGCTCCCGATGCTTTTGTATATCTTCCAAATTGCATTTCGGCTTTTGTCGGCGCGGATACGGTCTGCGCGCTTCTTGCAACCGATCTTTGCGGCTCGGACTGTGCGATGCTTGCCGATATAGGGACGAACGGCGAGATGGCACTCTCATATAACGGCTCTCTCACGGTCTGCTCGACAGCCGCGGGTCCCGCTTTCGAAGGCGTCGGAATCTCGATGGGAATGCGAGGTGCGGTCGGCGCGATCGACAAGGTGCGCCTTGTGGGCGATATGCTTGAGGCTCACGTGATCGGCGGCGGTGAAGCTGTCGGTATTTGCGGAAGCGGACTCGTTGACGCCGCTGCGGCTATGCTTGAAGCAGAAATTATTGACGAGACCGGTACGCTTGACGATGATCCGTTTATCCTCAAATCTCCGGTTTCTCTCAGCGGCAAGGACATCAGGATGCTCCAGCTTGCAAAAAGCGCGATTTGCGCGGGTCTTATGACCCTTGCGGAAAATGCGGGACTCGAGCCCGAGGATATCCCGAAGCTTTATATTGCGGGCGGATTCGGCAATTATCTCAATAAGGAAAGTGCCGCGCAGATCGGTATGCTTCCGCGAAGCTTGGCAGAAAGCTCGGAAACCGTCGGAAATGCCGCGCTTGTTGGTGCCTCGATGCTGCTTCTGAGCTCGGATATGAACGCTAAATCGCAGATGATGGCAGAAAATGCCCGAACGATCGATCTGTCAAAGGACAAAGGATTCTCCGAAAAGTTCATGATGGGTATGATGTTTGAGGAAATATGAAAAAAGCACGGCGTAATGCCGTGCTTTTTTATAAGTCCGTCTGCTGCTGTTTTGAACTCGGTTCGTCGATTACTATCGGCGACGGATTTTTATTTTTAAAGATGAAATAATTAAATCCTGTGATTAACTGACAGATCAACGCGATTGTGAATAAAGCGGGTAGCGTCAGAAAGCTTGCCGTAATCGTCGCAAGCATCGTACCTCCGTTGAGCAGTATCATACGCCAAGCGTTGTATGTTCCGGCGATCTCTACGGGAACCATGTATAAAAGAGCCGCGGGAATAGCGTAATCTACGAGCGTTCTTCCAAACGTAAGAAGTGCAAATATTGCCAGAAACAGTATCGGTTTTTCAGGGACAAGAAGAAGCGGAAAGACCGCAAAGCACAAACTGCCGCCAAGGATCGAAAATCGCGGGCTGATGTGTCGGGAAATGATGCTGAATATAAAACAGGCAAGCATAGACGCGATGGATTGTACTGAAACCATAGCGGTGGTCAGTACCTCGTCATAGCCTATACTCAGGGCGGCTGCGGCAAGGATCGTCATAACGCCACTCGCGAATCCGCGGGTAATGTTTCCGATAAACAGGTGCGAAAAGGCTTTGTGACGGAAAACTTCGATAAGCGGTGTCTTTTTCACGGCGGCGTTGCTTTGATCTGTCAGCGGTATCAGGGATCTCTGAAAAAACTGCAGAGCACCCGCTATCAGCAAAAAAAGACACGAGAGCAAAAACGCACCGATCATAAGTGTGGGATAGGAATAACGGATACTGAGCGCGCTCATAACGGAACCGACGCCGAAAGAAACGAACGAGGATATGATACCGCAGATCGCGAGAATGGATCCGTATGCCTCTGCACGGTAAATATAATACGGAACTTTATATTCGCAGACCGTATGCAACGCAAATGCGGCGGATTGAAGAATGCTGATGACCAAAAGCCAAACGTAAGATTCTGCGGATACGTTGCGTGAGAGACACAGCGGAAGATAACCGAGGAACAGAATCGCCCCGGGAATCTGTATCAGCGCAGTCCGCAGAAGAACTTTTTTGGTATCGGCAAAGCGCGAGCAAAGCAGTATCGTAAGCACATTGACAGCTTGAAATAGCGTTGCGTGCATATAGATCTGCTGTTCGGAAAAACCGATACTGCTGAGAAAGGTCTGCATAAGCGGACCTGTGGAGCATAACAGCGCCGCTGTGCGGAAGGTGTATGCAAGAACCGCACGCAATGTGTTGCGTTTTTCGGTTTTGGAAGATGATCGATTTGTTGTAACCATGATACGTTTAAATAATCAAATTTTTATTTGCTGAAGCCGGATATATTCCAATGTCCGCGACTGTCGATCATTGATCCGGCGTGCAGCATATTCTTGTCACGCTGACATAGTAAAAACACATCCGAACCAATTTCGATTTACGAAATAGTTCGGATGTGTTTCTATTGGTGACCCGTACGAGAATCGAACTCGTGTTACCGCCGTGAAAGGGCGGTGTCTTAACCGCTTGACCAACGGGCCTGGTAGCGGAAGTCGGACTTGAACCAACGACCATTCGGGTATGAACCGAGCGCTCTAGCCAACTGAGCTATTCCGCCACAAAGCTTGATTATTATATCATATTTTGGACGGCTTGTCAATACTTTTTTGAAAGATTTTTTGGATTTTTTATATTTTTTTGCGCGTATTTAGTTCTTCATCGCTTTTTGTGATATTTATTTGATAAAAATCGTCGATGTAATCTTTAAATCATAAAATGTTCAAATGTTTGATGTATAATAATATCAACTATATACCGAAAGGTTTTATTGTTTATGAGTAATCTTTACACCTTTACGGGCGGTGTCCGTATCCGCGATAGCGCGTTTGAACAGACAGCTTCACGGTGCCCTTTGGAGACTATGCCCGCACCGTCACAAGTCGAAATATTTCTTTCCGACGGTGACGTTCCTTGTGTTTCTGTCGGCGATTCGGTTCTTATGGGTCAGCCGATCTGCACAGAGGATTCAAAAATTATGCTTCATTCGAGTGTTTCGGGTGAGGTCGCTGAAATTAAATACGATAACGGACGCGCCGTTTCCATAGTTATCAACAACGACGGAAATGATACGCTTGCCGACACGGTTGTGCCCTTTGGCAAAAAGCTGACCGAGACCGCGCCCGACGAGATCGTTCGCATAATCAAGAATGCGGGCATATGCGAGTCGGAGGACGGTTTCTCCGTTGCGCGCCGTGTTGAATGCGCTCTCGGCGGTGCACGCAGACTTCTTATCAACTGCACCGAATGCGAGCCCTTTCTTGCTTCGCGTCACCGTCTTCTTCTCGAGCATCCCACGCACGTTCTCAACGGCGCAAAGATACTTCTTCGCGCACTTGAGGTGTCATATGCCGATATCGTGATCGAGGAGAGCAAGCTTGACGCTATCCGAGCGCTCGAGGAGGTTATCGGAAACAATCCGCTTCTGCGCCTCCGCGTTACCGCGACGAAGCATCCGCAGGGCGACCGCAGACTGATCATCAACTCGGTTACGGCAAAGGAGCCCCCGGTCCGCGAGACGACGGCACAGCTCGGTTACGTTGTTTTCAGCGCCGAGGTCTGTGCGGATATTTTTCGTGCGTTTGCCGAGGGTATGCCCCAGATCGAGCGCAGAGTTACCGTTGCGGGCGACTCTATAGGTGAGCAGAAGACCTTGAAGGTTCGTATCGGCACAAGACTTTCCGATATCGAAGCATATTGCGGCGGTGTGAGCGAGGATCTTGCCGATGTAATTGAAGGCGGTATGATGCGCGGAAAGATCGTTGACCGCTCATACTGTGCGTCAAAGACCGATACGGCTTATCTTTACGTTTCGGATAAATACCTTCATAAGAGCGGCCATTCGGCTTGTATCAGATGCGGAAAATGCGTTGCGGGCTGTCCGATGCATCTTCTTCCTCTCTATCTTGCTAAGCACGCGGAGAAGGGAAATATCAAAAAGGCACTTGCCATGGGTCTTAAGACTTGCATTGAGTGCGGCACGTGCACATACAACTGCCCCGGAGGCGTTGAGCACGTTTACCACATAAAGAACGCGAAGGCAAAGTACAATGACGAAAGAGCAAAGGAGGCAGAACATGTATAAATCTCCTTATCTCAGAGGCGTCACAAGCGAGCTTCTTGTTTCGCTCGATATCTTTATTGCCGTACTTCCCGCAATCATCTGGAGCGCGATAGTCTACGGCGCGCGCCCGATCGCGGTTGTACTTATTGCGATGCTCTTTGGAGCACTGTTCGAGGTTATTTATGCGATAATATTCCGCAAAGGAGCAAAAATCCCTACCGCGGCATTACTTGGTATGACGGTTGCGCTCTTTATGCCGGCGGGAATCAATTATCTGATGATTCCGATCGTGGTATTTATAGCGGTTACACTTCGCAGATTCATCGGCGGGGTTGTCAATCCCATTGCCGCCGCACTTGTTCCGTTCTTTATTTTCACAGGGATGATGACGGCGCACACTGCGGCGTTCACGAAGCTCAGCATCGGCACTGTCTCATATTGGGATCAGATGCGCGAGCTCTCCGCAAAGACTCCGCTTGACGTGCTGATGTCGGGCAATATCCCCGAAGAGAGCGCGCTTGATATTTTCCTCGGAAACGCTCCTGAGGCGATCGGTGCGATGTCTGCGATGCTTCTTCTGCTCGGCGGAATCTATCTTATCTGCCGCAAGGTCATCACGTGGCAGATACCCGTAGGATTCCTCGGCGGCGCGATCCTTGTCTGGTTCTTCCTCTACTTTGACGGCGCGCATTACGAATACTTTATCTACCATCTCTGTGCGGGAGGAATCTTCCTCGGCGCGTTCTTTGGAGCGACAGAATATTCCTCAACACCCGTCACGCCCACAGGACGCCTCATTCACGGCGCCGGTTGCGGAGTTCTTACCATGCTTTTCCGCAAGCTCGGATTTGCCGCAGAAAGCGTGCTGCTTTCGATGCTTGTGATGAGCCTTTTCTCACGAGTTATCGATATGCTTACCGCCGAAAGCTATTTCGGCTACCGCTCAAAAAAGCTCGCCAAGAGATTTGAAACTTTTTTGCCCGATTTTAAGAAGAAATAAAAACAAAAACCGACCGCATTTGCGGTCGGTTCTTTATTTTTATATTTCTGTCTCTTCGTAGATCTCGAGGAGGCGGTTTTCTATTTCATCTATGCGGGTCTGGATCTCTGCGGCGCGGACGTAATCCGATGCCGCATCTCCGTAGAGCTCGGCGGAGAGGGTGTCGAGTTCTGCTTCGAGCTCTTCCTGTTCCTTTTTGAGCCTTGCAAGTCTCGATGCCTGCTTGCGCGCTTCTGCGGCTTCGCTCTTGCGGCGAAGGTAGTCGGCTTTGTTATCCGAGACGGTCTCTGCGGGTTTGGTTTGAGCCGCGGCGGCGGGGACTATTTTGCCGTTCTCGCGGTATGCCTGCCATTCGTCCCAGGCACCTCGTGTTTGTCCGATGGGGAGGCTGACGAGCTTGCCGTATTCATCGAAGCAGAGAAGACGGGTCGCGATGCGGTCGATGAAGGCACGGTCGTGCGAGACGCAGATGAGGGTTCCGTCGTAGCCGACAAGTGCGTCTTCAAGTGCCTCACGCGAACCGATATCGAGGTGGTTGGTCGGCTCGTCGAGGATGAGAACGTTCATCTTTGAGAGCATCAGCTTGACGAGCGTGAGTCTTGCGCGCTCTCCGCCGCTGAGGACGGATACCGGCTTGAATACGTCGTCACCGCGGAAGAGGAAAGATCCGAGCGCACCGCGCGCGTCCTTTTCCTTCATGTCGGGATAGAGCGACCAAAGCTCCTCGAGGACGGTATTGCGTTCGTCGAGCCCCTGGTTTTCCTGATCGTAGTAGCCGATCTGGAGGTTGTGGCCGTAGTCGATGACTCCGCCCGTGGCTTCGAGATCGCCGAGCAGAAGCTTGATCAGAGTCGATTTGCCGCAACCGTTCGGTCCGACGATGAATACCTTCTCACCGCGCTTGACCTGGAAATTCAGCTCGCGCAGGATGTCAAAGGATGCGGAGGGATATCTGAATGCGAGGCGGCGGACGTCGAGAATGTCGTTTCCGCTCTGCAGACCGCGCGAGAATTGCATCTTGACCGTGCGCTCATCCTTTTCGGGTGCGGCGATGCGGTCGATCTTCGCGAGCATCTTGAGTCGGCTTTCTGCCGCGATGATATTGCGCTCGCGGTTCCAACGGCGCTGTTGTTCGATATAAGCTTCCTGACGCGCGATCTCCTTTTGCTGATCCTTGTACTGCTTTTCAAGGATCTCGCGGTCGCGTCGGCGCTGTTCCGCGCAGGCGGTGTAGCTTCCTTTGTAGAGCTTTGCGCGTCCGCGCTCGAAAAGAAGGGTCTTGTTTGTGACTTTATCGAGGAATCGGCGGTCGTGCGAAACTGTGATGAGACATCCCGAATAATTCGAAAGGAAGGCTTCGAGCCAAGCGAGGGTATCGGCGTCGAGATGGTTGGTCGGCTCGTCGAGAAGGAGCAGATCGGGCTCACGGCAAAGACGTCGCGAGAGCGCGAGACGCGTGCGCTGACCTCCCGAAAGCGCCTCGATAGGAAGCGACATCTGTTCTTCGGTAAAGCCCATGCCCTCAAGGATCGAATGGCAGCGCGAGCGGAAGGTGAGTCCGCCATCGCGCGCGTAGCGGTCGTGAAGGTCTGTGAATTCTTTGGTAATTGATGCGTATTTCGGCATCATCGAAAGCTCGGGATTCTTCGCGAGCCATTCTTCGAGCTCGGCAATGCGTTTTTCAGCTGAAAGATGCTCGGGAAACGCGGCGTACATCTGCTCAAGCGCGGTTGCGCCCGTGTCTGTCGAGACCTCGTACGCGCTGTCCTGCGTCAGAATGCCGACCGAGGTGTCTGCGGCGATGAAAACGCTTCCCTCGTCGGGGCGGTTTTCGCGCAGAAGGAGGGAAAGGAGCGTGGATTTACCGCATCCGTTCGGGCCTACGATGCCGAGACGGTCGTTCGTCTCGAGCGAAAATGAAATATTCTTGAAAAGCTCCCGCGCTCCGAAGGAGAGCGAGACGTCGTTAACACTTATTACGGTCATTTTTTCTTCCTGAATAAAAATAGTACATTTATTATAAGTTTTACTCGCCCGATTGTCAACATAAAAAGTGTAAATATTTCATTTTCGGAAAAAAAGACTTGACAAACGCTCCAAAATGTGGTATTATATTGTCATAAATAGAACAAATGTTCTAATTTTGGAAAAGGAGGAGTCTCAATGGACAAAGAAGAAAAAGAAGAAAAAAGAGAAGAGTGCGCGAGTCTGCGCTATTCGGGAGATGTGAGTGCCGACGAGCTCCGCGAGGCAGAGGAGTATCTTTCAAGCTACCGTCACGGCGTGAGGATGCTCGACTGCATGCGGTACGGCAGACAGTTTATGGGAAGTGAGGTCCTGCCCGAGGATCCTCTGCTTTACTGGTCGGAAACTTACGAGGAGAAGGAAAGCGATTCGGATGGCGCAGACGAAACGATCATCCGCGCGAGAATGTACGGCGTGCGGCAATTCATATCCGAGCTCAAATGCGACAGCAACACGCGGATTTTGCTGTATTGGCATTATATTCGCGGCGTTTCGGTCACGCGATGCGCCGAGATGATGGATATGTCGCGTGCGGGAGCGTTCAGGGTGCGTAAGCGCGCGCTTGAGTGTGCGGCAAAAGCATTGCGAAAGGTTAAAAAGCTTTCAAGCATCAGCGATCTCTTACCGTTGTAAACAACCAATTGTAAAACTTCGTTTTGCAATTGAAACGCGCGCTTATCGCCGCCTGTCAAAATCTGAGATTTTGACGGCTCCCCTCAGCGCGCGGGCTCACTTTGTTCGCTTTGAAGGTGTTTTTTCGGTCGACAGAGTCGCCGAAAAAACGGATTTTATTAAAATTGCTTTGTTTTATATGATATTGTATATTTTTCGTTGCGGTGGGAAAGATAATTCTGACAAATGATAACGGAGGATTTTAGGATGAATAAAGCTGCAAAGACTTTTTTGACCGCGGCAGGAGTCGGCACTGCGTTTTGCGCAACCGGCGTTGCCATCGCGGCATATAATTCGCGCCCCGCAAAGACCAAACGAATGGTCCGCCGCGCGGGCAGAACCATGGAAAGCGTCGGCGGGATGCTGACGGCAATGGGTCAGATTTCGAAATAAAAATAAATGCGCCGACTCGAAGAGTCGGCGCATTAAGATTATTATGAAAACTGCGAATTATATAGTCCGGCGTATGTGCCGCCAAGTGCCATAAGCTCGGCGTGATTTCCTTGCTCGATGACGTTGCCGTCCTTGACGACGAGGATGGTATCAGCGTTCTGGACTGTCGAGAGTCGGTGCGCGATGACGAAACAGGTTCTGCCCTGCATCAGCTTCAGCATTGCTTCCTGGATCATTATCTCGGTTCGTGAGTCGACGTTCGAGGTCGCCTCGTCGAGGATCAGCATCGGCGAATCGGCGAGCATCGCGCGCGCGATCGTGATAAGCTGTTTCTGACCCTTCGAGATATTGACGCCGTTGTCGGTCATGATGGTGTCATAGCCCTCGGGAAGCGTGCGGATGAAGGAGTCGATCTTGGCTGCCTTTGCCGCTTCGACGATCTCATCCATTGTCGCGCCTTCCTTGCCGTATGCGATGTTTTCCGCGATAGTTCCGCCGAAGAGCCATGTCTCCTGAAGAACCATTGTGTACGCCGAGCGGAGGCTGTGGCGCGTGTAATC
>JAGBYM010000161.1 GCA_017628755.1 Clostridia bacterium | reverse complement strand
TGCGTGCTTCCGTCGGTGCGGCTCGAAAAGACGATCCTTCCGCGCTTTTTCATAATATTGAGGTGGATAACTCCGCCGATCGAAGCCGAAAGGAATCCGAGAGCGGCGATGGTGAGACCAAAGCTCTTACCGCCTGCAAAGCCGTGTTCAACCTCATAGATCGTGCCGTAGTTGAGAGCCTGACCGGTTCCCTGACCGTAGCCGAAGGGAAGAAGAACGCCCGCGGCGGGGAAGAAGCCCTCGATAACAAGCGCGCAGATGAGGGTAATGCCCAAACCGAAAACGCCCTGGAGCAGGTAGGTTGAAACGGTGGTGACACCTGTGTTGAAGATCTCAGCGGTGCGCTTGCCCGTCAGCTTTGAATTGGTGGTCTTGAACGAAGATGCTATAAATCCGAGAGCGAGAGCGTGGTAGGTGATGACCTCAAGATGCGCTGTGCCGTTTGCGCCGAAGGCGGCGGTGTCGAACATAACGTCACCCGTGATAGCCTTGTAGATCGCGGCGACGATGAGGAGGATGATTCCGCCGACAACCGAGGTCGGAGTCAGCGAGTCGCGGAGGAAGGGGATGCTGCGCTTGAGCATATTGCCCGCAAGAAGGCTTCCGAGGAGCACCGCGAAGGTGTTGATCCAAGCCCATACACTAAAGTCCCAAAAATTCAGCATGTTCGTCTCCTTTGGTTATGTTTTTGTATCTGTTGTAGATATGAACGTATTTCAGCGCGTTGAAGCGTTTGCCGCTCTTGAGCTGATATATCTTACCGCCGTGGTAGATATTCACCTTGTTTTTGCCGAGGACAGTGACCGCGGAGGTCTCGTCAAAGCGGAAATCAAATTCGGAATTCTTACCGCGGACGGTAATGCGGTCTCCGCAGAGAGTTATTTCGGCGTCCTTGTCAAGAACGACCTTCTTTTCGTAGGGGATGACCTCGGAGATGCGCGCGCGGTCGGAGTAGATGACCGAAGAGCCGTAGGCGGTGACGTCGAGCTTGTTCATGAAAGCCTTCTGCGCGTCATACCAATCGGCAACGAAGGTGAAGGGGAAGTCAAAACCGACGCCTTCGAGGCGTTTTGTGGGCAGATAACGAATCTCGCGGGAGCATTTTTTACATTTTATGATGTCACCGTGACTTTCGAACTCGGAAAGTCCGCAATAGGGGCAGTAATAAACTGCGCGCTCGAGGTATTCTGCGAGTTTTTTGTGCTTGAAGGAGGCGTCCTCGCAAGCCTCGTCTATGTAAAGGGTCGAGCGGATAACTTCAAAGAGTTCTTCGTCGCTCATTTCGGCGTATTCCTCTGGCTTTACGGTGCGTGCACAGTAAACGCGCATCTGTCCGCGGCGGACAACGTCGCTCCAGCGCGGTTCGGCGCCGTAACCGCCCTCAATGCGGTAAAGAAGGATCGGCATGCCGAGCTTTTTAGCCAACGAGACGATCGAGGGGTTCATGTACTCGGTGCGTCCGCTGTAGGTGCGGTTGCCCTCGGGGGCAATGGCGATAGATCCGCCCTCGCGCGCAACCTTGAGGCAGTTCATGATGGCGCGGATGTCGGTCGTCTGCTTTTTGATCGGGATCGGCTCAATGAGGTAGCGTATTACGTGCGATACCCATCCCTTTGAAAAGATATCCTCGGTTGCCATGTAGTAGATCGGACCGCGGAATGTCATGCCGACGAAGAACTGGTCAAACGGGGTCTGATGGTTCAGAAGAATGAGGTAGGGACGCTTCTCCTGCTCCTTGTATCTTACGATTTTTACCTTATATCTCAGATGAATATACGGTCCGAGAATGCAATAGAGAATATTTCTTACCACCTTGTGGCGGAATTTGAGCCATTTCGACTCTTTTTTCTTCTTTTTCATATTGCCTCCCAATTTGTATGATATTGTATATATATATAATTATATCTTATTATGGGAAAAAAGTCAAGTAAAATTTAATTGATAAAAAAATCCTCGCCCTTGGGCGAGGATTTTTACTTTTCATCGGTCACTTATTTATGTTTGCCTCTGTTGCGAAGGAACGCAAGGATCTCGTCGGGGTTATTGCAGGTGATGAGTGTTCCGCCGCAAGCGATGACCTCGTCGACGTGCTCCTGAGTTTTAACGCCCGCGGGAGCCCAGCACTGTACGCCAAGGGCAGTCATACGGTCAAATTCCTCCTTCGTTGCCATGTTGATCGGGCTGTAGAGCGCGCGGAACATGCAAGAGCAGTAAGCGGAGGGGGTGTAGGGATCGCGTGTGACCTTGCCCATATGAGTAATGGGATAGTAGATGTGGCGGCGGTATTTCGAGCCGTATTTGTCCTCAATGTACTCGTGAAGCGCGCCGTTGAAGGTGTTGATGACCACGCGGTCGGTAAAACCGTAGTTGTCAATGATCTTGAGCACGCGGTCGCAGACCTCAAAAGCGGTCTTTTCATTGCCGCCGATCGGATATTCCTTGAGCTCGACGTCAAGGGTCATCGTCGGATGATCCTTCATAAGCTCCATAAATTCAATGAAGGTGGGGATCTTCTCGCCCGCAAATTCAGCACCCTTCCAGGAGCCGGCGTCGAGAGTCCCCAGCTCGGCAAGAGTCTTTTCGCAGACCTTTCCCGTGCCGTTGGTGGTGCGGTCTACGGTTGCGTCGTGGATGCAGACGAGCTCGCCGTCGCGGGTGATGCGGACGTCGGTTTCGATCTGGTCAACGCCGATCTCGATAGCCTTTTTGAAGGCGAGGAGTGTGTTTTCGGGATAGACTGTGCTCCATCCGCGGTGTGCCGCAACGTATATATTATCTTTACTTTGAGTCCAGTAATTCATTTTGTACCTCCAAAGGTGACTTTTTTATAATTATAGCACCTTATTCTTTCAAAGTCAATATTTTTCAAAACGACATATAATGACAATGAGAAAAAATTTCCACAGGGAATTCTTCCCGAGCGCGTTTGAGACGTGCTCGGAGTGTTAAGAATAATGACAGAACAAGGAAAGGAAGAGGAACATAATGAATTCGCAGATTCGCAGGGGGGATATATATTACGCCGATCTTTCGCCGGTAGTGGGATCCGAGCAAGGCGGTCTGCGCCCCGTGCTTATAATACAGAACGACGTCGGTAACAAATACAGCCCGACCGTCATTGCCGCCGCGATAACCTCGCGGATGAGCAAGACAAGACTTCCCACACATATTGATATATACGCTGAGCGCGCGGGACTTTCGCGTGATTCGGTGATACTGCTCGAGCAGATAAGAACACTAGACAAGCGCCGTCTGCGCGAGCGGATGGGACATCTCGACGGCGAGGTCATGGACCGCGTAAACTCCGCGATCGCGGTAAGCTTCGGCATCGTCCTCCCGCCCGCGGGAGCATACGGCGAAGAGGTGGCGATCCCGCCCGCCGCAGTCGCATCCGTTGACGGAATGACCGCACAGAGCGCGAGTGATAATTTGACTTCTATAGAATAAAATCCGCCCCGGTGGGGCGGATTTTTTACCTTGTTTTCCGAACCAAGTTTGGTTGCGAAAAATTTCGTCCGGGACTCAGAACCCACAGTTCGCGCATAATGCGGCGCGAAAATATCATTGGGCAATAGCGCGAACCATTGTGTCATTTCTACGAAATGACACGGGGGTTCTGAGTTTTCCGAACGGGGTGACATAGAAAAAGCACCGAAGCTTTGCTTCGGTGCAATTCCCGAACTGGTTTTTGGATGGGAAGATAATATCCGGGACTCAGAACCCACAGTTCGCGCATAATGCGGCGCGAAAATATCATTGGGCAATAGCGCGAACCATTGTGTCATTTCTACGAAATGACACGGGGGTTCTGAGTTACCGAGCGGGGTGACATAAAAAAGCATCCATGCGAAGCATGGATGCTTTTTTATGGCGCGCCGTGAGGGACTCGAACCCCCGGCCTTTTGGTTCGTAGCCAAACACTCTATCCGGCTGAGCTAACGGCGCAGTTCGTTAATTTCGTTTAACGCCTAAATATAATACCACAAAAAAGTCCGTTTGTCAAGTCTTTTCTTGAAAAAAAGTTTGGAATTTCAAAAAAATTCATATATCATCCCATAATTATCGGATTTTTCTTGCAAAGACGCGGGATTTATGCTATAATAAAATTAAACAAATAAGGAAGGAAAGGTGTTTTTTATGAAAAAAATATTCTCCTTTGTTCTTGCGGCGATCATGTTATTTTCCGCGGTATCCTGCGCGACCGGTGGCGGTGATCCCACATCCGCGCCCGATACCGTAAAAGATCCGATTACAGATCCCGCAACCGATCCCATTCCCGAATCAAATCCCGCTCCCGAAACAACGGAAGCCATCAAGGAGGACGAAATGCTGAATATACTTTTCCTCGGCAACAGCCTGATGTACTATAATGAAATGCCTGAACTTTTTGCAAAAACCGCAACCGCGATGGGCAAGAAGGTCAACGTAAAATCCGTGACCAAGGGCTCTGCCACCATTTCCGATTTTGCAGACGAGAGCACCGAGGTCGGCTCAAAGGCGATCCCGCTTCTCAAAAACAACAAGTGGGATTACGTTATAATCGAGCCCTCGCGCCGCATCTCACCATATGAAAACACGGTAAAAGAGGCTGAACTTGCTTCGGCAAAGAAGATCCGCGAGCTCGCGAAAGCCGCGGGCGGAGACGTGCTTCTTTACTCTGTCTGGGGCAACAATAACGGAACAGTTGCCGAACACAAGGCGATAACTCCCACCAACATGCCCGAGGTCGCAACGCATCTGATGGGCAGAAAGTCGCATACCAAATTCATGCACGAGGTAAACCTTGAATTTGCCGCCGCGCTCGGCGGTGTCAAGGTTGCTCTTGCGGGCTATGCCTTTGAAAACTGCATCGCAAAATATCCCGAGTTCAATCTCTACCACTCGGATGAGCGCCATCCCTCGCCGATAGGCTCATATCTCGCCGCGGCGGTCATATACGCTACGGTTTTCGGCGAGAATGTGGAGAATATTCCGTATGCGATTTCAGCCGCACCTGCCAAGGGTGTGCTTGAGGGTATCGCAAACGATACCGTTCTCGGTGGACTCGTTCCCGATCTTACCGAAACCGAGATCGACAAACCCTTCAATCTCCTGATCGTCGGCTCGAATCTCATGGATGACTACTCCTGCGCAAGCGTTTTCACCAAACTTGTTAAGGAAGCCGACGGCAGAACTGTGGTTTCGCAGTACGTACGCAGTTCCACCTTTGTTATAAACAATCTAGTTGACGAAAAGAATGACCTTGGACTCCGCGCGGCACTTGCCGAGACCGATTGGGATGCCATCGTCATACAGATCTCGCGCCGTTGCACCAAGTCGGCAACCGACGTTGAGGATAGCGAGCTGAACGCCCTGCGCGCGGTAATGCCTCTCCTCAAGGCGGAGACCGACAATATCTTCCTCTTCACACTCAACAGCAAGTCAAAGCCCGGTATCTTTACGACCGCGAGCGGCGCCGTCGGCTATACCGATTCGGGCAAGAAGGAGACCTACTCCGCCGCAGACGGTACAGCGTATTTCAAGGCTCTTGCAGACAAATGGGCGGCTGAATTCGGAATCGGCGTCATCAATTACGGCGCGGGTTACCTCGAGCTTTCCGATCCCCAGAAGACCGAGATCGGATACTTGCAGGCTTGCATGATCTATAACGCGGTATTCGGCAAGACTCTCCCCGATAATCTCAGCGAAACCAACGGAATCGCCGCCGCGAAAGCCGCGACTCTCCGCGATATCGCGAAGAAATACGGAACGAAGTAATATACAAAAAGGAAGATTTCCGCGAGGGAATCTTCTTTTTATAATGATAGTCTCGCTACGCTAGGATTTTTTCGATCTTATTGAAAAAACAAACTTTGAAAAGTTTGATCAAACTTTTCAAAGTTTGCGGGGTTTGGGGCAGAGCCCCATTTAAATGCAAAATCTTCGGATTTTGCTTCTGTGCTTCAAAATTCTGAAGCTCAGCTTCTGAATTTTGGACAGAGTCAAAACTTCCCGATTGTAGGGAAGTTTTGTGCTCTGTCACCCTTCCCGTAAACATATTTGCCTACGGCAAAAGCCGAATCCGTCCGGGCGGATGAACACCTTTGCACTATAAAAAAGAACCTCCCGTGGGAGGTTCTTTTTTATATCAGAGATTAGTCTCTCTTCTTAACGATGATTGCGGTGCCGAGCAGAGCAACGAGTGCAACGCCGCCTGCAACGAATCCGCCGCATCCGCCCTTCTTTTCCTCGGTCTTTTCGGGAGCCTTGGTAGCCTCGGGAGCGGGAGCCTGAGTAGCGTCGCCCTCGTTGTTTTCGGGAGCTTCGGTAGCCTCAGCGGTGGTCTCTGCGGGAGTGGTCTCGGGAGCCTTGGTGGTCTCGGGAGCGGGAGTGGTCTCGGGAGCCTCAGTACGCTCGGGGTAAGTTACCTCGGTGAAGGAAAGGCCCTTGGTGATGTAGCAGTTGCTTACAGTGGAAACCTGAGTGTTGTAGTAAACGTAGAAGAAGAGGCCGAGAACGTCTGCGTTGAAGAAGTCGATGTCGCCGGGGTTAGCGTAGTCCATCTGCTTCCATTCGCCTGCAACGTCCTTGATGAAGTAACCGATGGTGGTATCAACACCGTTAACTTCCATAGCGAACTCCTGAACGCACTCAGTGCCGTCAACGAGAACGGGAACGTCGTAGCCCTTATCGGTTGCGTAGTACTGGTAAGCGTGACCGCCAGGCATATCGGAACCCTTCTTCATGAGCTTGGTTCTGTCGGGATAACCGTACATACCCCAAACGGAGTCACAGTAAATACCAATAGCGGAGCTGGTGGTACGGGTTACGGTGAAGTAAATGGTGTAGCAGGTGTACTCATTGAGGGGAAGGGTCTCAATGAAGCCGCCCCAGTAGGACGCTGCCTTGTTGGTACCGGAGGTCATGGTGATCGAGTTGGAGTCAACGGGATCAACGGTAACAACGGGGTCACCGGAGAGGTAGCCGGGCTCGTAAACGCCTGCGTCGCCATTGAAGTTGGGGGTGTAGACGATAGATCCTTCGGGCTGAAGGTCATACCAATCCATGAGAGCGTCTGCAGCACTAACGTTGGTCGCCATGGGAGCGATCATAGAAAGCACGAAAACAAGGGAAATGATGATCGAGATGATCTTTTTCATGATTTTTTCTCCTTTTGAAGAATTATTTTAGGATAAGATAATGATATCATATTTTCATATTTTTGTCAAGAGTAATTAATGTTTTTTTGATATTTTTAAATTATTTATTGCAATTTTTTTGTTAATGTAGTATAATATCTATGTAAAATTCAGAAAACAAACGAGGTACACGAACATGAATGAACTTCTTGAAAAACTTGATAATATCGCCCGTGAAAACGGCATCAATACGTACCGTATGAGCATTTCGACTGCGGATGGCTTTGAGACGATCAAGCGTCTGCCCGGCAACCCCTGCCAGAACTGCTATTCGATCGCAAAATTCTTCTGCGTTACCGCGATCGGTATGCTTTTTGACGAGGGCAAGCTGACTCCCGCGACCACAATTGCAGAAATTTTCGCCGATGAACTGCAGGAATACGGCATTCCCGCCGAAAAATGGGCAAATATCACGCTCGACAACGTAATGCGCCATGAGATCGGATTTGGTAAGGGCTTCCTTGATATCGACACCGAGGATATCACCAAATATCCCACGGATGATTTTCTCTTTATGGTCCTTGACCGCGAGCTTGTTTACGCGCCCGGCGAGATGAGAGTTTATTCCGACGCCGCATACTACCTCATTTCCCGCGTTTTGACCAAGATTTCGGGCGAGCGCCTCGACGATTTCCTTATGGACAGACTCTTCTCGAAGATCGATTGCCGCGAGGTTGCGTGGTCGAAGTGCCCGCGCAAGTACCCCGTCGGCGCAACCGGACTTTATATCCGAAGCGACGATATGGTCAAGCTCGGCAGAATCTACCTTGACGGCGGAGTCTGGCAGGGCGAGCGCATCGTTTCCGAGGAATGGATCAGGATCGTCCTCGAGCGCGGATACGAGCTTCGCGAGTTCGGAAACGGCTTCTCAAAGGGTGGCATGCGCGGTCAGCGTCTCTACGTAAACTTCGACAAAAACATCGCCGTAGCTTGGCACTCCTTTGACCCGGAGAGGAAGAATAAAGCGTATGAGGAAATACTGTAATTAGTTGACAGTTACTAGTTAGTAGTTGCTGGTTGAAGGAAAAAATCCGCCCGATTTGGGCGGATTTTGTTTTTATATATAGAAAATTTCCGCCCCAAAGGGCGGAAATTAACCTTCAACCAGAAACTAGCAACTAACAACTAGTAACTAATCTGCCGCGGTCATTCTTTCTTCTTTCTATTCTTATTATTCGAATAGCTTGTGAATGCGATGACTGCGACGAGGACGCCGATAGCTATCACGAGAAGCGCGGTTGCTCCGCCGTTTCCGCCGGACGAGCCGAAGACGTTATCGATATAATCGACGCAGACTACGGTTCTGATGCCGGTTGCCTCGGTAAATGACGCGAGGGCGTCGTTCACGGTCTGCGCGGCAAGATCGGGCGCGCCTGCATAGGTGAGGTCGACAAGCTTCGATTCATTCGGGGATGCCGGAGTTGTGCTCTTTTTAAAGGAAGAATCGAGAGACATTGATACTATCGCCGATTCCATATCGTTAATTACGGACGCAAGATTCGAGTCGAGCGAGTAGGCATAATACTGCGGCACGTTATTGTAGATAGAGTTACCGAGCGCGGAATTGTTGCCGCCGAAGAGATCGTTTATATCGTATTGGATATTGTCGCCGACCCACGCGATGAAGTAGATTTGATCGCATTCCTCTTCAACAAGGAAGTAGAGCAGGATATTGTCCTCGTAAGTCGAGCCATATTCAAAATACTCTGCGTATTTCTCGTCTGCTGCCGCCTGGAAGGCAGCCTCGTTGTATTCCTTGCCGAAATTATCTACGCTTTCCGCGGGCATCAGCATATATGTGACCAAAAAGACGATCAACAGCGCAACGATCATAGGCGCAAAGATGGCGCCCGCGCATCCTCCGCCTCCGCCGTAATAGCGTCTGGGACCCCAGCCCCAACCCCAACCGAAATGGGGACCGTGATGGTGGTGATGATGGTGATGATGGGGTGGACCTCCGAATCCTCCGGGGCGCGGACCGCCTCCGAAGCCTCCGCGGTTACCTCCGCCGAAACCGCCACCGCCGAAGCTGCCGCCGCGACCTCCGCCGCTGAAGCCTCCGCCACCGCCTCTTGAACCTCCTCCGGGACCTGGCATATCTATTACCTCACTTTCGTTTTTTTTATTATTATATCACTTTGCGCGCTGTCTGTCAATGATTGATCGGGAAAAATGCATTTTTCACGCCGATCTCCTTGACAATGAGGACTCTTTATGCTATAATCTGCATAGAAAATACAGATTATTCCTATATATAAAGAGGTTGAGAAATGATAATCACGGTTGATTGCGGAACTACGAATATGCGTTGCCGTCTGTTTGACGGAAAAACTCTGATAGATCAGGAGCGCGCGCTCTGCGGATGCCGCGACCGCGCATTCACGGGCTCGTCTGCGATTCTCGAAGAAAATCTTTCGCGGCTGATAAAGACACTTCTCGACCGCAATTCGCTGAGCGAGAGCGATATCGAGGCGGTGATTTCCTCGGGAACTCTGGCAAGCGACGTTGGAATCCACAAGATTCCGCACGCGGTCTGCCCCGCGGGTATCCCCGAAAGCGTCCGTGCGGCTGAAATGGTTGTTATGGAGAGCGTTTCGAAGATCCCGATCCTCTTCATCCCCGGTGTAAAGACGCTTCCCGCGCCCGATGCCGATCTTGAGACCAAGATCCTCATCTATGAGTCGATGAGCGGCGAGGAAAGCGAGATCTACGGTATCAGCGAGGCAATGGGACTGCCCGAAGAGTTCATCATAACCCTCCCCGGCTCGCACAACAAGGTCATGGAGGTTAAAAATTCCAAGATCTGCTCGATCAGAAGCGGTCTTTGCGGCGAATTTATCGCGTCGATCTCGGGTCACACGATGCTCAAGAGCGCATTGCCCGAGCCCGTCATCCGCGAGATTCTGCCCGAAATGCTCCGCCTCGGCTACAGAATGGCGGATAAATACGGTCTTTCCTCAATGCTGATCAAGGCGAGAATGCTCCAGCTTCTCGGCGGTTACAGTCAGGATGAGGCGGCGAACTTCTTCGTCGGCGCACTCCTTCACGACGATATCAGAACGGTTGCCGAGATCGCGGAGAGACCCTCGTCGAAGGGCAAACCCGTAGTAGTCGGCGGAAGCGATCCGCTCAAGACGGTGTTTATGATCCTTCTCGAGGAAGCTGGCACCGAAAACCTCATCGCAGTCCCCGCAGAGGTAGCAACGCTTGCCTCGAATTACGGCGCGATGAAGGTCTACGAAGAGTGGAAAAGAGTGCAAAGTGCGAAGGGCAAAATGCAAAATGCAAAATTGAGAAGCGCGGCTCTGGCGGTTTTCCTATGGAAAACGGCGGTGTTCAGCCGCCGAGACAGAGTCGACTTTTGCCGAAGGCAAATACTTCCTCGTCGAGTCTCGGAAATTTTCAGTTATTTAAAAACCTCGCCGAATGGCGAGGTTTTTACCTTCACTCTGCCCTCTGCCTTCTGCCCTTTGCCCTAAAAAACAAAACCGCCCGAAGGCGGTTTTTTGTTTTATTTCAGCTCAGAGCTGTTATTGAGAATGAGAGTGCTGTAGAGGAAGAGCACGTCTGCGTTCTCGAAGTTAACTCCCATCAGAAGGATCTGGGGGATCTGATAACGGATGTCGATAACGGTGATCTTTGCGTAATCCTCAACCATAAGGGGAAGGATGCTTCTGCCGTAGGAATCACGGAAGATAACGAGCTCCTTATCGGTCTTTGCACCCGGGTTCTCAATGGTCACCTTGGAAAGCTCACCGGAGAGGAACATATCGTATGCGTCCTTGCCGTGTGCCTTTTCCATATCGTAGAGGGTGATCTCCTTGCCGTGCTCCCAGTCGGTAACCTTGACGTTCTCAAGATTCGAGTTGGTCAGGTAGTAAATGGTCTCGGGATCGAGGGGCTTGGGTGATCTGCCTGCATATACGCCGTAGAAATCTACGTCAAGCTCCTTCTTCTCGAAGGTACTGTTGTAATTACCGCCCATGCCGTTTACGAGAGTCTCGGCAACGTCGATGAGCTGCTCCTGACGCCAGTGTGTGTCGCTGGAGTAGTAATCCTCAACCTCAAGCTTGCCGGTGATATCGATATACTCGACAAACTCAACGTTCGAGAGCATCATCTCGATGAACTTTTCGTAGTCCATGGAGAGGTAGCCGTTCGCCTCGGAGAGGAAGTAGCCCTTATCGGGGATGATCGACATATAGGGTGTGATGCCCTTGGACTTGAGGTAGTTTTCGTAGATGAAGGCGAGCTTTTCTGCCGCGTGTGCGATAGAAGCCTCGTCGATCTTCTCCTGCATCTCTGCCGCTACACCGTCTACAACGTAAACGCCGTCCTTATCGGACTTGTTGAAGATGTAGGTGTTGACGGTGGACTTGAGATTGCGGAAGAAATCGCGGAAGGGGAAGTTATCGGGGGTGTAGTTGTCGTCAAACTGCTTCATGAAGCTGTCGCCGTACTGAAGACCGTCCTTCATGATCGACTCCATATTGAGAGCCGGGAAGGCTGCGGCGGGACGGCGCTCGCTGTCAAGGAATTCGGGCTTCGGGAGAACAAGGCAAAGGATTGCAAATCCGAAGATCGCGATTCCGAAAACAACACAGTTTACAATATTCTTGATCTTTGTATTCATTTGTCTGCCTCCTTATTAGAATCTGAAGTAGAGGAAGGGGTTCGAGGACGAGTCAACAAGGAATGCGGTAACAACTGCAAAAAGTACCACGATCATGATGGGCTCGAGGATATTTGCGATCTTGCCGAGCTTTTTCGACTCGGAGAACTTGATTGCGAGAGTCTTTACCACGGGAGTTGCGCCTACGAGAGCCATTACAAGAAGGACTGCGTAGCTCTTGAGGTGGTAGAGGGTTTCAGCAGAGGAGAATGCGATTCCGCCTGCGCCGAACATACCGCCAATGTAGCTGAACGCCTCACCGAGAGTGGGGATCTGGAAAACAACAAAGCTGAGAAGTGCCGCGAGAAGGATATAGAATCTCGAGAGCACGTGGGTCTTGTTGAGTGCCTTGAGGAGCCAGAACTTCTCGATAAGAAGGAGGACTCCGAAGAACACGCCCCAAAGGATGAAGTTCCAGGATGCACCGTGCCAGAAGCCGGTGAAGAGCCATACGGCAAAGATGTTGATGATGTGGCGGCCCTTGGAAACGCGGTTTCCGCCGAGAGGGATATAGAGGTAGTCGCGGAACCAGGATCCGAGAGACATATGCCATCTTCTCCAGAACTCTGTTGCGCTCTTGGAGATGAAGGGATAGTTGAAGTTCTCAAGGAAGTGGAATCCGAATACCTTACCGAGACCGATTGCCATATCGGAATAGCCGGAGAAGTCGAAATAGATGTAGAGAGCTACAGAGATAGCGTAGATCCAGTACATAAGCACGGTCTTTTCCTCTGCCGCATACATGATCTCGCTGAGATCGTACATCGAGTTTGCGATGAGAACCTTCTTTGCAAGACCGATAACGAAGCGGCGGATGCCCTCGCCTGCCATGGTAAAGCTGTGAGTTCTGGTCTCAAGCTCAAGTGCTACGTCGCGGTAACGTACGATGGGACCCGCAATAAGCTGGGGGAACATTGCAACGTAAGCCGCAAGGTTGATGGGGTTCTTCTGTGCCTTGTCGCCGCGGTAAACGTCAACGACGTAAGAGATGATCTGGAAGGTGTAGAAGGAAATACCGATCGGAAGAACGATCTTGAGAAGGGGAATGCTTGTGCCGAGGACCTTATTGAAGTTATCAATGAAGAAGTCCATATATTTGAAGTAGAGCATAAAGGAAATTATGCAGGCTACCGAAATTCCGACAAATACCTTTGCGATCTTTCTCTCACGGTATTTTTCGATCAGGAGACCGAAGATATATCCGAGCGTGATCGCGATAAGCATGATTCCCGCATACTTCACTCCGCCCCAAGCGTAGAAGAAAAGAGAGAACGCGAGAAGAACGGTGTTCTTGAACTTAAAGGGAACGATATAGTAAAGAAGGATTATTGCGGGAAGGAAGTAAAATAAGAATGAAATACTCGAAAAAAGCATTTTTAGGTTCCTTTCAGCCAAAAAATTGACTTTTTAAAGGAGATATTGCTCAAAAGAGCAAATATCCCCTATAAAATAAGTATTAATTACTGAGCGAAGTTGTGCTCAACAACGGTGGTTGCGCCCTCAACGAGAGTTGCAACGCTTGCAGCAACGGGATCAACGATACCGCCGAACTGAACTGCACCCCAGATTACGAGAATGCTGTCGCCGGGGCACTTGATGATAACAAGCTTCTCGGGAGAGCCGCAGATCCACTGACGGCCAAGGATGTTCTCCTTGATGGTGTTGATGGTAGCATCAACATCGGTGCCTGCCTTGAACTGAACGGTGAAGCAGTTGAATACGTTGGTGTTCATCATGTTGAACATGGAAGCAGCGGACTCGATCTTTGCTGCCTCGGAAGCGGGGATACCAAGGTTCTGGTCGTAGTCCTCGTCAGCGAGAGCAACGAAAGCAGCGGGGCCTTCCATGCTGCAGGTGTCAAAGTTGTTGATGTTACCGCCTGCAACGTAGAGCATAGTGTCTTCGGTAGCGGTTGCATTGTAGCCGTTGAATACGATGTTGATAAGCTCAAGAGCGTTTGCGTAAGGAAGCTCAACTACAGCCTCGGTGGTCTCCTCAGCGGTGGTATCGCCTGCGGGAGCCTCGGTCTGGTTATCGGTGGGCTCGGTGGTGGTCTCGGGCTCGGTCTTGTCGCAAGCGACGAAGCTCATGGTGAGCATAAGAAGTGCAAGAGTGAGTGCAATGAGTTTTTTCATGGTTTGTTTTCTCCTTTTTGTGTGAAAATATTTTACTTTTATTATTTTTCTATATTAACGTACCAGATATGGGACTCGCCGTCCTGTGTAAGTACGATATTGTAGCCGCGGTTGGTCTCGATTATACATTTTTCAAGATCGCCGGGAAGCGTAAGAATGATTGAAATGTTGCCCGATGCGGTATATTCGCTGCCCTCGTAAACGGTGTTGCCGTTCGAGTCGAGAACCAGCATTATGCCCTCGGTGAGTGTGAGCTTGGTATCCTTTTTAAAGGAAAGCTCAAGGGGAAGGTTTACATCCTCGATCTCAACCGTCTCAACGATGTGAGCGATCGAGCGGGGCATGTATTCGCCGACTGTTCTGGGGGAATCCGCAATGCTCTCTCCGTAAAGGAGAACGTCCTGTCCGCCGATATTGCTTGCAAGCAATACGCCGACAACCAGAAGTGCACAAGCGGCAACCGCACCCCAGCGGTAGACTTGGCGCATGAGTGTCCGCGCCGTTATCTTGGAGCTTTTGGCGGGAATTTCGTCGGCTTCTGCAATCAGCGCTTCGTCGATCTCCGTCATGGCTCTTGCCATAAATTCGTTTTTCATTGTTCTGTACCTTAGCCGTACGGGAGTCGAACAAAATTGGTTTTGTCGGGCAGATTTTCCCGATAACTTCAGTTCTTGCCTTGTTAATATTAATATATGAACTGCGGAAAGAACTTCGTTCTCGAAAAAATCTGCTCCGTCAAAACTGCTCGCACCTCACGGCGAATTAATTTTTGATGGATTTTGGTGGGATTTTGCGAAGCAAGGTATTAACCTTGCGAGTAAAGGCACGCCGAAAGACGCGAAAAGTAATCGCCGTGAGGCAATTAGGTTCGATTCCCGTGCGGCTAAATGTGTATTTCGTGTTCGCTGAGGTAGGTCTTGAGTCCCAGCCTCATTCTGTGGAGGATCGATTTGACCTTTGATTCGGTCATCTCGAAGCGTTCTGCGATATCCGTGATGGATTCGCTGTGGAAATATCGGCGGACAAAGACCTGCCTCATTTCCTTTGATTGCGTGTAAAGATACGCGCTGATAACCCGTCCGAGCTCCTCGGGATCGTCACCGAACGCGCGGGGATCGGGAGTGCACTCGTCAAGCTCATCGAGCGAGAGTGCGAATTCACCGCCGCCGCGCCTCTCGGCATGATTTGCCTTGTGGCGGTTGATCGAAAAGTTACGCGTCAACTTTCCGAGGAAAGCTGCGAGGTTTTCGGGACGGTGGGGCGGGATCGAGTTCCATGCGGCAAGAAGCGTGTCGTTAACACATTCCTCGCTGTCCTCATTATTATGAAGAATATTCATTGCGATGTTCATACAGTAGCTGTTGTACTTTGCCGAGGTCGCGGCTATCGCCTGCTCGTCTCTTGCGAAGTACAGCTCTACGATCTTGTCGTCTTGCATGATGCCTCCATTGCCCTACACCAATATACACAACAAAATTTCGATTTGGTTGCATGGTTTCGGAAAAAAATTTGTTTTTTTCGAAAAAATTTTTGAAAAACGCGAAAAACGCCGTTTTTGCGCGCTCATTTTTTATTATACCATATATTTCCGCCGCAATTCAATAATATTTTTTTCTTTATATGTTACAAAATTTAGTGGACAGTGGTCAGTGGACAGTGAACAGAAAGATGCGAGCGGAGGGCAAAGGTGTGGTGAATTTACGACAAGTCGGAAATTTTCTATATCTTGCCCTAAAATTACAAAAAAGGTTTGACTTTTCCTCAAAAATGTTATATAATTATTCTGTATAAATATATACTTATCAAGAGGCTTGAAATTATGAAAAAATATACGGTTGGAATAGATTTCGGAACGCTTTCGGGCAGGGCTGTGCTCGTTGACGTGAAGAGCGGCGAGGAGATCGCGAGCGTCGTGATGGATTATCCTCACGCCGTGATCGACAGCGTGCTTCCGTCGAGCGGCGAAGTGCTTCCCGTCAACTGGGCGCTCGAGGATCCGCGCGACTATATCGCGGTGCTCGAATACCTGACCCCCGCGCTCTGTCGTGAGGCTGGTATCGTCAAGGAACAGATCGTCGGTATCGGAATCGATTTCACCTGCTGTACCGTCCTGCCGATCAAAAAGGACGGCACACCGCTCGTTTCTCTCCCCGAATTTGATAAGAACAAGCACGCTTACGTCAAGCTCTGGAAGCATCACGCTTCCCAGCCTTGGGCGGACCGCATGAACGAGGTCGCCGCCGAGCGTGGCGAGACCTTCGTCAACTACTTTGGCGGAAAGATTTCGAGCGAGTGGCTTTTCCCCAAGCTTTTGCAGACTGCGCACGAGGCACCCGAGGTACTCGATGCCGCAGATTATTATATCGAGGCGGGCGACTGGCTCAATCTTCTTCTGACGGGCGAGCAGAAGCGCGGCTACCTTTTCGCTTCCTATAAGGGCGAGTATCTGCCGGGCATCGGTTATCCTTCGGACGAATACCTCGCCGCCGTCGATCCCGCGCTTCCTGCGCTCGCAAAGAGACTTCTCGACGCTCCCATCGCGCAGATGGGCGAATGCGTCGGCAGAGTCACCAAGGAAGCCGCCGCGCGCTTTGGACTTGCCGAGGGCACTGCCGTTGCCGCGTCGATCCCCGATGCGCACGTTGCCGCTCCCGCCGTCGGACTGACCAAACCCGGTGACATCTACGGCATTTTTGGCACTTCAAACTGCTATTTCACTCTTGCAGACGAATTCAGAGACGTCGCGGGCATCTGCGGATACGTTCCCGACGGTCTGATTCCCGGATATTACGGCGTTGAAGCCGGACTTTGCGCCGTCGGCGACCATTTCGCGTGGGCGGTAAACAATCTTGCAACGCCCGAGGACCACGCCGAAGCCGAAAAGCTCGGAATCCCCGTGATCCAGCTTCTTGTCCGCCGCGCGGCAAAGAAAAAGCCGGGCGAGACGGGACTTCTTGCGCTCGACTGGTGGAACGGAAACCGCAATATCCTTGTTGACGGCGACCTGACGGGCATGCTGATCGGTATGACTCTCCGTACCGACACCGCCGATATCCTCCGCGCCCTCATCGAGGCAACCGCGTTTGCCACCAAGGTCATCATCGACCGCATGGGCGAGTGCGGAATCAATATCACAAGCCTCATCGCCGCGGGCGGAATCGCACGCAAGGATGCGTTTACGATGCAGGTCTACTCCGACGTCCTCGGCATCCCGATCAACGTAATTTCTTCAAAGCAGGCTCCCGCGCTCGGATCGGCGATCTACGCCGCCGTTGCCGCAGGCGAATACGCGGATGTTTTCGCCGCCTCCGACGCCATGAAGAGCCCGATCTTCAGTAGCTACACTCCTAATTTGGATAACGCCCCCGTCTACTCGGCACTCTACCGCGAATATCTCACCCTGCACGATTACTTCGGCAGAGGAGAGAATAATGTTATGAAGAGATTGCTCAAGATTTCGCAAGGCGAAATTTAAATGCAAAATGCTAAATGCAAAATGCAAAATTGAGGTAGATTTCCGCCAAGGCGAAAATTTCCAATTTAATTTATATACAATCACATCTATGTTTGCACAAACTATTCAATAAAAAACACTTTTCGCCCACGGCGAAAAATTACATTCATTTTGCATTTTGCATTCTGCATTTTGCATTTTCCTATAAACAGGAGCACAAATTATGTTAACCCTCAAAAAATACCTAAAACGCTATTTCATCACCGCCATGTCCGCTATGGCGCAGGGACTTTTTGCCTCGCTTCTGATCGGAACGATCTTCAAGGCGCTCGGAATGATACCGCATCTTGAGGTTTTAGCCGAGATCGGAGGCTTTGCGCAGGCTGTCGCGGGTCCCGCGATGGCGGCGGCAATTGCATACTCGCTAAAATGCGATCCGCTTGTTGTGTTCAGTGCGGCGGCTGTCGGATATGCCGCAAACTCGATGGGCGGCGCGGGCGGACCTCTCGCGGTATTCTTTATCGCGATCATTGCCGCGGAGATCGGTCAGCTCGTTTCAAAAAAGACCAAGGTTGATATAATCGTCACGCCCTTTGTGACTTTGCTTGTCGGCGGACTACTCAGCGTATTCGTTGCGCCCGCCATCGGCACTCTCGTCGGATACGTCAGCACCTTCATCGGCTGGGCGGCAACTCAGGCGCCGCTCGTCACGGGACTTGCCGTTTCGGTCGTAATGGGAATCGCGCTGACTCTGCCGATCTCCTCCGCCGCGATCTGCGCGGGACTTGTCATGACGGGAAGCGTGATTGCTCAGGGCTCGTCGGAAGGACTTGCCATCGCGGGCGGCGCGGCTGTTGCGGGCTGTTGCGCGCAGATGGTTGGCTTTGCTGTCATATCCTTCCGCGATAACGGCGTTGGCGGTCTGCTTTCGCAGGGAATCGGCACGAGCATGCTCCAGATGCCGAATATCATCAAAAAACCGATCATATGGCTCCCGCCGATCATAGCCTCGGCGCTGACGGGACCGCTCGCTACCTGCGTTTTCGGTATGAAAATGTACGGCGCCGCGATCAATTCGGGTATGGGAACCTGCGGTCTGCTCGGACCGATAGGTATCATCCTCGGTTGGCTCGACCCCGCAAACGGATACTCGGGCGAAGTCGGAGTCAAGGATTGGCTCGGACTTGCGCTGATCTGCTTTATTCTCCCCGCGCTGGTTTCTTACCTTGTCTACCTGCCGATGCGCAAGCTCGGACTTATCAGAGACGGCGATATGAAGCTTGAAAAATAAAGATTTTACATAAAAATTGAAAGGAAAAAATACCATGGCAGAAGATTTCTTTGAAGAAGAAGAATACGAGGGCCCACCCATACCTCTGTTCTGGAAGATCCTCGGAAAAGTTATAAAATACAGCTTTTGGGCTATCATTATTTTTGTGAACGCAATCCTCCTTTGGCGCATCTTTTTCTCAACGAACGAGCCGAACGCGATAAAGACGGTTGCGGGTAACGATGCACTTTCCGCATCTTACGAGGCTTATCTTGCAGACTCAGAGCTTCAAAAGAAGCCATTTGCGATCTATCAGGCTGAAAAGGACAATATTTCGACCGACGAAGCCTGGCATAAGTCTTTCCCCGACGGCGACCCGAGAAAGAAGACCAATCAGTTCGCTCAGTTTTTTCTGACCGACGTTGTTTTCTTCCCGACCGCGAACCAGACGCAGATCGTTCTCAGATACAATAAGAGCACACTCGAGCATCTTGCGAAGGATTTTTATCTTGACGAAGTTCCCGATAAGTCGGAGGAGGTCTTTGAGGTGACACTTGCGGTGGCATATAAGCCTGATGTCGAATCATCGGTCAGACAGATGCACATCAAGGCAACGCCCTGTGCCGACGGCACCACCGCGCTCTACTCCTTCCGTCAGTATTCCTTCGAGGGTCTGCCCGAGTTTGAGAGTATCACTGATATGAATGTGGTAATATACTATAAGGGCGACGCCGATAACAAGATCTATGCTTCGATTGATATTTATGACCCTGCGCTTTCGGTCAGCGAGTATCAGCTTGACAAAAAGGATCTCGCCGCTATTGAAAAATAAGGAGATACTATGCATATCTATATTAACATCGGAACGAATGAAAAAGAAATAAACACCGAAAAGAAGAAAAAGAAGCTCACTCCCGAGCAGAAAGAGAAGATCAAGCACGCGATCAAGGCAGGCTACGGCAAGCTTCGCGTGGCATCGGGAAGGCTCTATTCGGTGGTCGAGGACAAGATCTTCGACGGCAGATGTTTCTTCTCGGAGATCAAGGAAGAGATCCTTGAGGACGTTGCCGCTGTCCGCGAGCGCGACCCCGCCGCAAGAAGCGACATCGAGGTCATGCTTCTCTATTCGGGTATTCACGCTATGCTCGCATACCGCGTGGCGCATAAGCTTTACGTCAACAAAAAATTCCTCCCCGCGAGAGCGGTTTCCCAGCTTGCAAGATTCCTGACGGGTATCGAGATTCACCCCGGCGCGCAGATCGGAAAGAGACTGATGATCGACCACGGCTCGGGCGTCGTTATCGGCGAGACCTGTATCATCGGCGATGATTGCACGATCTATCAGGGCGTGACCCTCGGCGGTACCGGTAAGGACACGGGCAAGCGTCACCCCACCCTTGGCAACAACGTAATGGTCGGCGCTGGCGCAAAGGTGCTCGGACCCTTCCGCATCGGCGACGGCGCAAAGATCGCGGCAGGCGCGGTGGTGCTCAAGGAGATCCCCGCGGGCGCAACTGCCGTCGGCATCCCCGCGAAGGTCGTCCGCCGCAAGGGCGAAAAGGTCGAAGAACAGCTCGACCAGATCCACATCCCCGACCCCGTTTCGCAGCAGCTTTCCGAGCTTGAGGCGAAGATTGCGGAGCTGAAGCTTGAGCTCGTGGAGCTCAAGCAAGTGAAAGAGGAGAGTGAAAAGTTAAGGTGAATTTTCGCCAAGGCGAAAATTTTCCGATTTATTTGGATTAACACGGATCTATCGTAAAGCAGTATCTCTATCGTCTATGTTCGCACTTGCAATGCAGGGGGTGAAGGGGGCGTAGCCCCCTTCATCGCAAACGGTGTCATCCTGAGGGCGCGTCCGCAGACCGCGTGGCGCCCGAAGGATCTCGTGCCGACCGAGTTGTTCCTCGGGCGGCGCGGTGCCTGTACGAAGAAGTCTGATGTGAACCAAAAAATAAAATTATACCAACAAATGTAATCACTATGGATATCAAAACATATTACGTTTACAATGAAACAAACAAAACAAACAAGGTTTTTTATATCGGTGTTACCAATAATATTTTGCGTCGAGACAAACAACACGAAAACAAATTGCACGAATTTGGATTTACCGCAAAGTATAACGTAAACAAATTGGTGTATTACGAAAAATTCTACGATATAAACAAAGCAATAGCAAGAGAAAAATCCCTCAAAGGGATCACTCGGCAAAAGAAACGCGATCTCATTCGTGCGGTCAATCCGAAGTATGATGATCTGAGTGAAGCTTGGGCGCGAGAATTTCGCACACCGGCGGATGCAGAGCAGACCACTTCGTAATGGCACCGCGCCGCCCGAGGAACAACTCGGTCGGCACGAGATCCTTCGGCAGCCACGCGGCCTGCGGGCGCTGCCTCAGGATGACATCGTTTCTTTTTCATGGGGGCTGCGCCCCCATACCCCCGCTTTGTTTGAGCGGACACAATGGAAATAAGATTTTTGAAAAGGTAAGTATTAAAACATGAACAAATCAAAAATACTCTCACTCGTTAAAAATATATTAAGATCACTTTTGCTGATAGGTTTGACAGTTGCAATATTTTACACCGCAAATTACCTTTTTACATACAATTTGTTCGAAGAACAGTATTTTTTACCCTCAATAGCACTGATTGTGCCGCCGATATTTATACTTTTGATCTTTAATTCGTTGGTTCTTGCTATTCACTCACAAGATAAAGAAGCGAGAAAGAAATATTTGGAATCAGCAGATGATGGCAAATTTGCAACGATAGCAAAGTTTATACTCATCTCACCCGAGTTTTATATAGAAATCGCGCTTATCGTATTTCTTCCGATCTTTAATGTTCTGATTCTCCCATTGATGATCGCGCTCAATTTTGGTGCACGCGTGATAATTTTTAAAACCTGGTACAGCGAGCGCAAAAAGTCCGAGGACACCGACAAAGGAAAGATGCCTCCCGCGGTTAAGCGAGTTTTGTTTATAGCACTGGTTTATTGTGCTGTTTCGATGGTTGCCGCTTGGTTTATGCCTCTGCTTGCAACTTTGATGAATATCGCAGGCGGTATCGGAATTTTGAAAATATTCCTTTACATAGTCGCTGTGATTTTGGCAGTATTCGCATTTGTTTATATACGCGCCTTCTCTAAGCGCAGATCCTTCATTTCAAAACTCCAAAAGTATTGCAAAACAAATCAAGTCAATATCTCCGAAATAAAGAAACCCTATCTTTCGGTATTCTTCTGGCATCCAGGAAGCGACTTTAGCGTCGAAAAAGACGGCAATAAGTTTGAATGCAAACTTATTGCAGGTGTATTTCCGGGCGCACAGACGGTATTTTCTGATAAAGGCAAAGGACATCATCGCCATATTATTCAGCTTCTTCGCTTCAAAATCTTTGAATTTCGAACAGATTTTGATTTTTCCTTCGAAAGCGATGCCAAAAAGATACTTATTCTTTCTCCTACCCCGAAAAAAATCTATGTAAGTATTCAAGGTTCTCCTGTCCGTCCCGCAGATACGGGCGAAAAAGTAGGCGAATATACCGTATATAACACCACCGGATTTCTTGGCGCACTCGACAGAAACTGTTTATAAACTATAATAAAAAATAAAATACATCCGAAAGGAACAAAGAAAAATGGCAAAGACACTTACTGAACGCACTCTCGTTATCGCGCACCGCGGAGCATCCGCATATGCGCCCGAGAACACCATGCCCGCTTACGAGCTCGCAGCAAAGATGAAGGCTGACGGCATTGAGACCGACGTACACTTCACCGCTGACGGCAAGATCATCACTATGCATGATGAAAAGCTCGACCGTACCTCCAACGGTCAGGGTCTCGTAACCGATTACACCTATGAGGAGCTCCTCCACTTCGACTTCGGCCGCAAGTTCTCTCCCGAGTTCAAGGGCACCAAGCT
>JAGBYM010000160.1 GCA_017628755.1 Clostridia bacterium | reverse complement strand
GGAAGAAATCAGAGAAAAATCCGAGAACTCCGAGATCTACAAGGTAGTTCCCGTTTCGATCAACGATATTTCCGATTTCGAGGCGAAGATCAAGAAATACAATTCGGGTAACTACAAGACCGCGGGATTCATGCACGAGATCATTCTTATGAACTACGGCGGAATCCGTCTTGAACCCGCATTCCTCACCCGCGCATATGAGCTTTGCGCAGAGTACGATACCCCCACAATGGCGGACGAGATTCAGTCCTGCATGTGGTATGACGGAATGTTCCAGTTCCGCCTTTACGGTCTGAATCCCGATTTCGTTATCATCGGTAAAGGCTTCCCAGGCGGAGAATATCCCGCCAGCAAGGTCATCACCACCGCTGAATACGACAACCTCAACCAGTTCGGCGCGCTCGTCACAAACGGTCAGGAGGAGCTTGCTTCGCTTGCTTATCTTGTGACAATGAAATTCGCGCTCGAAAACAGAAATGTTATCGCGGAAAACTGCGCGTATTTTGAGGAAAAGCTTTGCGAGCTTGTGAAGAAGTACCCCGAAAAGTTCACCAAAGCCGAAGGCGCGGGACTTCTTGCGGCTATGCATTGCGAAAACGTTGAGGAAGCAAAGAAGTTCATGGGTGAGCTTCACGAGCGTTGCATCGACGCCAGCGCGCAGATCTATAAGCAGAACTGCCTGCCCGCGGTGCTCTTCAAGCCTCCGCTCATTGCCGACCGCGATGCCATCGACTTCATCTGCGGCGCAATTGACGAAATAGCATCAAAATGAAAAAGATTTACATAGGAATTGACGTCGGAACGACCTCGCTGAAGGCTCTGGCGCTCAACGAGGATGGCGAGTGTGTGGCTACGGCAAAGTCGTCATACGAGCTTCGCGCAAACGGTTGTGAGGCGACGCAGAATGCCGAGGATTGGTACGGAGCCGCCGTGACTGCTATCCGCGAGATTGTGGAGAAAACCCGAAATATCGGTGAGATCTGCGCAATATCGACCTCGGCGCAGGGCGGCGCAAGTGTTCTGCTTGGCAAAGATGGCGAAACTCTGACTCCCGCGTATTCCTGGATGGATAACAGAGCCGTCGCGGAAGCCGATGAGTTGAAAAATAAATTCGGTGCTGATCTTTTTTACAGCAGATTCGGCTGGCGCATGCAGCCGAATGCTGACGCGGCAAAGTTCCTCTGGATGAAGAGGAATATTCCAGCGGTGTATGAAAGCGCAAAAAAATTGCCGTCAACGCTCGGTTTCATCAATCAAAGGCTGACGGGCAATTGTGTTGAAGACCCCACCTGCGCCGCTATCAGGCGTCTTTACGACATCAACAAGCGCGAAATGAGCTGTGATGTCCTTGATTATCTTGCTCTTTCAGAAGAAAAATTGCCCGAAACGCTTCCCACGGGAGCTTTCGTCGGCAACTTGACAGCCGCAGCCGCCGCAGCCACAGGACTTTCCGAGTCGGTTCGTGTCTATAATGGCGCACACGATCAGTATTGCGCCTCGGTCGGAAGCGGTATTGTCGATGCGGGCGAGCTTCTGCTTGCAACGGGTACCGCGTGGGTGCTCTTCGGAGTGACCGAAAAACCTCTTTTCGGCGAAAGCAAGATATCGCCCTGCATCCATCCCGCGGGCGGTTACGGCGCACTTTCAACCGTCACGGGAATCGGCGCTGCTTTCGAATGGCTTGCAAAGCTGACAGATACACCTCTCGTCGAGCTTTCAGCAGGTGCCGCCGAGCGAAAAGGGAAGAATGATAACCTCTTCTTCCGACCTTCCGCTACGGGAACGGGACTTTTGATAGGAAACAGCCTCGGCGCGCATATCGCAGGTCTTTCGATAGGACACGACAAATACGATCTCGCACTTGCCCTTATGGAAGGTGCGGCATTTGAGACCGCGCTAGTTATCGAGGAATACAAAAAGAGCGGCATGAATGATGTCTCGGCGATAACTATGTCTGGCGGCGCGACTGCGAGTGTCTTCTGGCAGAGCCTGATTGCCGACGTCACAGGTCTTGAGGTTTTTGCGAGCAATCAGACCGATTCGCCCGCACTTGGCGCGGCGATCATAGCGATGGCTATGGATAACGGTAATGATATCGCATCCGCCGCAAAATTCGCGTCTGCAAAGTGCTCCAAAATCACTCCTTCGGAATATTCGGATTATTACAAAGCGAAATTTGAAAGATATAAAAAATGGAGAAAAACAAATTGAGCCAATTGTAAAACTACGTTTTACAATTAAAAAACCGCGCGGACTCGCCCTGCTCGTCAGGTAGGTGTTTTTTCGTCGGCAAAGCCACCGAAAAAACGGATTTTATTACATTTGACGGAATTTTATAACTTACTGAAAAACTCACTCTTAAGGAGGAAATTTCAATGAAAAGATTTTCGTTTTTCACATTAGTGCTGGCAATACTTCTTCTCCTTACGGCTTGTAACGCAACTGAGCCTTCGGATGAAAGCACGGAGGCAACCGAGCTTCCTGCAGTATCGGATGAGGCAACGGTACACGAGCATTCTTATACCGAAAAGAAGACCGATCCCACCTGCACGAACGCGGGAAGCGTAGTGCAAGAGTGTGCCTGCGGTGAGGTTATTAACGGTACTCTTGAGCCGCTCGGACACAGCATGGGTGGGTGGACGACCGAGCTTGCCGCGACCTGTAAGGCAGAGGGCAAGCGAACTTCTTCTTGCTCAAGATGCGGAGAGAAGATCGAAGAAACCATTCCTGCGGGTGAATCCTCGCTTGACGGCAAGAAGGTCATGTTCGCGGGCAACTCGCTGACCTATTACGGCGAGGTCGTTATAAACGATAACGGAAGCCCCACGGCGAAGAAGGGCGTTTTTGAGAAGGTTGCCGAGTATTTCGGCGACAAGGTGAGCGTCACCAACTTCACATACGGAAGCGCGGGCTTTACCGACGGCAGAGATAAGGCATCGACCGACGGAATTCCCACAAGCTACAAGGATTACGGTCTCTATCAGCTCATGCTCGAGCTCCATCCCAATCATTATAACAACAAAAACGGCAAGGCGATGGACTCCTTCTATGATCAGGACGTTGTCATCTTCCAGCAGAGAGGCGCGTCGATCTCGTCCTCTTACGATCAGGTAAAGCAGATCGCGGCTCTTTTCCCCGAGGACACACACTTTGCCGTTATCATCACTCATTACGATACCAAGAACACGTCCACGGGCTCGGCACTCAAAAAGACGCTTGCTGACGGCTGGACCGTCATTCCCGCGGGCGACCTCGTGACCGATCTCTGGAACGGCAGAATTAAAGACACCGAGTTCAAATATACCAAGAATGATTTCGTTATCACTAAGGATGACGTTCATCCGAACTATCTGACGGGTTATATCAAGGCGCTTATGACCTACTGCGCGCTCACCTCGAGAAGTGCTGTCGGCGCGGATTATTCCTTTGTCAACCGCTCGACCTCCTACTATGCGGGAGCATACGAGACGCAGTTTGAGAACGTTCTTGCGTCATCGTCCGAAATGCTCCGTATTCAGGAGCTGATCGACAGCTATATCGTCAAGGCGGGCAACGTGATGGCGGGCGCACATTCCTACACCGAATGGAAGGATGTAAGCGCGGCTACTTGTGCTACACCCGGCGAGCGTGCTCGCGAATGTAGCGTTTGCGGTAGAAAGGAGCGCATCACTCTCACAAAACCGCATACATACGGCGAATGGAGTGTTCTTACCGCCGCAACGGCTTCGGCAAAAGGAACAAAGGAACGTTCCTGCACAGTCTGCGGAGCGAAGGATACCAAGCAGTACACATTCAATCTCCTTTACGGAATGTCGCTTGCAAAGACCGAATCCTTCGGTCTTTCAACGATATCGAACCCCGCAAACCAGACCGACGGCAAGTACGTTTACGATAAGGATGCGAAATCGACCTACACCGATTTCAAGCTGACCTTCACAAAGGCTCAGTGCGCGGATTATACTTCTATCTCACAGCTTTACAACGCCAAAGGCGAGCTCAGCGCAGACGGCAAGTATCTTTGCGGATTCTGGTTTGAGCTTGACGAGGCGACGTTCATAGATTCTTTCACGATCTATAACAGTGGTGTGACATACGATATCGACGGATTTGATATCCTTGTCAGCATGGACGGTGAGAACTGGACTGTTGCGTTCTCGGGCGAAAAGCTCGCATCTGGTCTGCAGTACGAAAAGGTCGATTCGACCACAAATAAGTTCAGCGCGTCCTTTGAGAAGACCGAGACAAAGTACGTGATGTTCGCGCTGACCGCGCCCCGCAGCCGTGACGCATCCGGTGTTGAAGCATTCAATCAAAAATACGGCGTTGTAGCAGAGGTCAATGCTAACCCGCATTACTTCCGCATAGTTGAATTTGAAGTTTACGAATCATAAGAGGTAACAGAATGTTTGGAATACAGTTAACCGATTACGACAAAAAAGTTTATGAAGAGAAGCTGGCGGATTTTCTGCCCGACAGAATAATCGACGCGCACGCGCACGTCTGGACCGACGGAATGAAGCGCAAAAAGCCCGAGGAACGCAAGGGATGCGTCAGCTGGACCGAGCTTGTTGCTCCCAATATGACATATGAGGATATTTACGAGACCAACCGCATCCTTTTCCCCGGCAAGACGGTCACACCTGTGCTTATGGGCTCGCCGACCTGCTATCTCGATAAGGTGAACGGATATGTTACCGATATCATCAAACAGCACGGCGACGCGTGTCTTTACTGCACCTCATACAAGACCACCAAGCGCGATATCATAAACGCGATGGCGCAGGGGTATATCGGCATCAAGCCCTATCAGGCGAATTGCGCGCCCTATATCCCCGCCTCCGAGATCAGAATTTTCGATTTCCTGCCCCACGAGCATCTTGAGGTCATGAACGAGCTCGGCGGTGTCGTTATCCTTCATATCCCACGCGCAATGAGACTCAAGGATCCCGTGAACCTCGCGCAGATGGCAGAGATCGACGAAAGATATCCTAATGCCAAGGTCATCATTGCCCATGTCGGCAGAGCTTACGTTTACGAGGACATTGGCGACGCCTTTGAGGTGATCAAGAAGACTAAGAATCTTTATTACGATTTCTCCGCCAACGTTTACGATTACGCCATGGAAAAGCTCATTGACGCCGTTGGACCCAAGAGAGTGCTCTACGGCTCGGATATGCCCTACACAAAGATGCGTATGTACCGCATAAACGAGGGCGGAAAGTACATCAACGTAGTTCCGCGCGGACTTTACGGCGACGTCTCAAATGACAAGCAGATGCGCGAGACCGACGAGACCGATATCACCCTCTTCATCTACGAGGAACTCCTCGCCTTCCGCCGTGCCGCCGAAAAGCTCGGACTCACAAAGGATGAGATAAGCGACATTATGTACGGTAACGCGGCACGCGTTTTCGGTATCAAATAAGAAAGGATTTTCAGATTATGAAAAAGATCAAAATAGGTTTTCTTCCACTTTACATAAAGCTTTACGACGATTGCGGAAGCGGTGCCGTTGGCAGACCGCGACTTGAACCCTTTTATGAAAGACTCGCCTGCGAGCTCGAAGCGCGCGGATTTGAGGTCATCCGCAATGAATTCTGCCGTATCAAGCCCGAATTCGCGGCGGCTGTGGAAAAATTCGAGAACGTGGGTGCCGACTGCATCGTCACCTGGCACGCGGCGTACTCGCCCTCGCTTGAATCGATCGATGCTCTCGCGGGCACCGAACTGCCCATAATCGTTCTTGACACCACAGAGACCTATGATTTCAGCCCCGATCAGGATCCCGCTGAGATCAGCTTCTGCCACGGAATCCACGGCGTTATGGATATGTGCAGCCTGCTCCGTCAGCGCGGAAAGGGCTACGTGATCTGTGCTGGTCATATTGAGCATTCCGACGTTCTCGACCGCGTTGCGGGCTATGCGAGAGCCGCGGGCGCGGCGCGCGCGCTTAAGGGCAGCCGTGCGGGCTCTATCGGCGGCTCCTTTGACGGTATGGGTGACTTCCTTATCGATGACGAAACTCTCTTTGATCGCTTCGGTGTGACCGCTGTTTATCCCAAGGACGGAGAGATCGAGGCTCTTCGCAATTCTGTGACTGATGCCGAGGTTGAAGCCGAAATGAAGGAAAACTCGGAGATCTTCTACGAGATCGAGCCGATTGATGCCGAGGCGCACGCAGAGACCGTCCGCAACTGCCTTGCTGTCCGTAAATTTATTGAAAACAACAATCTCGATGCCTTCACGATCAATTTCAGAAAGATCGGCGGCAACAGCGGAATCACCGCTATGCCCTTTATCGAGGCTTGCAAGGCTATGGCGCGCGGTATCGGCTACGCGGGTGAGGGCGATATCCTGACAGCTTCGCTCGTCGGTGCACTTCGCAAGGCATATGCGGGCGCAACTTTTGCCGAGATCTTCTGCCCCGACTGGAAGAACGGAAGCCTGCTTATCAGCCATATGGGTGAGTATAACCTCGGACTTGTCAAGGGCAAGCCGGGATATAAGAAGATCAAGTTCATCTTCGCTGACGGCGC
>JAGBYM010000001.1 GCA_017628755.1 Clostridia bacterium | reverse complement strand
ATGACGTCCTTCTTTCTGTCAACAAGCCAGATAAAGCCGTCCTCGTCCTCGCGCGCCATGTCGCCGGTGTAGAGCCAGCCGTCCTCGCCGAGGATCTCGTCGGTCGCCTTGGGATCTTTGTAGTAGCACTTCATAACGCCGGGACCCTTGACCGCAAGCTCGCCGACCTCACCTTTTTCGACGGTCGCGCGGCGTTCGTCAACGATTCTGGTCTCCCAGCCGTAGCCTGCTTTGCCGATCGCGCCGACCTTGTTGATGTTTTCAACGCCAAGGTGTACGCAGCCGGGGCCGATCGACTCGGAAAGTCCGTAGTTTGTGTCGTATTTATGGTTCGGGAAGATATCCTTCCAACGCTTGATAAGGCTCGGGGGAACGGGCTGTGCGCCGATGTGCATCAGTCTCCACTGATCGAGCTTGTATTCATCGAGATTGATCTCGCCGCGGTCGATCGAGTCGAGGATGTCCTGCGCCCACGGAACGAGAAGCCAAACGATCGTGCAATGCTCCTCCGACGCGGTCTTGATGATCTGCTTCGGAGACGTACCCTTAAGAAGGACAGCCTTCGAGCCGGCAAGGAATGAGCCGAACCAGTGCATCTTCGCGCCCGTGTGATAGAGGGGCGGGATGCAGAGGAAGCAGTCCTCTCGGGTCTGCGAGTGGTGTGCCTGCTCGACTTCGCAGGCGTGCATGAGTGCCTTGTGGTCGTGGAGGATCGCCTTGGGGAAGCCGGTCGTGCCGCTCGAGAAGTAGATGGCGGCGTAGTCGCGGTCGCAGATCGGAACTGCGGGCGGCTTGGATGAGCAGAAAGTCACGAGTCTGTCGTAGCTCTCGGCAAAGGAAGGGCAGTCGCGTCCGACGTAGTTCCACATTTTGATCTGCGGCAGTGTGGAACAGATCTCCTCTATTCTTCCCGTGAATTCGGGACCGAAAACGATGAATTCGGAGTCGGATTTTTCGATACAGTATTTGATCTCGTCAGCGGTGTAGCGGAAGTTCAGGGGAACCGCGACGCCGCCCGCCTTGAGGATTCCGAAGTAGACGGGAAGCCATTCGAGGCAGTTCATAAGAAGTATTGCGACCTTCTGACCCTTGGTGATACCGCGGGTGAGAAGGAGGTTTGCGAAGCGGTTAGCGCGCTGATCAAAGTCGCTCCAGGTCATCTCGCGGCGGTAGCTTTCGCCGCCCGTCGACTGCATCAGCGAATATTCCTTCCAAGTAAGCTTTTCTGTGGGTTCAAGAGCCGCGTTGATCTCAACGAGCGCGGTGTCATTGGGGTAAAAAGCCGCATTGCGAACCAAAATTTCTGTAATAGGCATGGTAATTCTCCTTTTCTTGCAGGGAAAATAAAAAATCCCTGCATCCGTGTTGGATACAGAGACGACGTATAAGCCGTGTTACCACTCTGTTTCACCCGCTCCTTGCGGAGGCGAGCCTTACGCACATCTGTCAATGTGTCGCCTTGTGACGGAGGCAAACCGTTGCGCCTTTAGAAAAAATCGTTCTGCGCACAGCTCCCGAAAGGTAATTCGGAATCCACCAACCGCTGTCTCGCACCAACCGACAGCTCTCTGCAGGAAGACCTGTGAATTCTTACTGAACTTTCAATCATAGCTTTATGCGGATATTTTACTACAAAAATGGGGATTTGTCAATAGGTTTTTGAATATTTATTCGAATAACGAAGATTTTTATTAAAAGCGGGAAAGTTTTCGTCCACATTTTTCAAAAGCTGGTGAGGTGCGGGGCAAAGCCCTGCATATGCGCTTCAAGCGGTCACCGGCATCGGTGACCGCTTCTTCGTTCCATAATTCAAATAAATAAACAAAGCGCGCCTCACCACTTTCGGTGAGGCGCGCTTTGGTTCCAACCCGCCTGCGGAGCGCAGTCGGGTTGGAGCGGTATTGTTCAGGGCTCTGCCCTGAAACCCGTTTAAGAAACTTTTCGGGAAAAGTTTCTTAAAAATCTTCAAAAGCTTTAGCTTTGTCAGTTGAGTGCGTTCATTACGATCTCGTCGATCTTCTCGCGGAGCTTCATCATATCGCTCGAGCGGTCGATGCAGCGGGCGAAGACGATATTTTCGCCTGTCATTTCCTTGACGATCGGTTCGATAACCTCGAGCACCTTCTCGCGTCCGACGAGCGATTCTGCGAGGTAGAGTGCGCGCATGTCGTCAAGTCCCTCACGGAAGTGGAGGATTCTTACCGATTCAAGCGCGGTGCCGTCGGCTGCGGGGTAGACGGAATAGGTGTCGCCCGAGGGTACGAAATAGTTACCGGTCGAGTCGATATAGGGGTTGATCAGGTCGTGTGAGCCCTGATTATAGTAGAAGTTGTAGCCCCACTGGAGGAATCCGCTGATCTTGTAGCGGTAGAACTGCACGCCGATGTATCTTGTGCGCGCGCCGGGGTAGCCGAAGAAGCGGTTGCTGACGTGCTTGTTCTGGCTGCAGCAGTAGTATGTCCAAAGATCCTCGCGGCCTTCTTCCGCATAAGCCTCAAGGAAGGGCTCGATGTGGTTGTTGCAGGGGATAGGATTCTTGATTATGCCCTGACGGTAGAAATCAACGTTGGAAAGTGCGTCCATAATTACGTATCCGTCGAGCAGATCTACAACTGAATTCTTCGACTTCATATACTGCTCGAGGTGGGCAAGCTGAGGTTCGTCGGAGATATGGAAGAAGCATCTCTTATCGTCGCCGCGAGCCTTGAGGAAGTCAAGAAGCTCGGTGATGAACTGACGGATGAAGGTGGTGTACTCCTCGCCGGTCGCATCGGTGTCCCAACCGAAGATGCGCTCGTAGCCGTTCGGAGTAGCCGCCATGACCTTGGGTGCGTGAGACGCGCCCCACTGAGTAAAGAAGTGCGCGATCTCGAAATACTTGATTCCGAGGCGGTCTGCCATGTCCATAAATCTGGTCAGGAGCGAGAAATCGAAGGTATATTTGCCATCCGCGTCACGCGCAACGCCGACAAGCTGTACGGTCGGACGCTCGCCGCCGATATAAGTATCGAGTGCGGGAGTGAAAACGGGGGTCAGAAGAGTGTTGTTGCCGCACTTGACGAAGGTTTTGATGAAGTTTTCAACGATCTCCCAATGGCGCTCCGAGAATACGGGGACGTTATAGTAGCTCGCGAGGCAGTCGTAGTGGAACCACTGCGTTACGGGGAAATCGACCTCGGGGAGCGATGCGGGGATCACGTTCAGCGCGAGCTTGAGAGTATAAGTAGCTTCGCCGTCGATGATGTTGACTGCGATATCGTGCTTGCCGTCCGAGAGCGCGGAGGTGTCGATATCGACCCAGACTGTGCGGGTCTGACCCATCACGCAGGGCACTCTGCCTTCCATCTGGAGGGGCTGGAGCAGGTCGGGGTAGAGACCGGGCTCGGTGCGGACGTAGGCTGTGTCGTATCTGGTGGGATACGCGGGCATATAGGAGGGGATGAGCTCGACCGTGCGGAGGCTTACGGCACTCTGCTCGATTCCGTCAAGCGAAATGCCGACGAAACGGCGGTGTGCGGCGTCGCAAGCGGTCTCGGTCATTGCGATCTGGAAGGAAAAGGTCGAATTACGGTAGGCGTTTGCCGAGCGCAGGGGCTCGAGGGTATCGATCTTGGTGTCGAGGAAGACTTTTTCAAGCGAGGGGATAAGGATTGCTCTAAGCATGGCTCTTCTCCTTTATTTTAAGATTTCAAGTAGTTCGTGAGGATTGTCGATAATGGTCTTGGCTTCTGCGGCTGCGAGCTGATCGCGGGTGCGATAGCCCCAGCTTACGGCAATGCAGGATGCGCCGGCATTCTGCGAGACTTTGATATCGGGCTCGCTGTCACCGATCATGATGGTGTCCTCGGCGCTGTAACCGAGCTTTTGCGCGATATCAAGGAAGGATGTGGGATCGGGCTTTGCGGGAACGCCCTCGATCATACCGCGGATTTCGGCAAAGGTGCCCTTTCCGAAGAGCTTTTCCACAATGTCAACCGTGTATCTGTGAGGCTTGTTGGAAAGTGAAGCGACGGTGTAGCCGCGCGCCTTCAGCTCGGCGACAACCTCGATCAAGCCCGTGTACGGCTCGTCGATGTCGAGATAATTGCGTGCGTAGGCTTCCTTGTATTTTTCTTGGAAGGGGAGGTATACCTCCTCGTTGTTGTAAAAATCCGCGGGAAGGCATCGGCGGCAGAGCATAAGCATACCGTTGCCGATGGAGCGGCATATGTGATTGTCGTCAACAAGCGGAAAGGAAAATTCATTAAGCACCGAGTTCATCGACTCGGTGAGGGTAGACAACGTGTCCGCCAGCGTGCCGTCAAGGTCAAATATAAGTAGTTTTTTCATTTTTCCTCTTAAAATTTCTATACGGTGGTAGGAGATAAAATTATTTCAGAATATCAAGAAGATCGATCGGCTTCTTTGCAAAAACAGTTGCGCCGAGCGCGATGAATTTCTTCTTTTTTCCGTAGCCCCAATCGGCTACGATGTGGTTGATGCCCGCATTGACCGATACGCTGTAGTCGGCGGGAAGATCGCCGATCATCCATGCGTTTTCACGTTCAATGTTGAGTGCCTCAAGGATAGAGAGCAGCGAGGTCGGATCGGGTTTCTTCGGGCGCACTTCGTCCCAGCCGCAGACAAAATCGAAATATCCTTCGCCGAAGGCGGTTGCTATGATCGGCTGAACGAATTTGTTTTTCTTATTTGAAAGAACAGCGAGAAGGTATCCGCGCGCTTTAAGTTCATCGAGCGTCTCGCGCATGCCGTCAAAGACACACTCGGTCGCCTTCATGCAGAGCTTTGCGTAATTGTCCCAGAAATCGACCGAGTATTTTTCGCGGTTAACCGCGGGCAGAAATTCCGCGGGGATAAGAGCCTTCAGCTCAATTATTTCCTTGCCGTGCTCTTCAAAAGAGGAGTAGACGTCGGCAAGAGTGTCAATTTCGATGCCCGACTCGCGTAGAGTTTCGAGAACTATTGTGTAAAGTATCGGTTGGGTGTCGGAAAGTGTTCCGTCAAGGTCGAAGATGAGTAGTTTTTTATCCATATTAATTCCTAAAATACGAAAGGGAGAATTATGAGCAGTCCGCCCACGATCGCGATGATCGCGGCAATGATCATTTCGATCAGGGATAGGACGCGCAGAGTTTTAGGTGTGGTTGAGGTATCGCCGCCTTCTTCAATGGCGAGCTTTGCGTTCTCGTGCGAAAAGTAGGCGAACATATAGACGAAGAGAGAGGTGAAAACCGCGTCGATTATTCCTACAAATATTACTATAATTGCGCCCGCAAAGATGGCAAAGAGTTTTCCGAGCTCGGCAAATGCAGCTTTCTCGTCAACCGGCTGATTCACTGATTCGGAGATCGAAATTGAAATCATAATGAAAACGGCGATTCCGATGGCGAGTGCCGCGAATGAAAGCAGGAAGTGTATCAAGGATCGTTTTGTGTACGGGTTCATAATAATCCTCCCAAAATATCAATCGGAGATTTCCGCATTAATTCGAGCGAAGCGAGATTAACCTAATAACGCCTCCGTCAACTCATCAAGAAAGTCGCGTATTTTCTTTTTATTTGGGATATAATAAATTCGGTTGGATTCGCGCTTGATGTCAACAAAGCCAGCTTCGATCAGCATCGACATGTGATGCGAGACGGTTGCTGTCGAAATATCAATAAGAGAGGCGATCTGCTGTCCGTAGCGCGGGGACTCGGCAAGGAGCTTCAAAATCTCATACTTGCGGTTGTCTCCGATCGTGCGCAGAGTGCGGCAGATCTTGTCGTCAACCGTCGAAACGTCGGTTATTTCACGCAAAGGTTCAAAGAGAACGCCGACGTAAAGAAAATCGGTGATCTTCTCCGAAGTATAGCTCATAAGATACTGTGTTGTGTTGCACATAGCAATGGAAGGCTGGAGAAAGACCGCATCAGCCGCAGAGAAGAGCTCGACGCCGTAATTCTGCTCAACAAACCTAGGACCGCCGTTTGACAGCGGCTCGGCGGCAGCTGCCAAAAACCATCCGATAT
>JAGBYM010000159.1 GCA_017628755.1 Clostridia bacterium | reverse complement strand
TCTGCTTATAGAACTGGGGAGACTGCGCGAGGTATGCGTCGCGGTCAAAGTAGTTGAGCTTGAAGACCTCGGAGCCCGACTCGGAAGCCGCGCCGATGATCTTGGGGAAATGGAGCTCGGTGAACTTGTTCTGGAGGAGGTAGTCACGGAGAGCCGCGGTGATCTCGCTCTGAACGTGGAAGATAAGGGTGTTGCGCTCGGTGCGGAGGTCTACCCAACGGTAGTCAAGACGCGAGTCGATCGCAGAATCTTCCTTGATGGGGAGCGCGTCTGCGATGGATTCGATGCGGATAGAGGTAGGAATGATCTCCATTCCGCCCATTTTAACGTATTCGTTTGCGATGCATTCGCCCTCGATGGTAACAACAGAGTCGATGGTGAGCTGGTCAACAACAGCTGCAAGCTCGTCGTTGCCTTCCTTCTCAACGTAAACCTGAACCTTACCGGTGATATCACGGATAACGAGGAATGCGCGCGCTTTCTTGTTGCGGCAATTTTCAACGAAACCGGCGATCTTTACGTTCTCGCCCGGCTTAACGTCGGCAATAAATGTTCTTTTCATTTCTTAACCCTTTCGAGATTTGGTTGGATTTTTACATACATTATAATAATAGCACAAATTTCGCCAAAAGTCAAGAGTTATTTAAAATACGGCTCGGGACTTGAGAATTTTTTCAAAAGACCTTGCATTTTTGGCGTAAATGTGATATCATTATACTATAGATCAGAAGGAGGACTCCAAAATGGGACTTGCCGAATCGGGTGAAATGTATCTTGAAACTATATACGTACTGACAAGAAGATCGACCTCCGTGCGCTCAGTCGACGTTGCCGAGAGCATGGGATATTCCAAGCCGAGCGTCAGCCGCGCAATCGGCATTCTCAAAGCGGGCGAATACATCAACGTCGACCGCTCGGGATTTATCACTCTGACCGAAAAAGGTATTCAAGCCGCAGAAAACCTTTACGAACGCCACACGATACTGACAAGCCTCCTCGTCTCTCTCGGAGTCGAAAAAGAAACCGCGGCAGAGGACGCCTGCAAGATCGAGCACGTCATCAGCCGTGAGTCATTTGAGGCGATAAAAAATTATATTAAAGATAAATAAGACTTAAGCAAAAGCATCCTCATCCGATATCGGATGAGGATGCTTCGTCTTATCTGTAAAACGCATTACCGCCGATGAACTCGCGGACTATGCTGGTGGGCGGGATCTCGTCGTCGACGTCGGCTTCGTGGATGTAGTTGAGTATCTTTACCATCACGCGGACCTGCTCATAGCACTCCTCCTCGGGTGCGACGGCGCAGAGGAGCGGGTAGACATACTTTTTCAGCACCGCAAGCTCATAGAGCGTCGAGCTGTTAAATATGACGTCGGCTTCCTCCCGGAAAGGCAGAATCCATCTTCCCTCCCCTCGGCGCACGGAATCCCACATCGAAAGCGTATTCTGCACCGACGAGCCGCGCGTATCGTAATCGCGCACGGTTCTGCGGAGAAGGCGCAGATAGCTTGTCGGTATCCTGTTGTGATCGTCAAGGCTCAGAGGCAGAAGCGGGCTGATGAATATCTTGAAAACCGCGCCTCTGTCAAGCTCGGTGGGCAGAAGCACGGGATTGAGCGCATGTATACCCTCGACGATTATTACCGAATTTTCGTCAAGCCGCAGCTTTCTTCCCCGCCACTCGCGCTTGCCGGTCTTGAAATTGAAGCTCGGAAGCTCGACCTCACCTCCCCGTAAAAGCGCGGAAAGCTGTTCTCCGAAAAGCTCGGAGTCTATCGTATTGATATGTTCAAAATCGACCTTGCCGTCCTCGCTCGGCTGGATTTTGTCTCGGTCAAAATAATAATCGTCAAGGCTCATAAGTATAACGTTCTTGCCGTGTCCGCGAAGCTGAGTTGCAAGACGGTGTGCTGAGGTCGTTTTGCCCGACGAAGAAGGCCCCGCAAGCATCACGGCGTGTGCCCCGCGCTCGCAGATCATATCGGCAATCCGCGAGAAATTCTTCTCGTGCAAAGCTTCATTCACGCGGATAAGCTCGCGCAGTCTGCCCGAATCGGTAAGCTCGTTGAGGTCGGCAACCGTCTCGCACTTCATAAGCGCGCACCAATTCTTGCCCTCGTCGTACAAATTCATATTCATATTATCTCCGTTCTGTCATCAATGATAATATTGTATGAATAAAAGCAGAAAAGGTTGACTGCCGAATTTCGGCAGTCAACCTCATTTTTTAAATATTTGCCGCCACAGCCGCAAGTCTCTTTGCGCTTTCGGCAAGAGATTCGATATAAGCGAACTCGGCGGGGGAATGTATCTTTCCTCCGCGAACACCGATTGAATCGATACAAGCCGCGCCCGCATGTGTGACGTCGGCGGCATCCGATGCACCGGTATGCTTCACGGCTTTCAGCTCGGGGAGACCGTTTTCTGCAAAGATCTCATTCATTCTCGCGAGAAGCGTGACGTTTTTCTCCGAAAGCTCCATAGCAACCCTGCCCTTGGGGTTATTTACCGTGCATTTACATCCGGGAACGTGGACCGTAGCAGCCACTTCCTTAACATGATTGCGCACCCAAGCGAGCTGTTCCGAGTTCGCAAAGCGAACGTTCGCCTTGAATTCGCAATGACCGGGAACGGTATTCGGCACGCTTCCGCCGCTGATAACGCCGCAGTTGCAGGTAAGACCTTCCGCATCCTTCAGCTTCTCAAGCTCGATGATCTTATGCGCCGCATCGAGAATGGCACTTGCACCTTGAGTTGCGCAGAGCGAACCGTGCGCCTCAATGCCCTCGACGGTGAATGTGAACGTGATCGTTCCCTTGCGCTGAAGGCAAGCCTGGCCCGTGGCATATCCTTCAAGATTGAGAAATGCGACCGACTCAAGCGCGCGCTCGCACATATAACCGATCGTGGCTTTATTGCTGATCATACTGCTGACTTCCTCGTCTGTCTGAAGGATCAGCTTGACGGGTCTCGAACGGAAACCGCACTTATCGAGTGCATCCATAGCAAGAAACGCCGCGACCGCGCCGCCCTTGCAGTCGGCGACACCCGGGCCGTACATCTTATCGCCCTCGATCTTGACCGCGGGAGTGCCGAACGAGCCGACGGGATGCACCGTATCAAGGTGCGCCGAGAAGATGATGGGTTTGGCATCGGCATCGGGATTAAGCGTGATATCAACAATGTCGCCCGCGACAGGCTGACGGAAATACTCGACTTTCCAACCTCTTTCATTCGCCATTGCGGCAAAATACTCACCGCAAGCGTCAACGCCCGCCTTGTACTTTGTAGGGCTCTCAATATTGCAAACATCCACCCAAACATTCACGTAATCGGAATTCAAGAAATCTATTATCTCAAAAAGTTTATCGCAATTCATAATGCCACCTCGCATTTTTTCTAATTATAACACAAAAACCGCAGATTGTCAATCTGCGGTTTTGCATTTAAAAATTATTCTTCTTCCTCGTCTCGTCTGCGTCTGCGCGATACGATCGGGATCAGTATCAGCACAAGAGCAACCGCCGAAACGCAGGAAAAGAGTACGACGTTGTTAACGTCACCCGTCTGGGGAGGCTCGGGATCGTCGGGTTCCTTCGGGAACTCCTGAACTCTGAACTCGAGATAAAACTCTGCGCCCTGAAATTCATTGTCGAGCGTGATCGGGAAATCGAGTGTTACCTCAAGATCGACCATACCGCCCGAATAGAGGGTTCCGAGCATGAGCCACTCGCCCGATTCATCAAGTTGATCCGCGGACGCCTCGAACATATAAGCCATTCTGTTTTCCTTCGCCTTGGCAACCGTAACGGTGACATCGGAGAGATAATCTGCCGATCCGGATTCGGAATCGATGGCTTTTACGAGGGGGCGAACGAAAATATTGACCTTAACATCACGTTCGGCGTCGTTTTTGACAGTCAGCTTTCTTTTGATCGTGTCACCGGGCATAACCCTGATCTCCTCGCCCGATTCGTTTACTTCATCATGAACGAAGATAAACTCATGCGACTCACCATCGTAGATGATCGAATCGTCAGCCGAGACCGAGATCACAGCACTCATGCAGAATATAACTGCCAGAAGGAGAGCGATAATTCTTCGAAAATTTCGTTTCATTACGATCCTCCCGCCAATCCGGTAATTTTATTATCGGTAATAGTTACGCCCCACATAGATTCAGCCGCTGTCGTAGGCTGTGACTGAACTGCAGCCGCTACGATCTCGATCGAAAGCGAATGCTCGAGCGTAGGAGCTGTTCCGGTTTGGATCAAGGTCTCGATCAGCTTTGTAGTTGCCGCCTCAGCGTCAACCGGCAAGGTATAGTAATAGTAGTCACCGAGCTTTACCCAGCCTGCGCCCAAGGTTATCTGATAATCTTTGCCTGCGCCCTCGAGCGGCTTCTGTGCCCAGACAACGCCATCCTTCTTCCAAGTGGCGATAACCGCCGCACGGATGTAAGCCGTTGTATCGCCGGTATTATCTACCGACGTATCGGAAAGCACAGCGCAGTCAACATAAGAGGGCTCGAAGGTGTTTTCGATCGGCTCAGTCTTAGTCATGATCAACGCCACTGTCACTCCCACACCGGCGACAAGCGCGAGGGAAAGCGAGACAAGTAAAACTATTAATCTCTTTTTATTCAATTTTTTGAGCATTTACTTGCCTCCTCTCTTAGCCTGCTACGGATGAGAAAGTACTTGTTGTAGGACTTTCTGTACCGCCGCTGAGCCAAGCACCGCCAATTTCAGATACGTGGAAGATGATTTGGGAATAAGGCTCAGCCACCAACGTAATTTCAGCTTTGGAACCGGCGCCGGAAGTATTATCATAACTCCACTTATCCCAATTGTATCCCTTTGTCCAATCAGTATCAATGGTTATTGTATAGGTATTACCGATGATAAGACCGTCGACAATAACGCCGTTGCTGCGTGAGGGCACAATAATATCAAGATCTACGCTGTCATTCTTACCCTTAATATTGATCAGAAGTGAGCAATCCGAGTTAGTACTAACATTCAGCATAAGCTGTGTAAGATTATACTCAAACTTGGCGTAGTAGGTAGTACCGTCTGCCCATAAAGTTCCGTCAGGCTTTGTAAACGTGTATTCCTCATTCATCGAAATCGGTTCGCCGTTGCACTCCGCATTATCATACCAACCCGCAAACTTGAATGTAGGCTCGGGCAGAGCGATACAAGAAGGTGCACCTGTTGCCGCACCGACGGATTCAGAAGTCTTAGAAAGAGTTCCGTAATCCTCAGCACCGCTCGGGATGACGATCTTGTAATTGATCTCGACAAGGTTCTCAGTCCACTGAGCAGTCAAAGTAACGTTTCCGTATTTACCTTTGGCAATAGCGAGGTTAGCGGGAGCATATTCCGTATCGATGAACCAGTTACCGCCGGATGTTGTAACCTTCCAACCAACAAAAGTATATCCCTTTCTGGTAGGAGTGCTCAAAGTAATAGCATGCTCAATATCGTACACTTGAGAAGCCACCGCATCACCGCCGTTGGCGTTATAAGTAATAGTGAACTGAACTACATTTTCAGTAAATTGTGCCTTATAAGTTACGTCGCCGGTTACGTTATTGACCTCAGGGTACCAGCCATTGAATACATAAGTATAACCCGGAACAACCTTTGTAGGCTGAGAGCCATTATATTCAGGCTTTGTACCGTAAGGAACATTTTCATCGGTTTCAAGTACGGTTTCGTCCCAGTTTTCCCAAGTTACAGTATAGGTATTAACCGTCGAACTAAAGGTTGCGGTATAGGTAACATCACCGGTTACGGAATCAACTTCCGGTGTCCAAACTGTGAAAGTATAAGTATACTGTGCAGTTGCAGGTTTTGTGGGTTCCGCACCGTTATATTCGGGAGTTGAACCGTAAGGCACGTCTTCATCGGTTTCAAGAACGGTACCGTCCCAGTTTTTCCAAATGACTGTATACTTATTGGTTAAAGTAGAATAAACCGCAGTATAAGTTTTATTACCCGTTACAGATTCGATCGAAGGTGTCCACTTTTCAAAAGTATAAGTATACTGCGCATCGGGTGCCTTGGTGGGAGTTGCGCCGCCATATTCGGGGGTTTTACCGTACTCTACTTCAACGGTCTGAAGAACAGTTCCATCCTCATTTTCAAAGGTAATGGTATACTTATTAACCGTTGCGGTATAAGTTGCGGTATAAATTACGTCACCGGTTACGGAAACGATTTCGGGAGACCACTGCGCGAAAGTATAGGTATACTGCGCGTCAGCTGCCTTTGTGGGGGTAGTGCCACTGTACTCGGGAGAATCACCGTAAGACCACAAGCTCGACTGGAGAACAGTTCCGTCTTCGTTTTGAAAGATAATGGTGTACTGATTGATCGTCCACTGTGCGGTAAGAGTAACGTTACCGTACATTTTCTCAACAGTTCCCGTGTGGATGGCGTTTTCTGTCCAGTTACCGTCAGCAACTGTTACCTTCCAACCGGCGAAAGTATAGCCGGTTTTAGTAGGAGTAGAAAGAGAAACAGTTCCTTCGATATTATAGTCTACAACATTCTGTGTACCATCGGTATCAAAGGTAATTTTATAACCGATGGGCGCGTAAGTAACAACTACGTTTACATCGCTGTCAATAAACTTAATATCATAATCGAAAGAAACCTCTATTCCGTCTACCTCGATCTTTACAATCTGATATCCCACAACAGCAGGAGATTGAACGGTCACCGAATCATTGTAATAACCCTGCTGACTTTCAAACGTTGCAGTAACACCGGCAGGAAGTCCGGAAGTGCTGTAAACGACCTTCATAGGTTTGGGAGTCCACACCGCAACAAGCGTAAGAGCCTCATTACCCGTGTATGTATCTCCTGCCTGATAATCAGCTGTACCGTTACCGTCAGTATCCCAACCTGCAAAATTTGCGCCAAGTGCAGTGGGCTCAACGGCATTCAACTGCAAATTGATTCCGTACTTCTTAGTCTGCTGAACAAACACACCGGCGTTTGTTAAACGCTCAGGAATAAGTCCGAGCTGATAAGAAACAGTGTAGGTATAAGGTGTCCACTGTGCAGTAATAGTTATATCCTCTCCGGGCATCTTGTCGGGAATTTCGATATCCCAACCTGCGAAAGTATGACCTACTTTTGTAGGATCGGCAGGTTTAGTTATATCAGTTCCAAAATCTTGCGTAATCGCCGCAACAGGTGTACCGCCATCGGTATTGAAGGTAATAGTATACTGATTGATAGACCACTTTGCATACAGAGTAATATCATCTGCAGGCATAGTAGTGAACACATATTCATTTTCCAAAGTCGGCTCTGTATACCAACCAGCAAATGAGTAACCTTCCTTAGTTGGATCGGTAGGCTTGGAGATTGCTGTACCGTAAAGTTCCGAGATCGGAGAAACTACGGAACCGCCATTGGACTCAAACGAGATAGTACACTGCTTCAGCGTAGTCTCAACTGTGATTTCCATCTCTGCAGTTATACCTTCAGCAGGAATCACATAGACATATGAGCCGTCTGAAAGCACCGTCGGATTGGTATTGACGCTGGTTTCCTCGCCAATAGTAAAGGTTACCTTAGAAATCTTATAACCTATTGCCGGAGTAAAGGCTATTGTAGAGCCTGCACCGATTGTACCAATTTCCAGAGGAATATGGAGAATAGCAACTTCACCGGACGAGCCATTGTACACATGTCCATCGAAAACACATACAATAGTACCATTGTTATCTATGGTAGCACGAACGGAAACTTCCCAACGCGCTGTAACCACCACATCATATGCAGGCATCTTCATACCCGCAGTATATCCTTTCCAACCACAGAAAGTATATCCGGACTTGGAAGGATTCGCAGGTATATTTGTAATAGTCGTGCCGTAATCAAGTTCTTCAGAAAGAATAGTATTACCAAAAGCGTCCACCCATGTAACAGAATACTTACCTGCTTTCCAATTTGCAGTATATTCTCGATCACCGTAACTTCCGGTGGGAATAGTAACGTTAACAGTCGGTTCACTCAAGCCGGTTCCTGTCCAACCAAGAAATACATAACCAATCCTTGTAGGATTAACAAGTGTTATCGCACCGTCTTCAACTGTGTACTGCGTAATGTTTATTCCACTTACCGTGCCACCTGCAAGATTATATGTGATGTTATAGGTGTTCAACTTTCCTACGGCAGTAAGTTCTACAGGGCCATCCGGAAGAAGGAATGAATAATTCGCAGAATTAGAATTAGGAACTCCTGATGCAGTCCACTGCAAGAAACTATAACCCGGTTTCAACTGAGCGGAAACATTAACAAGAGCTGAATAATCGTATTCACCGCCACCGCTGACGCTGTCAATACCGTAGCCCTTATTTAAAGTTACACTATACCTGTGAGGAATCCATTTAGCATAGAAAATAGTGTCGGATTTTACTTTATGAGAAGAAATCGAACTGCCGGAGAAATCCGATGTCAAATACCATCCAACAAAGTCATATCCCTCGCGAGCTTCCGGAGTATATCCGGAAAGATTGATAGTATCTCCATCGTCCATAAGTACAGAAGTAACCGGAGAACCTCCGTTTGTTTCAAAAGAAACAATAAACTTATTCAATGCGGTAAATGTAATGGTTGTATCCGTAGTCAAACCGGCTGAGGTTAACAATACATCTCCGCTAAGCTTGGTACTTCCAATAGCATTCAAAAAGCTCATACTTGAACCTGTCGAAGCACCTCTGATAGTACTACCTGATGTCGCTGGAGTAAAACGGAAATATGCGTTAGCATAAGAGTTTTCAGCAACTACTGCGTAGTAAGTAGTTACATCGGCTTTCGGATGTTCCACCAAGAATCCGTACGTATTAGTATCGGTCAGGGCAGTAAATTTTGTCTCCCCGTCCTTTTGTACGGAAATTGTACCGCCGATTGCAGTTATATTAATCTTTACTCCCCAAATAGCATAGAGCGTAACGTCTGATTTCAGTTCAACCGAATTATACTCTGCATCACTCAATTTATACCTTCGTCCGGTTCCGTCAAGAGAAGCAGACCAACCCAAGAAAATATAACCCGGACGTTGCGGATCTTCGGGAACTGTCACAGACGAACCATATTCTTTCGTCACTTTTTCCTTGGTTCCCGTACCATTGTTATGGTCAAACGTAACAGTACATTCACTACGTTTCCACATCGCATATAACGTAATATTTTGTGAAGGAATAAATTCTTTAGGACTAAACGCTGTGCCGTTCCATATATATGCAGTTCCGTCACCTGCTTTACTGGTATTCCAACCTAAAAATTCATATTTATCATTTGGATCACTATTATTAACAGCGGTAGGAACATTTGATGGAAGCGGGAATATTGATTGAGCAGCATCCGTAACAAAGCCAAGCTCATTGTTGGGCATCCCAGTAACAGTTACACCGGCAACATCTAGATTTGAATCAAATTTAATATCAATAGAGCGAACTATTGTTATCTGTCTTGGAATAGATTTTGCTCCAATACCTAGAGTTCCATCAGTTCTAAACAAAATAACTAATTCTGTACCCGCGGGCGTATTTGGGTCAATAGTAACTTTTACACTAACTTTGCTACCACTCAAAAATCCAGTTCGGCCTCCCGTTTCGTTGGTTAGCGTAACATATTCTCTACCCTTTTTAACAGTAAAATACGTATCGTAATGTTTATGGTTAACTGCACTTTGAGTTGTCTCAAAAACGAACTCTGTATCTGCTGTTGCATAAAATATATCTCCTACAATTGTATCCTCATCAGTTGAAGAACCTAGGCTGTTATTATCAAATTCAACCTTATCAATATCATTGCCTGGAACGAATTGGCTACCAGATAATTCATAGATAGAAAAACTATTAGTTGCAAACGAAATGATATCATCGACAACAGATATATTTAAATGTTTTTCAACTATAACACAACCTTCTACATCACTTACTTCAAGAGCCTCATCAAGAACTGTCATAACCTCCTGATCGTTAATATCAACCGGAACATATTCTATATTAGAATGTATAGCAGGAGCGTAATCTATACAATGGTATATATCATAATAATCATAAGACGAGTCAGCTGATATCGAAACCGTCACCGTCTTCCCCTCATCGATAGGCTGCCATTCGGTGCCATCGGATTTGAGAACTTTGATATCGAAGACGTTGGGGAGCTTTTCGCCGCCGATTTCGGGAATAGATACGGAAAGTTCTGCCCCCTCGGGGAGTTCGCCTTCGACCTTGACGGTCAAGTCGTTGCCATTTGCGTCCTTAACAGTCGCGGAAATTTCGGGAGTTGTGGGAGTGGAGGGTGTATATTCAACTACTTTAAGAGCAGTACTAATAACCCAACAATGTTCGGGAACATCCCACAAATTATCTTCATTCCAAGTGTAATCCTCGGCAGCCTTCACCTGACAATATACGACACTGTTTACTTGACGCACATCTTCAACGTACATAACTTCAGGAAATGCAGATGATCCGCACATACTACCTGTCACAGTAGGATCCAATCTGAATTCCGGGAAAGAAGAAACCATTTTTACATATTTATCCTTCAAATCAAGCCCGCTCTCCCCCTCCGCAAATACGGTGAGGTCCATTGTGGGGACCATGGGAAGGATCATGAGGACTGCCATAAAGAAGGCAATTATTTTAGTTATTTTGATATTTTTCATGCGATTGCCTCCTTTCATTATGCTTCGGGCCATCCTGCCGCCTCGAAGACGCTCTCGCCGTTATATACGGTCTGCACCGCGTGCGCGAGGACGTTGATCTTCGATTGGCTCTTCTGATACATATTGCTCATGCTCGCCGCAAAGCTGATCTCGGTAAAGATCGGCTCTGTGGTCGCGCCGGCTTCGAGGGGCTTCAGGTAATAAAACCAGCCATCCTGCTCCGCCCAGTATTCTTCATTGATCTCGTAGCTCACGAGCGAAAGATCGACCTCGCCCGTAACGCCGGACGCGAGTATGATCTCCTTCGTCAGCGCGAGTCTCACCCACGCCGCCGCGTAACCCGTGTTCTTCACCTGAACGATCTTCGATACGCTCGTGCCGGGTACGATGTCGTTCGGGCGATCAAACTCGATCGGTGCGCCGCCCGGAGTCAGTATTGCAAGCTGCTCGAGCTCGATGCGCACGTTACCCGCGGTTATAACGTGAGTTGCGATTATATCATATGTAAAATACGCGGTCGTGCCGTACGCCACTATCGAAAGACAGATGACGATCAGCGCAAGCGCCAATATTTTCTTTTTCATGTAAGGTCTCCTATATGTAAAATTCACTCAAATTCAGGGCATATATCGCGTTCTTCGGTTTAAACCCAAGAACGTCATATACACCCTGCTCCCTTTTTAGGGAGCAGAGTGTCAAGATATCTTCAATTAATCGATATCTATCGCCGCGCCTGCAATATTCTGCGCGGAATATGCTGCGTATGCCGCTTCGACGTTTGCGAAGGTTGCAGCCTGAATGCCGTATGCGGTAACAATGATCTTGACGTTGTTAAGATCGCCGCCGATGGCAGTACCGTTCATAACGTACTTTCCGGTCGCATTATCGAAATCGACCTTGGTATCGCAGTAAACCTTAGTCATACCGACTGTGGTGGTCTCGCCTGCGGTAAGAGTACCGTTGTAAAGAACGGTGTAAACGTTGTAGGACTCGCCGTCGATAACTACGCCCTTCTCTACAGTGGAGCTGATCTTCCAGCAATCCTCAATGGGAGTCGCGGAGGTCTGACCTGCTGCCCAGTATGCGGAATCCTCGCGGTAGTCAACGAGGTTTCTGCCGGCGTGGTTAACGTGGATAACACCCGCGTCATCGAGAGCTGTGGGGATAGCGTAGGTGTACCAAACGTAGGTAGCAATACTATCAGAAGAGAGCGAAACGGTAACGTCCTTCTGAATATCAACGCCGGGGATGAGCTGTGCTTCGGTAGCATCAAAGACCTCATTGAGGGTGATGTCAACCTTGCCCGAGGTGAAAACGTTCACCTTTTCGTCCTTATCGGTGAAGTACGCGAGAGATGCGCCCGCGATAGCTACGATAAGCATGCAAACCACAAGAGCGATTGCAAGAATTTTTCTTTTCATCTTTTATGTCCTCTATATGGGTTACGGAGCAAAGGAGAAGTCGGTTGCAAACGCGGTGGTCATAGCATCGAAGCAATCAGCAAAGGTCTGAACCTGAACTGCGTAAGCGTCAACGGTAACCTTGAGATCAACGATCTTAGCCATATCTGCGTTGGTCCAAGCGGTGGGAATTGTGATGGTATCAAAGAGAGTTACAGACTCGCCGGGAGCCTTGATGGTCTCGATGAAGATGTAGAATACATACGCATTTCCATCCTTCTCCTGGTAGATGGAATACTTATCATTGCCGAAAACAGGAAGAGTACCGCCGGCAAGGGGATGTGTAGGCTTTTCAGCAAAAGTATCTGCCATAAGTCCGCCGCTTGCGAGCTTATTGATATCGATCAGATCAGTTCCGGGAATACCGATAAGGGTCTGAAGATCTGTAGCGGTAACGGTGACCTTAGCTGCAACGTATGCCTTTTCGGAGTCAGCTGCAACGGTGATGGTGGGGTCCTTGGTGATAACCTGACCGGGGAACATCTTACCGTAGTTCTGGTCTTCGGAGGTACGTCCGGTGTAGCCGGAAATGTACTTGTCAGCATCGAGAGTAACTTTTGCTTCGTCAAGAGTGATATCAACCTTACCGGAGGTGAAGGTGTTGACCTGATCATCCTTATCGGTGAGGTATGCAAGAGATGCGCCGGTGATTGCTATAAGAAGCATAATAGCAGCAAGCGCAACTGCAAGTATTTTCTTTTTCATAATTTTATAGTCCTTTCAATACTATTACATTAATTAATAGAGAGAAGTGGAAAAGCTGAACTGAGTGGGGAATGCAGTAGTCATAGCGGCATAGCAGGTTGCAAAGCTGTTAGTCTGAACTGCGTATGCTTCAATATCGATAGTGAGACCCTTAAGAGCCGCGATCTCTGCGTTATCCCAAGTTTTGGGAATATTGAGGGTAGTGAAAAGTACCTGCTCAAAGTCTTTAGCCTTAGCGCCCTCGAGGAAGATGTAGAATACGTACTTGCCGCCTTCAACGCGCTGATAGATGAGGTAGCTTGCATTGCTGCAAACAAGGCCGCCATCAACAATCTTGTTATTAGCGGGATCGGTGGGTACGGAAATAAGACCGCCGGTAACGAAACCACCGATATCAAGGAGATCAGTACCTGCAAGACCCATAACGTCATAAAGTTTCTTTTCGCCTGCATCAGGAGTAGAAGAAATAGTGATCTTAGCCGCGATGTAAGCATCCTCAGAACCGATATTCTTGATGGTGGGATCCTTATGTGCAGTCTGTGCGGGGTAGAGGTTGCCAACTCCAGTGATGGGGTCGCCGTATGCGATACCTGCATTAATCAGGCGAGGAAGAGTGTTGTCCTCAACGATATTGCCTGTAGAGGCATCCTTCTTTACCTGAGCTTCGCTAAGCTCGATCTTTACGTTACCAACGGTAAAGGTGTTGGTAGCCTTGTGGGAGTCCTTCATGTAAGCGAGGGTTGCACCGGTAACAGCAATAACGATCATAATCGTAGCAAGTGCAACTGCGAGAATTTTCTTTTTCATTTTAAAAATTCCTTTCTGAAATTATGTGGTAGATTAGTTACGAAATCGTGGTAAATACTGACGGTAAGCTACCAAAAGCAGTTGTAACATCAGCAATGTTTTCCTTCTGAATAGCAGCCGCTGTAAACTTCAACTTAGGCAGAACCTCGGTTTTGAATGTTCCATCCGAATTGTACAAAAGATTCATATCTTCTTTTGTAACAGTACCGGGAACTAATACATCATTATCTTTAAGAATATAAAATTCTTGAATAGAAGAAGACGAGGGCACTTCACGATAAATTATATACTTGTCATTAGCAACAGTATCAATATTTACACCATCAACTCCGGAACTATAAAACTTCCAACCGGTGTCAATGAGGTATTGCATATAAGTATCAAAATTATCTGTTTCTTCAATCTTCACAAAAAGCCAACAAGCTTCGCTATTCGCCGCAACAGTAACCTGGGGATTTTTTTCTATAGTAGTTCCGGGAATCATTTTGAGCGTATCCGGGGTTGTTTCGCTCAAAGTAATATTAATATTACTCGGAGTAAATGTATTTGTAACCGTACCGGACTCTGCAATCAACCAAGCTATCGTACTACCCGACGCAACAAGAAGCGCGAGGGTAAGTACGTATATGGCGATTAAAACTATTTTCTTTTTCATAATATTGATTCAAAAAATATTACGGAGTCGTAAAAGCAGTTTGGGCCCATGTCTTGGCGGCAGTATCAGCTACATCCTGTGTTGTGTTATCGGACTGGTGAGCAAACGCTTTCAATACAATTTTCTTGGCTGCCAAATCATTGATATTATCAGAAGTAATAAGTGTTCCATTATACTCAACAGTAGTAAACACCGGATGTGTTACATCTGCAGAAGATGCATCGACAACCTCTTTGTAACGGTAAAGGGTCTGTGTGCCAGTTGTTGATACTGCTATCCAATTAGTACTATTTATATCGAGAGTAGCTACAGTAACACCACCAATTGCAAGCTGGTTATCAATCAGTACGTAAACATAGCATTTTTCGCTTTTTTCCTTTACAGTAACGCTCGGGTTCTTATTATCTGTTCCACCGGGAACAACCTTATAATTAGAAGTGGTTTCTTTAAGTTCGATTGTGATATTACCAACAGTAAAGGTGTTTTCTACTTTTTCAGAAGAATCTGTCAACCACGCCAGAGAAGCGCCGGCAACTGCCATAACGGCAATAATTGTAGCAAGCGCTACAGCCATAAGTTTCTTTTTCATTATTAAATATTCCTCTCTTTACTTAACAATCAAAATTACGGGCTAACAGTGGGGAAAGTAGAAGAAAGTCCGGTTGTCCATGCATCGTTCCAAGTGGGGAAGCCATCCGCCTGGATTGCGCAAGCCTGAACAGTAATATTTGCTGAACCATAACTTGCAACGTCTGCAGTTCCTAAAAGTTTAAAATAAGTGAAAAGCGGTACATCCTTCGCTTCGTTTCTAGCATCGACAGTATGAGTTGCGGTCTTTGTATAAACCCAAACATTAGTAGCACTAGAAACCTTCTCCCAACCCGCCGCTACCATCTGTGTAGCAATAGTATCAGCATCCTGAATATCAGCAAGTCCGTCTTCAAGCTTTACAAAAAGATAGCACTCTTCACTTCCGGCTACAACGTGAATAATAGGATCCTTGATATATCGATGACCGGGAATGAGTTTGTATTGGTTGCCATTTGCAGAACGAGTTCCGTTGGAGTCGCCATAAGCGTTAACATCGGTTTCATCCATAGTAATAGTTACATTACCAACGGTAAAAGTGTTGGTGATCTTAACAGATGATGTAAGATACGCCATGGTTGCGAATACTGTGCTGACTACGAGCAGCAGTGCGGACATTACGAGAAGTAATGCTTTGGTTCTTGTTTTCATTTTGAAAACCTCCTTTAAAATGAAAATTTAAATTTTTTCTGTTTTATTATGGAGCCTTGCGGCTTAGCCATCGTTTTTGTCGCCGTCTTCGGCGGGGGTGGGTGCGGGGTTGTCCTCCGCGGGAGTTTTCTTCTTATCCGATTTTGCAAAGATATCGGGCAGGAAGGCAAGCGCGAGGATTATTGCTCCGACCGCGAGTGCGATATACATTCCCGGCGGGTGCTGGATATAATACGCGACGTATCCGAGAAGCGGTATTGTGAATACCGGCTTTCCGATAAGGTTCTTGAAGTGTACGGCCGGGTCCTCTGTATAGACCTTTTCGCCTGTCGCTTCGTCTATGCTGTAGTTCGCGTCTCCGCGCGTATAGAAATGCTGAGTTTCGTAATCAATATCTATTACGCGGTGCGTTGCAGGCATATCGTTTGAGAGCACAAAGGTGATTACGTCGCCGACCTCAACCTCATATGCGTCCACTTCCTTAACGTAGATCAGCGCGCCGACCGGATATTCCGGCTCCATCGATCCCGATATGACCGAGTATACCTGCACTCCGACAAATCGCAGACCTACCAAAAGGATCGCAAATACCACTACAACGACAACAAGTACCGTTGAAACGATATTCCAAATTTTCTTTAAAGTTTGCTTCAATTCTTCTCCTCCCTTTTACTGCCATCAGTTACATTTATTTGAAAGTCAGGCGAATTTTTCCAAATCTTTCCATATTTCCATTGGATACAATTTTGATAAATACTATTATATCATAATATTTTCACAATTGCAATAGAAAAAGTAAAAAATAATTAATATTTCATAATTATTTTGTACACTTGTGCCAAATATTCGCCACAAACACAATATGTAGTGCATGCAAGCCTATTTTACATTTAATGTAAGGAATATATACCTATTCAGGTGTATACCTTATCAAGGAGATTGTCAATTGAGTATATATCCATTAAAATATATACCGAGGTGATTGCATGATAATTTTAACCCTTGATAAATTGCTTGACGAAAAGAATATTACCCGCTATGAGCTGGCAAAGCGCACGGGCATCAAATTCCAGATCATAGATAATTATTATAAAAACCGCGTGGTCCGTTACGACAGCTATATTCTCGATAAGATCTGCTCCGCCCTCGACTGCCAGGTTGAGGATTTTATTGAATATAGGAAGGAATAAAAAAGATGGCTTTCGCCATCTTTTTTAGTTATATGCAGTTTTCATTGCATCCTCGATAAGCTCCGCCCAGATCGCCATGCCCTCGGCGTTCGGGTGGAGTTTTCCGTCGCAGGTGTATTTCGCGTAATCGAGAGAGCTCATGCGGCTTTCGGTGAGACGGACGATATATGCACCGTAATGCGCGGCGCATTTTTCGATGATCTCGTTATACTTGAGAAGCAATTCGCTCTTCTCTTCGGTTCTCCACGCCATATTGAAGAGGAAAACCTTGGCGTCTCTATAGCGTCCGCAGATCTTCGAGAGCATCGTGGCGTAGCCCTCGGCAAAGGTCGAGGGAACGAAATCGGGAGCACTCACGCGGTCGAAAAGGTCATCCGTGACCTCGCCCGCGGGACGTTCCTTGGTAAAATCGTTGTTGCCCATGAAGGAGACGATTAGATCGGGTTCGGTTCCATCATTTCTGTGAAGCTCGGTCGGGCGTGTGTTCCAGCCCGCGGCGGCGGGATTGTCGTCAAGTATTTTCGACCCGCTCCAGGAGTTGTTTACGCAGAGCTCCATGCCGTATTTTTCGAGAAGGATACCCCAAAACGTTTCGGAGACGGTCAGATCGCGGCATTTTACGTTCTCGGACGAGGGTGTGCCGTAATACTGCTTGTTATGCCCGATGGTGGAATTGTGCGAGATGTTGTTCGAGTAGCCGTCGTAGGTACACATGCTTGCGCCAAAGACGGAGAGTTTTTTACCTTTTAATATATCGTAGAGATTCATGCAGTGACCTCTTGAAATAATGTAGATTAATTATAGTTGTCTGCGTTCGCATCCCAGACTGCGGTATATATGCGCATCTCGTCGCTTGAGCGGTAAATGTGGACAAGTAGGGGCAGCCTTGCCGGATCGATATCGCCCTCGTATTCCAGACAGAGATAACCGATCTTATCTACCGGAAGAAGCTCGTCACCCTCAAAGACAACGCTTGATCCGTTCGACGCTACCGATGCGGTCGCATTACGGTCAAATCCTTCACCGATAGCGGCATTCGTAAATTTGATTCCGTTCTTGCCTTCAACGCAAATTTTGGTGTAAGCGGAAGAACCGGTGTTTCCGATCTTTACGGTGATTCTCTTGTTTGCGTTATCGTAGGTCGCCTTGGCGTAATCGAAGGTTCCTGAGCGGAAGAACGCCACACCAAGCATATCTTTTGCGTAAGTCGGATTCCTCATAAGCTCGCGGAGGTTTTCCGTCTCAGCCATAATGCGATCGGACGTCGCTTCATCGAACGCCTGAATACCCATAACGACACGATTTCCCTTGGCGATGGCTTTCTCGGCAACGTCGACCACCCAAGTTTCAGGCTTACCGTAGGTTCCGGAATAAGCCATGGGGCAGATGTAATCGTAAAGCTTTGCGGCATCATCATAGCTTTGACCGTAATTCAGCCCCGCGTAGCCGCTATCATATGCGCCCTCGGGCATTGTCGCACCGCTGAATATGAGATTTGGATTTACCGTTTTCGCTTCTTTGATTATGTGCTCTGCAAGCTCTCTTATATTCTTCGTGCGGTATTTTGAGATGATAATGGCATCGGGATCATTGTTTCTGTATGCGTTTAAAACGTAATTCTGATCCTCGACGCGACCGTTATAGCCATTGGTTGTTTCAATAAGCTCTTTTACGCGCTCGAGGTCAGCACCCATTGCGGCGAGCCTTTCAAAATCCTCCGAGCTCCATCCGTTAGCGTTGTGGTTGTAGCGGAAGTAGTCGAGGTGAAGTCCGTCAATACCGTATGCGGCAAGCTCTTTTGCTACGTTTCCGATATATTCGCGGTAGCCCTCGTTGTAGGGAGTGATGAACTTGTTGTCGCGCCCGCGAACGTACTGCCACACTCCCGCGTCGTTGTGGTTGGCTTTGTAGGTCTCATCGCGCATAACGCAGATCCACGCGTGAACGCGGATGCCTCTTTTGTGTGCGGCATCTATGGTTTCCTGCAGGACATCGCGGTCCTTACGGCTCAGAATATCTGTATATTGAGTTTTAAGGTAACTGAGCTTTCCGCCCGTACCTTTGACAAGCAGGTAAAGATCGGTTATACCCTCGTCGGCACATCTTGATGCGATGATTTCAGCACCGTCGGTCCCGAGGTCGGCTACGGTGCCTCCCCATATCCATTTTCCAAACATAAAACTGGCCTCCCGAAAATTGTATTCTTGTCACACTAATTATAACCTCTTTTTCTTGAATTGTCAAGAGATTGACGATGGATAAATAATATTATCTCAACAAAGACTTTTACATTGGATTCCGCTCTGCAAAAACCGCCGCATCATCGACACAGCGGTTTAGTTTGTTCTTCAATATTTTCAAAGCAAAAATAATTGTTTCCTATTGAATTTCCCTTCCGATTATGCTATAATATATGTGCGCAGAAGCCCTGTATTTTGTCATCTCCGACTGCGTAAATCATCTATCTGGAGAAAGAACATGAAGATCGCTTTTGGCTGCGACCCTAATGCCGCGGCACTTAAACTGGAACTTATCGAGTTCGTACGCTCTCTCGGTCACGAGGTTTGTGACTTTGGAAGCGACGACACAATCTACGCCAACGTTGCCTTTGAGGTTGCCGAGGCTGTAGCTGCTAAAAAGCACGACCGCGGAATACTTATCTGCGGCACAGGCATCGGTGTTTCGATCGCCGCAAACAAGGTAAAGGGCGCTTACGCCGCATGCGTCCATGACGTTTATCAAGCACAGCGCGCAGAGCTTTCCAACCACGCAAACATCATCACCCTCGGCTCACAGGTCGTCGGCAATGAGCTTGCCAAGTGCATCGTAAAAGAGTACCTTTCGGTCACCTACGACGAAAACAGCCGTTCCGCACCCAAGCTCGCGAGAATTTACGAATACGAATCAAAATAATATATTTTTACTCACCCGAATTCGGGTGAGTAATTTTTTATATATCAATTGTATTTTTTACGATCTCAAAAAATCTGCTCCATACTTTGGGATTAGCGGCAAAAACGGGCGAGGGTGCGGAGAAATCTATCTTCTCGCCGCCGGAATTTGTGATAATTCCGCCCGCTTCCTTAACGAGAAGCGAGCCCGCGGCAAAGTCCCAGGGAGAAAGCAGAAGCTCAAAAAAGATATCGTTTCTGCCTGCGGCAAGGTGCGCAATGTCAAGAGCCGCCGCGCCGGGGCGACGAACATCGCTGCACTCGCTGTAAAGCGCGTACGCCAGACGGAAGCTCTGCTCACCCATCTTCTTTTTCATATGCGGGCAGGTTCCGAATGCCACGATCGAATGCGCCATATCGCGGTCGGATACCTTCATCGGCTCGCCGTTGAGGAAGGCTCCGCCGCCCTTCACAGCCGAGAACATTTCGTCGGCATAAGGATCGTAAACTGCGGCGAACTTGACGTCCCCCTTCGAGAACATCGCAACAGAAATGCAGGAATAACGGTAATCATGAACGAAATTGGTCGTTCCGTCGATTGGGTCGATGACAAAGCAGTGATCGCGCATGAGATCCTCTGCGTTGTTTTCCTTTTCTTCCGCGAAGAAAAAGGCATCGGGAATGATCTTCGATATCTCCTGCATCAAAAAATTCTGAACGGCAACGTCATAGACCGTTACCATATTCGCGCTGTCTCCGCCCTTTTCGCTGACGGTGTCCTCGATCTCTCGCGCACCTGTCATAATCTTTCCCGCCTCACGGATCAGGGGGAGTAAAAGATTTTCTATTTTATTCATTGTCACTCCAAGGTTTTTATATTACAGTCTATCTCGTCGAGAACCTTGCTGTCAACGTCGATATCAAATTTTCTGGCAAACAGCATTCCCGATTCCTTGATCTGATCTGCTTGAGACTTCGTCAGCGTGATCGGATGGCCGCCGTCAAAAATATAAAACCATTTTCTGTTCACAAAATTGTTATCCGAATCCAACTCTACGCCGCACTCCTTCTGATGATTCATAATAACCGTCTGGAAGAAGGTCTCGTCACAGCTGAAAGTATCGCTTACCGCTTTGCAAAACGCTTTGTCATTATAAGCCGACTCGGCTTTTTCTATAATGTGATCGGGCAGAATCCACCATTGAGAACCGCAGTACACGGAATACCCCATCTTTTCAAGCCTTCTCTTTGGCGATTTCACAAAAAGCTCTTTAAGAGTGGATACAGCAAAAACGAATCCGCCGGGGATATACCTGAGAACTCTGTAACCCTTGAAAGAAAAATGTTTCTTCAAAAAGTCGTAGGTCTTCAATTTGAATCTCTTTAAAATATATACGTGCTTGAAATTCTTTTTCACGTAATTATGCTCGGTCGGCGCAATTATTTCGATAAAGGGCTCGGGATAATGCGCATCAAGATAAGAAACGATCCTGTCGATACGGTCGAGAGGATAGCACTGTCCGCTCATAAGAATGAAATATTTATAATCGCCGTTGCGCTTTGCGGTATTGATCAATTCAAATTCGGCATCGACCATCGAAAACTCAAACAAACCGACGTCATAACGTTTATCGGTAAAAGTCACTTTTGTTGGAGAATCAATGTCCTGCGGTTCAAAATTGCATTTTTTATCCAGATGAACGTAAACATCGACGTCCTCATGATCAAGCAAGGACAGCAACCGTTCAAGTTGCGCTTTATTTTTATGTGCTAATAAAAGGATTGCAACCTTCATTGTTTTTCTCCTATGCCGATTTCATCCGTCAAGCGACTTGCGGTTTACCTTTTTAAGTACCTTCAAGAGGCGTTTGCCGTTCAGCACGAGCATAATTATACCGTAAAGTCCCGCAACCGAAACCAGAATTATAAAATAATGCACGTCCATTTTGTCGAGCCACTTACTGAGAAAGCTCAGCGCAACTGTTAAAGCAACGCTTTCGGCGGCGAACAACGCCAGATATTTCATATCAAAGAATTCCGTGATCTTACACTCAAGAGCTCTCGAATTGAAATAAAGCATCAAAATTCCCGACATTACGGTTACGATGAGCGTTGCAACCGCAGGTCCGATGAGCCCGAACCAACCGTACATCAAAGGATTCAACACCAGATTACAGCACACCGCCCCGAGACCGATCATCATCAGCGTTCTGGTCTTTCCGGCGGCGCTGAGCACAAGAGTAATATTGGTAAAGCGGAAGAGATCCACAAGTATGTATATTACAAAAATCTCAATTCCTTCGGTATACTTATTCGAGTAGAGCAGCTTCATCAGCTGAGGTGATGCCGCAAGTGCCGCACAGCAAAGCACCGCCGTGGAAATATAAGTTATCTCCAAAAACAGCTTGTAGATACCGGCAGCCTGCTTCTTTTTCTGCTCCGAAATATATTTTGTTATATACGGGATCAAAACGGTGCAGAAAGAAGTCATCAGTATATCAAACGGCAGCTGTTTTGATGCGTTCGCATAAAGTGCGAGCGTCTTTGTATCCGTCATGATCGACACGAGATACTTGTCCATATCTCGGTTTAACGAGCTGACTATTGTAAATACCGCCATGGGCGCACAGTACTTCAGTATTGCGGGCACCAAGCGGAAATCAGTCTTGAGCATCTTTACGTTGCAGCCGTTCTTCTTCAGTATGATCAGAAATACCGCGATCTGTATGATGTCAAGGATAACGGTGGTCGCCAGAATGATCGCAACGTTGCGCACAAAGGTAACAACAACAAACACGACCGCCAGACGGATAGCCGAAATCACAAAATTTCGCAGGGCAAGCATTCTCGCCTTACCGACGGAGATCATCAGCACCTGAATAATGCCCAGAACGTTTTGCAACAGCGGAAGCATCGCAACGAATACGAGCAGACGCTGAATTCCAGGGTTGCCGAGATATTCGCATAGCGGAACGCTTAAGATCAAAAGTCCCGCGCCCGCCGCCGCGCTGACGGCACATTGCATCGTGAATATCGTAGCGGTATACGACTCTCTCTTTGCAATATCGCTCTCACTGCAATAAAAATAGTTTATACCGTCCATCATACCGAAAATAGTAAAGGACGAGACGGTTGAAACAATCAATAATGCCTGCGAATATACTCCGTAATCGTAGACCGAAAGATATTCGGACAAAAGACGCGTGATTATCAGGCTGAGTCCCGTGGTGACAAGCTTTATGAAGGTCAGAAAGATGGCGTCAAGCGACACCCCACCAAGCTTATTATGACTCAAGACTCTTCACCACCCTTGCAGGATTTCCGGCAACTATCGAATAAGGAGGAACGTCCTTTGTTACCACGGAATGCGCGGCGACTATCGAACCCTCTCCGACGGTAACGCCCTTCATAATTGCGGAATACTCACCGATCCATACGTTATCGCAAATCGTGATCGGCGCACTGGCAGATTTATCCCAACGCCAGGCAGCACCCTCAAAGCCCTCAAGACACATTTGCTTGCGAACCTCGGGCGAAGTTGGGTGGTTGTTATTATCATAAATATGAACGTGATTTGAGATAATAACACAGCTTCCGATGCTGATCTCGGAAACGCTTCCGATAACGGTATGACCGTAGATGCAGGTGTGGTCCCCGATCGTGATCTTGCCTTCATTCTGAGTATACAAATGAGCAAACACCCTGCATTTTTCTCCGATTCTTACAGAACCCGGAACGTCGGCAACGCAATCGGAATTTGAATCCACTTCAAGACCTTCACCGAAGCGGGCATATTTTTTAAACGCCTTATAGTTTAAATATTTTTTTATTTTACGAGGAAAATTATATATGGCTCGAAGCAGCTTTTTCATTATATACCCCTTAATATTTTCTAACCGTATTTGAAATACGACAAAATCCTTATCATGTTTCAAATGCGGTCAGAAAAGCGCTCCATACCCTCCGGGTATGGAGCGCTTCTTCACAAAAAGATTATTTTTGATCGAACGCTGTCAGTTAAGAAATGGATTCGATCTTTGCAACGTGACGTGCAAGCTTGGTAAGGTCATCAGAAGAAATATCTCCATCAGAGGTAATATCTGCATTGTCAAGTGCAACGAGATCGGTAATATGCTCAATCTTTGCAATATGACGCGCAAGAATAGTAAGGTCCTCTGAATCTATTTCACCGTCGAGGTTAACGTCACCCTTCATATAGCCCGCAAGCGACTCATCCGCACCGCATACGCAGAAGCCTTCAACGTATACGTGAGCTGCGGGAGCATCCGAGTAGGTGTGCTCTGCATTGTTGTCACAGGTATAAGTAGCTGTATGAGTTCCGTTACCGTTATTGGTATACGAAGCAGTTGTTGACCACTTATGATCGGTAGCCTTGATGATCCAGGAGTCCTTCTCGATCTCGGTTGCAGCCAGAGCATCGGAATAGAACTTTCCGCAAACGGTACAAGTATAGTACTCGGTGTTACCGGGAGTCTCGCAGTATGCGGGAACAGCCTCGGTCTTCTTAAGGCAATCCTTGCAAGCGGTTATAGCCTTGCCGCAGCCGTAGTCGCACTTGTGGTCAAGGGGATCCTTGTCCTCACATGCGCCGATTGCTTCCTTACATCCGTAATCACAGACGTGGTCATTGTTGCCGTCTTTATGCAAGCCGTAAAGCTGGGTGCATCCGTAGTCACACTTATGGTCAAAGTCGGTATCTTCGCATTTTCCGATAAGCTTGGCGCAACCGTAATCGCAAAGGTGATCCTTGCCGATGTCCTCATGAACTCCGTGCACCTTGTCACATCCGTAGTCACAAGCATGGTCATTGTTTGTGTCTGCGCATTCACCGATCGCTACGGAACAACCGTGATCACAAACATGGTTCTTATCGGTATCCTCGTGGGTTCCGTAGTCCTTGCCGCAGCCGTAGTCACACTTGTGATCCTTATCTGTGTCAACACACTCACCTACAGGCTTGCCGCATTCGTTTTCACAAACATGGTCCTTGTTCTCATCCTTGTGAGAGATTGCGGGAATCTTACCGTCAGCAAGCTTCCAAGCGTCGATATCTGCAATCAGATCGGTAGCGGCTGCATCGATATAGCACTTGCCGCAATGAGGACACTGATAATAAGCCTTCCAACCGTCAATTTCGCACTCTGCCTTCTTAGCAGCCTGTTCCTCTGCCTTACACTTGTGAGTAACAGTGATCGTTGCCTCGAATACGGTATCAGTCTCATCGGGATCACCGGTTGCACCGGTGAAAACCGAAGAAGTAAAGCTTAAGGTGTACTTACCGTCAGGGGTGTTTGCAGCCACCTCATAAGTAGCGGTAAGGATATTGGTTCCCGCAGCGGTTGCGGACGCTGTGAAGGACTCATCGACCCAAACAACTTCACCGGTCTCGACGTCTGCAAAATTGTTCTCGGTATTTTCGAACACAATACAGTCGGAAGTGATATCCTTCAGGGTGAAATATTTATTTTCACCCTCATTGATATCAAAACTTCCTTCAATACCGTAGAAGGTAAGTTCTTCTTTAGCAACAACACTGATAGTTACAGTGCCTGCATTGGTAACATCCAATTCAACGCTTCCGCCGCTAATGTCAAGTTTGCTGACATCGGACGCAATGACAACGATGCTCATGCTTGTAAGCATCATGCACAAAGCCAATATCAACGAAAACGATTTAAGTAATCCATTTTTCATTTCAGGATTCCTCCTCAATTTATATGTGTGTTATAATGAATTTTTACCAACTCAGAGCTTTGTAAAAATCATTTGTTTTATCAAGCAAGCTGCGAGCGATCCATACTCTGTCAGCGGAGTTGACCACTCCGTTGCGGTTGATGTCTGCCGCAAAATGCTGTTTTGCCGTAAGCGATTCGCCTTCGGGCATCTGAGAACCTGCCATAAGATCTATGTCAGCTTCGTCAACGTCGCCGTCGCCGTCAATATCACCGATAACAACGACCAGAACCTCATTCACTCCCTCGGGAGCTGTGAAGCTATAGCTTCCGTCATCGTTCTTTACAGCCTCGATGGCAACGTACTCTCCGTCAACAAGATAACCTACCGCGCAAGCTTCGCTGTACTTAACGGTAACAACGTTTTCTCTTACGGTATATCCGCTGTCGGTTTCGGCATCATATTCCTTGATACCAAGGGGGATCTCGGTAATCGGCTTGCCTTCACCGCATATACAATCGCCCGCGCTGAAATCGTGAGCAGTCTTGGAGGACTCTTCACCGCATACGGTACATTTACTCCAATGCACGTCAGCATCTGCGATGTATGAATAGATGTGATCGCCCTTTGCTCCGGTAATTTCCTTTTCCTGAGTTTCAAGGCAGTCATACATTTCCATCTGAGCGGCGCTGAAGGTTACGGTATAGACTGTCTTACCGTAATTCTGGCAATCGCCTTCGTAGTACACGGGAGGAGTGATCGTACCCTGAACTGTTTTGTCAAGATCACAGGTTTCACAAGTGATGATAGCAGCGCAGTATCTGGTACCGCTCCAGCGGTATTCGACTATGTAATCATGAATCTCAGTGGGCTCAACTTCGATGTATTTACGGCTCCGTTCGGTGTTACATACAGTACAGTAAACAACCGTATCATAAGATCCGTAACCGATACAGGTAGCTTCGATAACGTTTTCGTAAACCGCCTCACCATCGGTGTGTCCGAGAGCATCAACGATTTCCTGAGCTACAAAGATCTTGCCGCACAATCCGCAACGGCTTCCTTCCGTAAGTCCGGATTCGGTACATGTGGGAGCCACAGCTTCAACAGTTTCGGGCTTATGATTTCCGGGCTCGATATCAATATTGATATTTGCTGCTACTTCTGTGCAAGCTTCATCAATGTAGTTCTTGTTACAGTCGGGGCAGAACCAATGTTCAATAGTACCTTTCGCAACACAGGTTGCATCGACCTTTGCGTTATAAACCTTGTTCTTGTGGGCAATTGCGGGAATCTCTTCATATCCTGCAATCCACTTGTCACAATCTTCACAGTAGGTACCGGATGTGTAACCTACGGTTAAGCAGGTCGCGGGGATGTCTACGTGAGCTGTGGTATTTACGTGGTTATCGGAATTGATCGGAATCGCAAACTCTGTTACCTCTACTGTACAATCAACATCGCTGTAGTTCTTGTTACAGTCGGGGCAGGACCAGTATTCAATAGTTCCTTCCGAGATACAGGTTGCATCGACCTTTGCGTGATGTACCTTGTTCTTATGGGCAATTGCGGGGATCTCCTCGTGTCCCGAGATCCACTTATCACAATCCTCACAGAACACGCCTGCGGTGTAACCTACGGTAAGGCAGGTTGCATCGGTCTGTACGTGAGCGGTAGTGTTTACGTGGTTATCGGGTGCGGAAGTCTTGATCTCTGTTGCCTCAACAGTGCAAGCCTCATCGCTGTAGTTCTTGTTACAGTCGGGGCAGAACCAGTATTCGATAGTTCCTTCCGAGATACAGGTTGCATCAACCTTGGCGTGATGTACCTTGTTCTTATGAGCGATTGCGGGAATCTCCTCGTGTCCCGAGATCCACTTATCACAATCCTCACAGAACACGCCTGCGGTGTAACCTACGGTAAGGCAGGTTGCATCGGTCTGTACATGATCGGTAGTGTTTACATGGTTATCGGGTGCGAAAGCTCTAAGATCGGTTGCCACAACAGTACAAGCCTCATCGCTGTAGTTCTTGCTACAGTCGGGGCAAGACCAGTATTCAATGATTCCTTCCGAGATACAGGTTGCATCAATCTTTGCGTGATGTACCTTGTTCTTATGAGCGATTGCGGGGATCTCGTTGTGTCCCGCGATCCACTTTTCACAGTCTTCACAGAAGGTACCGGCGGTGTAACCAACACTTACGCAGGTTTCATCGGTCTGTCCGTGATTGATGGTATTTACATGGTTATCAGGCTTGATCGGTATTACAACTTCGGTTACTTCGTCAGTACATGCCTCATCGCTGTAATTCTTGTTACAGTCGGGGCAGAACCAGTACTCGATCGCTCCTGCTTCGGAGCAATTTGCATCGATCTTTGCGTGATGTACCTTGTTCTTATGAGCAATTGCGGGGATTCTTTCGTGTCCCTCAATCCACTTTTCACAGTCTTCACAGAAGGTGCCGGCTGTGTAACCAATACTTACGCAGGTTTCATCTGTCTTTTCGTGATCTATGGTATTTACGTGGTTTTGGGAATCGAGCGAAATCACAAGATCGGTTGCAACTTCGGTACAAGCCTCATCGCTGTAGTTCTTGTTACAGTTGGGGCAGAACCAGTATTCGATGGTTCCCGAAGCAATACAAGTTGCATCGACCTTTGCGTGATGTACCTTGTTCTTATGACCGATTGCGGGTATCTCTTCGTGTCCCGAAATCCACTTATCACAATCTTCACAGAAGGTACCGGCTGTGTAACCCACGCTTACGCAGGTTTCATCGGTCTGTACGTGATTGGTGGTGGTTGCGTGGTTATCGGAATTGATCGGAATTACAAGATCCGTTACCTTTGCTGTACAATCAACATCGCTGTAGTTCATGTTACAGTCAGGGCAGGACCAGTATTCGATGGTTCCTTCCGAGATACAGGTTGCATCGACCTTTGCGTGATGTACCTTGTTCTTGTGAGCAATTGCGGGGATATCCTGCATATCAAGGGTCTGAGATGTTGCCCAAACTGCGGTAAAGTTTGCAGTGTAGGTGGTCCAACCCTTCTCGGTACAGGTTGCAGGAGTTTCAATGGAGCCGCTTGCAGATACCTTTTCGTTTGCTCTGTGGCGGGCATCGTTTTTACACTCTCTTACCGCCTCACAGGATTTACCGTTTTCACTCCAAACATAGCTTATGACGTAATCGTGATTAAGCTTAAGTATATCTGTTACCAACTTTGTTTGGGTTTCTGCCCACGCTTCCTCAAAGGTTGCGGTGTAGAGAGTTGTACCGTCCTCGGTACAGGTTGCGGGAGTCTCCACCACACTGCTTATAATTGCAGTGGCAGTATCAGTATGATTTGCATCGTGTCCGCATACGCGGGTTGCGGTGCAAGCAGATCCGTCAGCTGCAAAATCGTAGGTTACTGTCCAATCATGGTCAAGAGCATCTACGTCTTCTACCTCCAATGTCTGTCCCTCTGCCCAATCCTCGGCAAATGTTGCGGTATAGGTGGTCTTACCCTTTGCCTCGCAAGTAGCGGGAGTGGTTACATTGGAAGTGATAGCGGTAGCATTAACTGTTACGTTGTGTTCTGCATTGCGGCCGCATACGCGGGTTGCGGTGCAAGCAGATCCGTCATCTGCAAAATCGTAGGTTACTGTCCAATCATGGCCAAGAGCATCTACGTCTTCTACCTCCAATGTCTGTGCCTCTGCCCAATCTTCGGCAAATGTTGCGGTATAAGTGGTCTTACCCTTTGCCTCGCAAGTAGTGGGAGGAGTTCTTTCGGAAGTGATAGCGGTAGCATCAACTGTTACGTTGTGTTCTGCGTTGCGTCCGCATACGTGAGTAGCAGTGCAAGCAGATCCGTCTGCCGCAAAACTGTAGGTTACTGTCCAATCATGGTCAAGAGCATCTACGTCTTCTACCTCCAATGTCTGCCCCTCTGCCCAATCTTCGGCAAATGTTGCAGTATAGGTGGTCTTACCCTTTACCTCGCAAGTAGCGGGAGTGGTTACATCGGAAGTGATAGTTGCTGTCGCAGTTTCCTTGTGGCTGTTATCGTGTCCGCATACGCGGGTTGCGGTGCAAGCCGATCCGTCTACCGCAAAGCTATAGGTTACTGTCCAATCGTGGCGAAGAGGAGTCAGATCTACAGTATTCTCATTGAGATAGATCTCTGCTTCCTTATCCGAGCGGGAATCGTAAGTGTTTCCGCAATCGGGACAAGTGATCTGGATGTAGCCTTCCTCTTCACAGAATCTGAAGATCTGAGGTTCGGAGTAGGTATGCGCACCGTATTCGTAAATGCCGTTCTTAAGGACGGTATGATAACCGGTAGCACAGTACTCGGTAACATTCTGAGCGAAGCTGCCACCGTTGACGGTGAACTCGCCCAACTGAACGTCGAAGGTTGCCTCGGTATAATCTCCGCTCATAAGATCTACGTCACCGCCTGTGATCTCAACCTTACCAACGATGGTGGAGTTTTCGACCTTAACGTCAGGCATTGCGTATGTGCTGTACTTACAAGCATCAAATGCTGCGTTTCCGTCTGTTGCGGTGATAGTGGAATTCTTGATCTCCACGCTACCGCTGTTGATAGAAAGACAATAGAGAATGTTTTCGTTACCTTCGAGGCTCATGTTCTCAACGGTCAAGTCAGCATAGTTCTGAACAAGAACCTTGGTCACCTTGCCGTTAGCATTTGTTCCGCCATTTGCGGTAAGAGTACCGTTCTTAAGCGTTACGATGTTGCCTGCAAGGATCTGGAAACCGAGAGTTTCGGTACCGGAAGAACCTACGGGACAATTGAAGGTGTAGGTATAACCGCCGAAGTCGATGGTGATCGACTTGTCGATTACAACACCCGAACCAACAGTATCCTTAACAAGAAGGATAGTATCGTTTTCCTGTGCTGCCGCAACAGCTTCTGCGAGAGATTCGTATCTCACGTCACCGATCTTTGCAACTGCGATCTTCTGTGATCCCTCTTCGGTAGTCACATATACATCGCCGCAGATACAGGTATAGGTGGTGAAGCCGTCCGCATCGAAGGTAGGTGCGGTGTAAACAGAACTGTAATCATGAGCACCGTAGGTGTAAAGATTACCATCGGGAGCGGTATGGTCGCCGGGAACACAGTACTCGGTAACGTTCGTAGAGTAAGAACCGCCCTTTACGGTAAGCTCACCCAACTGAACATCGAAATCAGCATTATACGTGCCGCTTTCAAGCGTTACGTTACCGCCGGTGAGCTCAACCTTACCGGTTACGTTTGTATTGGTAAGGATAACATTGGGTATTTCGTAGCTTGAATACTTACAAGCATCAAACGCCACGTTACCCGCAGTTGCAATAATAGTGGAATTATTTACGGTAACTGTTCCGCTATTGACGGAGAGACAGTAAAGAATATTGCTGTTGCCTCTAAGAGTAAGTCCGTCAACATTCAGATCAGCGTAGGTCATAATGAGAACCTTGGTGACCTTGCCGTGCTCGTTTGTTCCGTCATTTGCGGCAAGAGCACCGTTCTTAAGCGTTACGCCGTCCGCAAGGATCTGGAATCCGAGAGTTTCGGTTCCCGCAGAACCTACGGGAGAGTTTACGGTGTAAGTATAACCCTTAAAATCAACGGTTATCGCCTTGTCGATCACGACACCCGAACCGGTATCGTTACCGAGCAGAGTGATAGTTTCGCCGGGCTTAGCAGCATCAACAGCATCCTTCAAAGAAGTGTACTGAATATCGCCGATAGCGGCAACATAGTGCTTCTTAACACCGTAGGTACCGTCAGCAGAGTTATAAGTAACCTCATAAGTATCTGCGCACCATTCCGGCTTGATCTCAAAGGTATAAGTACCGTTTGAAATATTCAAATTGTCATTGATCGATTCGGAAACCTCGATCTTACCCGTGATCTTACCTGTGGTATTTACGTTTACAACGGGAGCTTCGTAGCCTTCGTAATAATATACGTCGAACGCTACGTTATCGCCTGTTGCGGTAATTGTAGTGTTACCGGTGATATTGATCTCACCACTGTTGTTGGAGAGGCAATACTGGATATTATCGTTTCCGATAAGATTCATATTATCTACGGTCAGGTTCGCGTAGTTCTGAACAAGAACCTTGGTCACCTTGCCGTTAGCATTTGTTCCGTCATTTGCGGTAAGAGTACCGTTCTTAAGGGTTACGCTGTTACCCTCAAAGATCTGGAAACCGAGAGTTTCGGTACCCGAAGAGCCTACGGGGCAATTGAAGGTGTAGGTATAACCGCCGAAATCGATGGTGATTGACTTGTCGATCACAACACCCGCTCCAACCGCATCGCGGCAGAGAGTAACTGTCTGACCGTTCGCAGCAGCGGCAACGGCATCAACGAACTTGTAATAGTAGGTTCCGCCGAGCTTTGCTTCAGCCTTGTTTGTACAAGCACATTCGCCAACTGCGTTATAAATATGATTCTCGGAAGATTCGATCACAACCTCACAGCAAGCGTACTTCTTGATATGAGTTCCGTTGTCATTATCAACGTATTCATAATCTTTGCTTGCATGGTTTGCGGCATCGAAATCAACTTCTTCGGTTCTCGTACCAGAGCAGAGCGAACAGGTAAACGTCTTTACGCCCTTTTCGATACAAGTGGAAGGTGTTGTAACAACTCCGCTGTTATAGCTGTGAGCAACATCGGTTTCATAGCCGCAAGCGCACTTGTCGGTATGAACGGTGTCGTCCTTGTCGGTATGAGACGTGAAAGTGTGCGCGATCGAAGTGAACTGTGCAGTTACAGTCACATCTGCGGTAACATTATCGAACGCATTATCCCAACCCGAGAAGCTATAATGATAGGTACCATCATAAGATTTAGCGGGATTTTCGGGAGCGGTTGCCTTACCGCCGCTGACAACGGTTTCGGTCTTGACCGTTTCGCCGTTTACAACGAAGTTTACGGTATAGGAATTGAATGCATTCTTATATGCATTATACGCCGCAGTCAGATTCGCGGTTGCGGTATCAACGCTTATCTTCTCTGCTTCGATGAGGTTGTCATCCAACTCGTTGGCAGCAAGCACGTTATTGATTTCCGCCTTTGCCTCAGCAGTCAGGTCAAGCGCAAGAAGACTCTCGAGTTCGCTCTTTGCAGCCTCATAAGCGGTATAATCCGCTCTCTTGACAGATTCGGTCTTCGTATGAGACGGATCATTCTTACAAGTGAAGGTATAATAACCGTCAGACCAAGTGTCACCGTTCTTTACGGGTCTTGTAAGGTTTGATTCGTTCTTGGTTTCGTCGTAATCATGACCGAGCGCAGTGATTTCGACATAAGTCGTATGTCCGCAACCCTCTCTCTGACAGGTTACGTACTCATCCCAACCGATATCTTCACAGGTCGGTGCCTTGGCATCGGTTGTCTTAAGATCGTGGTTATTGGAATCGATCTCTATAGTAAGCTTCGTTACCTCGGTAGTGCAAGCTTCATCAGAGAAGTTCTTTCCGCAGTCGGGGCAGGACCAGTATTCGATTACACCGGTTGCCACACAGGTTGCGTCAACTTTAGCATGATGAACCTTGTTCTTGTGTGCGATCGCGGGGATATCCTGCTCTTCCCGAGTCTGGGTTTTTGCCCACGTTGCCTCAAAAGTTGCAGTGTAGGTAGTCCATCCGTCTACGGTACAGGTTGCGGGAGTCTTGACTCCGCTGCTTGCCTCAACCTTTTTGGTTTCGGTACAGCTATCGCTGTTTGCGCAGGTATGTGTTGCGGTACAAATCCACTTGTCCGCCTCCTGAGTCCAAGCGTAGCTTACGCTCCATTTGTGACCAAGCGCGGAAATATCCTGGAGATCCATTTTCTGGGGAACCGTCCATTCTACGCCATCGAATACTGCCGTATAGGTAGTAGTTCCTGCTACCTCACAGGTAGCGGGAATCTTGACAGAGGAGGTAACAGACTCGCCATCAGCGTAAGCGGACTCTTTGTGTGCATTGTTGTGTTTACAAACACGTTCAGCCTGGCATTCTTTGCCTAACCATGTGTAAGAAGGATTGTCCCACTCATGAGCGGAGGGATTGATCGCGATTTCTCTTGTAGTAGTGTAATCGCAAGCCTCGTATTCATCGATAGCTTCATGAACACATTCCTGATTCATAATACCGGCTGCCGAGCAGGTAGCAGCGAGCTGAACTGTAGTATCCTTGAGATCATGTGCTCTCTGCTCGATAACGACCTTGGAAGCCTCATTGATCGTGTTACAGTATTCACAGTGATAGCTCTTCTGACCTGCTTCAGAGCAGGAAGCCTTTTTGTCTACTGTGTAAGTAGTTTCCCACTTGTGAGCATTGGGATCAATCGGAATCTCTCTGGTGGATTCATGAGTACAAGCTTTATGTGTATCGGTTTCGATGTTGGTACAGATCGTATACATCACACCCTCTGCACTACACGTAGCCGCGGTATGTACTCCGTTATCCTTGTATACGTGAGCTCTCTTTTCGATCGCAACTGCGGATTCGGTATTGACTACGCCGCAGTATACGCAATGATAGCTCATCTGACCGTCAGCATCACACGTTGCCTTCCAGTCTACGGTATAAGTGGTTGCCCACTTATGTGCGTTGGGGTCTTTGTACGGTCTGGTAGTGGTTGCATTACACGCCAAATATTCATCGGAAGCCGCGTGATCGCACTTCTGATTCATGATACCGTCTACTGTACAAGTAGAAGGCTCTTCGACAGTAGTATCAACAAAATTATGCTCTCTGACTTCAATTGTGACTACCGATTCGGGGTTGATCACATCACAGTATGCACAGTGATAGCTCATCTTACCCGTTTGGAAGCAGGAAGCCTTTTGGTCTACCGTATATTCGGTTTCCCAACCGTGAGCGTTGGGGTCTTTGTCAATTACTCTTGTGGTTGTCGAAGTACAAGCCTCGTATTCATCCGAAGCCTCGTGCGCGCACTTCTGATTCATAGTACCGGGCAACTGGCAGGTAGGCGCAGTATTTACGGTAGTGTCAACGTAATTATGCGCTCTCTTTGCAATTTCAGTGACCGATTCGGTGTTTTGGGTATCGCAGTATTCGCAATGATAGCTCTTCTGACCTACTTCAGTGCAGGTAGCCTTCTTATCTACCGTGAACTCGCTTTCCCACTTGTGAGCGGTGGGAACGATAGGAAGATTAAACGCTTCTGCGGTATCGTTGCCTGCCGTGGAATCATTAGCGGCGTCAGCGGCAAAGAATTTCGAGCAAGCAGTACACTTCTTGTGCTCTATGTTACCCGTAGCGCTACAAGTCGGAGCCTTGGCGCCAACCGTTTCAAAGGTATGGCCAAGGGCAGCGGTAACATTCTGCGCTACAAGTACTGCATTACATACCGAACAGTGCTTACCCTCGGTAAGACCGGTTGCGGTACAGGTTGCGGGAACCACCGCGTCGATCACTTCGGTATGTTTACCCGTTGCCGGAACTGTAATCTTATTGCGGCTGAGCTCCTGGGAACATACGGTACAGTATACTACAGAGTCATAAGAACCGTCTTTTCCGCAGGTTTCGGCAACCGTATTCTCAACTACAGCATCTCCGGGAGTATGAATTCCGGTTGCGGGAACTTCAGCGGTTTTATAGGAAGATCCGCACTTACATGCAACCGTCGTATAACCGACGTCCACGCACGTCGGAGGCGTAACTGTGGTGCTATCAGTGCTGTTGATGTTATACCACTTATTATGACCTGACTCGGTACAATAATTATAAGTGGAAGTTCCTTCAACACCCGCGGTTTCAAAAGCATCACCGTTTCCGTCTCTCATCACAGCGGGAGTAATTGTAATGGGAAGATACGAAGGTGTTGACGCAGCCTGAGTTGCCTGATAGGTTGTTGTTTCGGTTCCGGGTTTTGTAATTACCACACCGGAGCCTGTGGTATAGATATTTGCTCCGCCGGAGGTTGTATAAACCGCACCGCCCGAAGCATCAATTGTTCCGTTGATACGAACCGTTGCGTCATTCATGACGGCCTTACTGATGAGATGTATGCCAAGCTCACCATAATCCTTTTCTACATCCGGTGTCAAAGCAAGGCCGTCAACCGGCACACCGCTAAGACTTACAGGTCTTTTGTTAGGATCATCATCGTAATTGCCCATAGAGACGGAAGCCCTTCCGGGTGCATAAACAAGGGGACAGAACGGCACGTTTACCGAAGAACAGTACCCTCCCCAATCGTCTGCATCGTATACGATGATCTTATACCCGGAAGGAAGTGTACAGTGAACACCTTCTTCTATAACGAACTCAGATCCGGGGAATAGCGCAATATCCTGGTTTATAATTACCGTACTGTTGCCTGATGCGGTAACCGACATATGTCCGGGAATAGGAAGTATGAAATTCGCAGAATTGAGAGTCTGCTGCACACCCATCAATTTCATACTCATATTGATGGAATTGACTGTAAGCGCACCGTTATGGATCTCAAACTCAATTCTTCCGGTAGATTCGTTGAAATCCTTGGAAATAGTACCCGAGGTTAACTGGAACATTGATTCCGAAGAACCGGAAATGATCGGAATAATTGCACCTGCTATTTCACTACCGCTCAATCCTCCGGCATTAGTAGACATATATGCCCTCTCTACAGCGCCTGCATTGAGAGTCAATGGGACTTCAATATTCTGTATGTAATACTGCGACATTGGGAAAACTTCTTTGGTATTATTGATCATACCGTTATCACCAAAAATGCCGCCTATAATTCCGCCCAAGCCTCCATCGCTTATCGAAGTTCCCAAAGCCAAACAGCTACCGCCTCGGAAGTCCATCATCTGGAAGCACTCGTATACGGAAGCTCCGTTCTTTGCAGTTACAGTACCTTCGCCATTTATTCCGTCAGTTGTTATATAGCCCCAAGCGTATAAATTAGCACCCGATTCCAGGATGATCTCACTGCCTGAAGCCATTCTGATAAAGCCGACAGGTCCGGTAGGAGCGCCATTATACCCCTGATCGGGTGCTTGCGAACCCTCAACACATATATTACCCTGTACCGTAAGCTTGACGTTATTTGCCAAAACAAGCGTGCGGAACGGAGTGGGAGTAGCTATATAGCTATCCATAACGTTAGGTTGGTCTGTGCATACAGTGTATTCAGTATCACAAGGAATGAAAAGGGTAACAGCTGCGGGAATGGTATAATTCTTTGTTAGGGTAACAGTTTCTTTAATTTGTGTGATAGTATAACCTGGAGTTACCGCAGCCAGAGCATCATCCAAAGTAGCGTATTGTGATCCGGAAATTGCCCATGCTACATCTCCGCCCCATACAAACGAAGGTTCAAACGATGCATTACTCGAAAACTTTGTAGTAACGCTTGACTCGAAAGAGAAATATTTTCCTGTGGTTAAATTTTTCCATCCCGCAAACACATAACCATCCGCAGGAGTTGCAACCAAAACTATATCTTGCGTAGTATCAATTTGTTTGCTGGATTTTTCCTGAACACTTACTCCGTCAACAGTATAAGTACCATTTGCAACCGCATCGTACTCAATAGTTACTGTTTCTTTAATCTGCAAATATATATCATTGAGATTCAAGTTAAAAGTGTCACCAACACCGTACTTTTGTTCCACATACGGTGTACCGGTAGCAGGGCTTTTCATAGCAATCTCAATACTTGCTCCATGTTCCAACTTCGGAGATACGTAATTACCTCCAGTACCAATGCTCACTCCGGAAACAGTAACTGTACTGCCGCCATCAAACAAAAATCCAATTACAGCATCCGAACCAGAATTATTTGTTAATGTAATAGTAATTGTTGTAGCCGTGAATGTAACGCTTGGATCCGAAAAGCATCCACCATTATCATATTTATACTCACTTTTAGCTGATGCATTTATCGTATTACCATTTACATTAAAACTACCCAGGTCTTCCTTTTTGTCGGATGTTATTGGTACTTTAACACTATATCCGATATTTCCTATGGAACCTGTCTCGGTTTTATACGAAGCCGCACCGACATCCAGCGTCCACCACGGGAACAGAGAAAATACCATAATAAACGCCAAAAGCAGAGACAAAAATCGTTTTTCAACACTTATATTCATTTATTTAACCGCCTCCTTAGATATTTTTTTATGTTTAGAACGTGGTTGATTTCCTTTTTTATTATTTGTATTTATTAAATATATCGCCGCCAGACCTATGATAGCAGAAAGCAGCGACCAAATGTGCGAAATATGAAACCATCCAAATTTCATATTCGATTCACGGAAAAATTCTACCACAAACCTGAAAGCACCATAAGATATCATATAATAAGGATAAATTTTTCCGCTATATTTGTGATTGCAAACTTTTTTTCGCAAAACAATATATAGTATTATGTAAAACAGTATTTCAGCTTCGCGAGTCGGAAATTGCATCGATTCTGTTCCCGGAATAACAAGACCAGTGCAACATCCCTCAATCAGACAATTAAAACGTGAGAACATAAGAGTCATCGCTGTACACACAGTAAAGATGTCAAAAACATCTGCCACTCTACGTTTTGTTAACTTAGCGCATATGTAATACATAATAGGCAAGAAAAATATCGCGCCATACAAACTCATACCGCCCCGTCCCGATTCAAGAAAAGCAAACAGCTTTACACAAACTACTCCACAAAGTGTATGAATAATAGATATTACTAACGCCATCCATTCTTTAATACCGAGTTTTTCTTTGAATTGGCTTATCCAGAAATATCCAAAAGCGGTTGCCACCGCAAGGATAAGATATAAACAGTATTGGATTAAAAAATCTATCACAACTTATCCTCTCTTTTTGCATTTATTTTCAAACACTCGCGCCGCTAAATCCAAACATTTTGCTAAATAATAAAGATTAAGAAGAAATACTATTATACCTATTACAACAATCAAATTTGAAAACTGTGAGTAAAAGATACAAGCACACATATCTCCTAATAATTTTGTAATCGCTATTGGTATCTGTCCATGTCTAGAAATATCTTTGGCTTTTATAACATAACCAACGGCTATACCGAGATCAAGCAAAAAGCTCGAAATAAACATTAGGTCAAAAGCAGTAATTCTAAACAAAAATGCAAAAAATACTGCCCAAAATACGGTCATTGTTATATACAATATCCGGTTTCGTAATTTTGCAATGTTGTAAATATTCAAGATAAAGATAAATACATCCAATCCCAGCCATAAAACATGCACCCACAATCCACGAGAAATGATAAGCGCATTTAACTCCCATGCAATACATATGCTTCCGGGGATTAATGGCATCATGATTTTCTTTTCTTTTTTATATCTTATACCGTATATTACAATAAGCAAATAAACAATTGACCATACAATTCCTGTTATAACATCAAACAATCAGTCAACACTTCCGATCCAATCGAATTATTGTGTAACATCAAAATTGAAGATACCAATATCCGACTTTTGCATCTTACCATCCCGAAAAGGGACGGTAAGATGCGATTTTTTATTAATTATTAATTGAACAGATCCGCAATGTCGATATGAAGAGGATGATCCTCGGGGAGGAGTGTGCGGGCAAGCATAATTCTGTCCGCGCTGTTGAGGCGGTTATTGCCGTTGAGGTCTGCCGCAAATGCCGCGCCTTCCTCAAGATCCTGTCCGAGAGGCATGAGCGATTCCGCAAGCTTCGTTACGTCAGCGGCATCAAATACGCCGTCGCCGTTTGCGTCTCCGACTACAACCACAAATACGCTGGTTGCTTCAGCAGCAACCTCATACTTGTAGGTTCCGTCTCCGTTATCCTTTCCTTCAACCTCAACGTAGAGGTCGCCATCGTCAACGTAACCGACCTTGAATACGGGAGTTGCTTCGGTTGTCGTAATATTAACGACCTTACCGAGAACCTCTACCTCACAGCCTTCGATCTTATCTGCGCCGTCGGTTTCAACAAGCGGAGTAACCATTCTTCCCTGCTCGTCAAACTCATAAATATCCTCGGGGATAGCGTCCTTATAAACACCGGCGATAGCGGCGCTGATAGCGCGGGAGGTGTTCTTTATGATCTTCAGGGATGAGGCGTCAACACAATAATAGTAACCGTCAACCTTTACTATATGGTTTCTGTATTCCCATGCTACGCCGTTTTCGATATAGTAATCTTCATAAATACCGGTAAAGTCCTTCATGAAAACGCCGTTTTCATCAAAGAGATAGTATCCGACCTTGTCTGTGGGAGCTCCGGCGCTGTCCCAAATAGGATACAGACCGGTTGTTGCAACGTTGTGGTACTTGCGGAAATAATAATAATTTCCGTCAACCTCAACCCATTTACCGGAAACCCAGCTTTCAGCCCATCTGTAAGATACACCGGTGTATCCCACGTGAGCGTCATCCTGGTTCTTGCTGCCGACGCAGGCACATCCGCTCTTTACAAGATCACCTCTTACGAGAACGCAATTCTCAAAAGTGAAGGTAAAGACGCCTATAGTCTGAACGCCGTCAACAGCCTTTCCGGTTGCGGGATCGCAATAGTAGAAGAGCTCGTTGGCTTCGTCATCCGTCCAGGACTGCCAGCCGGTCTGCTTTTCACCAAAGCTTACGTAATACTTATCTCCCTGATATTCGATAAGGTTGTTAGCTTCGCCGAGGCAGATTCCTTCCTCGTCAAATTCATAGAAGAGGTAGGTGTTGGGATCACCCTTCGAAGGGATATATTGCATTCCGGTTACCGCTACGTTATCAACGTAGTAGGAATTGTCGCTCCAACCCTGGCGGCTTTCGCTGTTGATTACGTAAATATCAGCAAATTCCGCATACTGGCTTGCGAAATGAGCGCCGGCATCGTTTCCGTCTGTTCTGCATGCGGGATCGTGAACGTAGGGAATGAGGCCATACAGAGCCTGATTTTCAGGCTTATCCGCAAAGCCTTTGAGTGTGCTCGATGCAAGATATACGTCATAGGAAACGTGTCCGTTGTTACTGATGAGGATCTCGTTGTTAACGTAGCTGGCATCTTTCTTTACGGTTGCTTTGATACCGTCAAGGATACAAATGGGATTTGCGGTTGCCGCATCGATAGCTGCGGTCTGGTCTACCCAGTTGCACTTGAGAGTAAGAACGTTGGTCTCCTGGTCAACAACAGCGCTCGAGAGTTCAAAATATTCGTTGATTACCTTGAGTTCATCGATATTAACTTCCAGATTCTCACTGAATCCTATCGAAATAACTACGCCTGTCTGCTCACATACACGCTCTGCAAGCTGGAGAAGGAACTGCCAAGCGGTAGCGCCTGTATCCGCGCCGGGAAGCATACCCTTGAGAGGCTCAAGCTGAACAGGGATATCGATAGATGTCATATCAAGAGCAAAGGTATATTCAATATCAATGGGGAGCTTCGGATCACTTATTCTGTAAAGCATATTATCCGCGGTATGCGCATTAATAACTTCACGGTTCCATGCAAGAGTACGGTTACCGTAAGTTGCATTGTCGAAGTCAAACATCGACTCATCAGCGCGGAAGAGATTAACCTGAATCATTGCATACAGGGTTTCATCCGCCAAGAACTGAGCACCCGCTACAAAGGTTCTGTAGCCTGCTTCTTCATAAGGAGTAAAAGTAAGGCCATCAACATATCCGGCATTACTGTACTGAAGCGCAACGTAGAAATCCTCAGGCTTTACACAAACCGGGCTTCCCTTATAAGTAGCAACAAGAGGAAGCGTTGCAGGCTCTCCGTAAATCGCGTTCATAGCAATACTTTCCATTGCCAGCGCATCGGGAATTACAACGTTAATAACCTTGCTTCCCGCAGATTCGCCGTTTACGATATAGTCAACCGTTACCGCGCCGTTCGCAAGAGCTGTGAAGAGACCGGTATCCTTATCGATGGTCGCAATAGTCTCGTCAGAAACCTTCCAGTACGCGCCCTCGGGAATAACCGCGGTGTTACCCGTGTTACTTACACCGGTTACGTTAAACTGCATAGAGGTTCCTGCAGTAATGTAATCATAATCCGAAGAAATGACAGCGTGGTCAAATTCGTTGGAGGATTTAGCAAACGAAATAGCTACGAGAGAGGTGGATACACTTCTTGCGTAACCGTCGGAAGGACGGTTTACAAGTTTGATGTTATCGCTTCCCGCGGGCTTGGAAAGATAAGTGGTCGATCCGCCGCCGTCAAGGTTGATAGCAATCTCACAGCCTGCATCGTACATGATCTGCGCGATCTCTTCCATTGCTCCGCCTGCCGAGAAGGGCAGCTGACGGCCGTCAAGAACCATCATTACAACAGATCCGTCCGGCTTGATACCGATAGCGGTACGGCTCGCACGGGTCGATGCGTAGTTCGGGCTCTTGGTAACGTTGATCTTGCCGTCCACGACAAGAAACGTTCCGAATCCTCCTATCGCTTCCTGAAGCTGATCTTTGTATTCTTCATAATCTTCACGGCTTCCGATCATTGCAGAACCGTCCTTAAGAATAGCAAAGAAACCGTTATTGTTGATCGAATGCCATTCAACGCCGTCCATTACAAGAAGTCCGCTGGGCTCACCCGTGGACATATTGTAACCGTCCGCATTGGTTGCAACTACAGGAGTGAAGTACTCATACTTATCCTCATAGTTGTTAACCATCGCTTTAACCTGGTCCTCTACTCGCTGATAACCCCATCCCTTCGAAGGATCGTTATCCTTGTAGTTAGCCATAATGGTTACGTCGTCGCGGGTAACGTCAACTGTTGCAACGTAATAAACGATCTGCTTTCCGTCAGCAGTCTTAGCGTAATTAATCTCCTGGGAAATACCGGGAGCAAGTACCGAAGAATCGGTAGAGAAAACGGTATAATACTCGTTATCCATCTCTTCTCCGCCGTTCTCGCCTGCAATAAGCTTACCCTGAGCCTTTTCATAAACGTAGTCAGCAAATGCATAGCAACAAGCCTGACGGAGAGTATTGTAGCTGGTGAGCTCTCGCTTCGATTCGAGAACCTTGAGTCCGACATCAGAGGAATACGCTTCGTAAATCGCCTTGCGAACAGCCTCGCGGCTGTCTTCAACGCCGAAACGATTGTTCATGAAGTATACAGAACGCTCAACGTCGTCGAGCTCTGCGTCAAAGTACGCTTCCATGATCTCCGAGAGCTTCGCGGAACCCTTCTTATACTCGGTAATGAGATAATAAGCATCCAGGTCTCCGTAGAAGTCGTCCCAGCCGTATGCGTTGGGAGCGTTTACACCGAAGCAGTTTTTGCCAATATACTCAGCCATTTCGTCAACGGTTCCCTCGGGAACTGTAACGGAAAACGCGCTGTACATCAACAGGTCGCAAATATCGCCCGCCCAACCCGAAAGATCGGCAGAACCGGGAGCAACATAAGAAATATTCATACATCCGAACATATGACCGAAGTCGGTCTGATTTCCGTTGGGAAGAATGAAGTTATCAATTTTAATATCACGCAGATCCATAACGGTTGTACCGTTTTCTGCATCCATCTGCGCAACAAAATTGGCAAATCCGGTATTTTCCGGACCTGCAAGAGTGTTCCAGTTATCATCCTGATAACGCTCAACACCGGTACGGATAAAGTTCATTACCAGTTCACCAGCGTCCTTGAAAAGTTTGGACGCATATTCTTCTGCATAGGTTTCAAGAATCTTGAAATCTGCCATAAATTCTTCATAAGTCGATACGCTTCCATTTTCGGCAAATGTGTTCATCGGTATCATTCCGACAAGCATCACTACCATCAGGATAAACGCAACGAATCTTGTTGATGTTTTTTTCATCATTTAATCCTCATTTCTGAAATGTTTACTATCTATTTAAAACAAATACTCTTCTGCAGTATTTGATATTCGTCTTTTGTCTAAAAATGTATAATTTGGTTCTTATAGGAAAAATTTTTCCATGATTTCGAAAAAAGAGAACACTCCAATTAGCATTATATCACAATTCTTCCCAAAAGTCAACAGCTATAATTTAATTTCCTTTTTTTAGATATTTTTAAAAACACAAGCCGATCTTCGGGTCCCGAAAATCGGCTTTCTGATATTCAATTTATAAGTTCGTCAAATTGCCGTAAAGCCTGTGCGTTGTCGGCATAAGAGTTTTTCAATCTTGCTTTAACTTCGGCAATCGAGTCTTTATCGGTCGCAATGCGCGCAAGTGCACCGTTCATTGCTTCTTGCGAATTCTCGCACACCCATCCGCAGCACGTTGCCTCAACCATATCGAAGGACGACGTGGTCTTTACTGTCAGCACCGGCAATCCGAGCGAACGCGCTTCATCGATCACCATGGGAGCTGCTTCGTGGTACGACGAAATGAACAAAACGTCGGCGTTTTTCATATATCGGTACGGATTTTCCTGCTCACCGTAAAAGATCACGCTATCGGATACACCAAGCTCTGCCGCAAGATCGGCAAGCTGACGAGCCATTCCGCCGCCACCGACGATATGAAGCTTTGCCGGAATACCCTTCTTCACCGCCTCAGACACCGCAACTATTGCGCGGTCAACCGCCTTTTCGTGGGACAGTCTGGCGACGGCAAGTACGTTCGTATAACTTTCGTCATATGCGATCGGATCTTCCTCCGACATTGCACGTATCTCCTGGAAGCGATGACAGTTCCTTACGGTAACGCACTTATCCGAAAGCTCGGGCAGAACCGAAAGAAAGGCTTCGCGGCATCCGTCGGAGCAAGCGGCAATCCTGTCGAACTTCTCCATATCCGAATTGTTTTCACTATTGTTTGCGCCGCAGTTCCGGTAATCACAATGCAGAAACGCAACTTTTTTGTCGGCTTTTACGCAGTCCAAAACAAAATCCTGCACTCCGCCGTAAAACGATTTTGCTCTTCCGTTGTGCAGATACGAGATGGCGCAGTCGTATTTTTCTTCAAGCGAAGGCTGTTTTTTTCTCAGGAGCTTCAGCGTTTTCCTTCTGCCGAGAAAACGGCATGCCAGTACGCAAGCACCTCTGGTCAAAGCGTTCAAGCCGCCGCATTCGCCCTGGCTTACTCCGAGATATCGGTAGAATCCGCTTACCTCGGTAACTCTGACCGACGGGGGAAGCTTATCTGCATATTTTCCGTTTTTTGAAAAAAGGCAGAGCGTTATATCGTATTTACCCTCAATCTCCCAAAGCAGATTGTAAAGCGCCTTCTGAACGCCGCCAACCTTCATATTATTATTGACAATAAGTATTTTTTTCATCACAGTTCACTGTAAGGGATCATTTTCTTACCCTTTCGAACGCCGGAATAAATATATTTCAATCTCTTGATTACTCCGAGATCGGTTTTGCGCTTGAAGCGCACGCCGAAATACATGGCAAAAAGGTACGCGGATCTCGGAAACAGATTGCGAACGAGAACGCCCTTGTCGTAAAAGTATTTTTCATTATATCCGACGAACCAGGATGACTCATCCTTACAGCAGGTTCCCAGAACGTAATCATAGGAATACACCCTCAAACCGGCGTCAAAGCAAGCTTTGAGGAAAAGGCTGTCCTCACCTGCACTGAACGGGCATCCTCCGCCAAAGCACTGATTAAAGGTGATGTTCCCTTTGACTATCGCGCTCCTGCGTACCGCAACGGTATAAGTGCCGAATCGCATCGCGTTCCAAACTCTCAGGCGGCCTCTTTTAAGATGTCGTCTTTCGGTAATTTTGCCATTTTTGACAATATCCATTCCAAAGATGATCACGTCGGCTTGAGGGAGCGATTCAAACGCCGCCGTCACGTTCTCGGGCATAGCATCGTTATACACTACGTCGTCATCCGAAAACAGAAGAACCTCCGCATCCGCCGCCATAAGAGCGATATTGCGGTTGAGACCGACTCCTCTCGTTGCGGTGGTGACCATTTTTATATTTCCGAATTCCGTCTCGCAATTGATAATTTCATCGCGGTCCGCCTGATTCGCAATTACGGCAGAACAACGGATATTCATTTTTTCGGCGAGGGATACGTCGTTTTGGTGCATGGTTGCTACAAGAACTTGCATTTTCTTCATTTTAAATAAACACCTTATATCCGTTTATACTTCTTTAGTGCGCACAGGGCATATTGGGAAATGTAAAACAGACTTTTGAAGAATGGTTCCTTCATCTGATTTCTGAATATTTTCCAACGCTCGACAGCGCTTTTGAGTTTATTTGACGCGCGGCTGCCTCGCGATACGCGATACTCTGCCAGAATATCGCAAACTCCGCGGGCTTCGTAACCGTCCTTGAGTAACGTCAGCCACAAAACGAGATCTTCGTGATAATAATCGGTGGAAAATCTGTATTTATCAACGATCGTTCTTGAGAGCAGCGCCGTGGAGCAGCTGATCTCGGTTCTTACCATTGTGCTGCAATAATCCGCCTTTTCGCCTACGATAAAATCAGAGCACAGATTATTGCCGTTTTCATCAACAATTCCGTAAGAACAGTAAATGATATCCGCACCCGAGGATTCCGCCAGAGCCATTTGCAATTCAAGCTTATTGCTTTTCCATATATCGTCACTGTCAAGCAACGCGATATATCTGCCCCGGCTGACGTCAAATCCTCTGTTGCGCGTTTTTGCCACACCCATATTCTTCTCATTGGGCATGGAAATGATCCGGGCATCCTCCGCCGCCAAACGTTCGATTATTTCACGTGTGGAATCGGAAGAACCGTCGTCAAGAACTATAAGCTCCCAATCTGTAAAGGTCTGAGCCATCACGGAGCGTATGGCTTCTTCTATATATTTTTCGCAGTTATAAGCCGGCATAATGACCGAAACCGCAGGTGAAAACTCACCGGAGCGCGGCATCATTCCGCCACCTCATCGGGTATTACCGACTCTGCGGATTCTTCACCGTCTTCTTTGTTAAGATACAGTATTCCGAGGAAAACGAAGAAGGGCAATATGAAGAATTCGTCAAACATAAGAAGGTCGAGTCCGAGCCAGGGGCCGAACGTTCCTCCAATCATAAGGAGCAGCTGAACGATATGCTCCATTTTCAGTCTTACGGTTCTAAGAACGATCTTGCAGTATTCATAAAACCATACAAGAGTCAGAAGAGTTCCAACCAAACCGAACTGATAAACCATTTGTATAACTATGTTGTGCGAGCCGCGACCGTTGACGAGGTCTTCGGTATAGCCTTTTCCGAACAGCAAAACCAACGGATTCTCTTCAAACATTCGCAGGTAATTAATCCAGAGGTCGCTTCGTCTTGTGGTAAGCTCGGACAAGCTGCTTCCCGCACCGACAAATCTCTCCATCATCATATCGAGAAGGTCGGTGAAAAGAATCGAAGTCAGGATATACACGCCGCCTATAAGAAGCGCCAGAAGCATTGTAACCTTACTTGACAGACGTCCTCTTTTGAAAAGCACCTCGATAACCCAAAGCAACAGCATACATACCAATATAAGCGCAAAGGATTTTGAAACCGACAAAAATCCGCAGTACAGAAGAACCGCGATCATCAGATATACTACAATCTTTCTGATAATTTTCGTCTCATTCAGAAGAAGCAGGATCGCTCCTCCGATTGCGGCGGTTATATGAGCCGAATAGAAGTTCGGATCTCCGTAATATCCCGAAAGTCTGGTCAGCGAGCTATACTCGATAACGTCGATATATCTGGCTATATTGGGGAAGATAACCAACCATCTTGCGGAAAGCGCCGCGGTTATAATTCCGAGGGAGAAGAAGACCACAAGCATATAGAAATCGTATCTTCTTCCTTTTTCGTTTGTTGCAAGAGGGAAAAGAATCATACACATTAAGAACAGTATATAACTGCCATCAATAGGAGAATCGGTTACCGTCTTTACGATTATCGTCAGTACGAAAAGCAACGCGGCGGGGAAAATATGCATAACCGCAAACTTCTTGCTGCTGCGAAGCAAAAAGATCATCAGCACGGCAACAAGAGATATCGTGTACATTGAAGTCGATCCGGGAGCAAACTTGATCAGCGGAGACCAGGGTAAAAAGAATATCAACAGCGGGATCGCCATATCCTTTGCGGTGGCAAGCACGATCAGCACTCCAAACAATATGAAGATCAGCGTCAAGCCGACGGTATTACCCCAGATCTGCATAAAAGCCACGCCCGCGGCTATCAGAATACTGAGCCACAGAAAATTATATTTATCGTGAAACTTAATCATAAATCTTATACTTCCTTATTTAGCCCCATGATGGGTAAATACTACTCCGAAGGTCAGAAAAATGATCTTCAGATCGAATATCAGAGAACGTTTTTTTATGTATTCAACGTCATAAACGACCTTTTCCTCGGGTCTGAGGTTATAGCCGCCGTTGATCTGCGCCCAGCCGGTAAGTCCGGGCTTGACCTTAAGTCTCTCGCTGAAGCCGTGAATATACTTCTCAAATTCATTATAGAAAACTTCTCTTTCGGGACGGGGACCAACAAGGCTCATATCGCCCTTTAAGATACACCAAAGCTGAGGAAGCTCGTCAATTCGGCTCTTTCTGAGGAATCTGCCCAAAGGTGTAATACGCACGTCTTTGTCTCCGCGCGACCACTGCGCACCGTTCTTCTCTGCGTCCACACACATAGTTCTGAATTTGATTATTTTTATCCTTTTGCCGTTAAGACCGAGACGGTCCTGTACAAAAAACGCAGGGCCTTTTGATGTGCACCACACCGCCGCGGCGATTATCAACATGGGCACTCCGAGGATAAGCAGACCGAAAAACGAAACGAGGATATCCGTCATTCGCTTAACGAACGAAAAAAACGGCTTTTTTTCAATTATTCCTAGATCTTCAACAAAAAATTCTTCCTTTTTCTCAAAAGGCATTATAACTTCTTCGTTGCGCTCTTTTTCAATTACTTTAATATTTTCCATTTTACACCGTTAACCGATTTATTGCATAATTAGCCTATTTTAATTATTATATCACAAATCAAATCAAATTGCAACCTTTTTTTCATATAATATAATAATAAGAGCCCCGACACGGTCGGGACTCTTGATTTTATTTGACTTTGGGCTGGTAACGGAGCTCGTTTACCGAATAAACCGTCACAAATGCCTTCGGATCGGTCTTTTTGACAAACTCCATAAGCTTACGGTACTCGTTTTTATCAACGATCGTCACGATCTCGCGACGGACGGTGCCGTCGTATGCGCCAATACTGTCGTAGAGAGTCGCGCCGCTGTGCAGCTCGTGAAGCAGATAATTTGTGATCGTTTCGATATGATCCTGCGAGAGGATACAGACGCGGCGCTTTATATTGAGTCCGAAAATAAACCTATCGACAACAATACCGCTCATATATGTACCGAGAAGGCTGAGCACCACGATCTTGGTATCGTATGCAAAAATAGTCGTCAGCGCAACCGCAAGTCCCGAAACCGAGATCGCGGTGCCGAGCTCCATCTTCAGATGCTTGTTCATGATCTTTGCCACGATATCAAGTCCGCCCGACGATGCGTTATACGAGAAAAGGATCGCCATCGCTATGCCGACGACGAGAAGATAGCAGATCATATCGAGCAGGGGATCTTCTGTCAGCGACTGAAAATTCGGAAAAAAGATCTCGAATACGCCAAGCGAGGCGGGCACGAGGATCGTTGTATAAACTGTTTTGACGCCGAACTCGGGTCCGACCAGGATAAATCCCATGATCAGAAAAATAATATTAAGCGAAAGCGAGATCACCGAAACCGGCAGGGGGATGAAATTCGAAAGCACCATTGCAAGTGCCGATCCGCTTCCGACTGCAACGTGGCTGGGGAGCATAAAGAAATAGATCGCCGCGGCGGCAAGCACCGCTCCGAACGTGATAAAAATATATTCCTTGATAAATCTTCCTACTTTTCCGCGCATTTTTGCACCTTTTATTCCTTAATTATATATATTATATATGGCACATATATTATATCACATTTTTTTAAAAAGTCCATACGTTTAAATAAAAACGCAGAGAAAATTTTCTCTGCGTTTTTACTCAATGTATTTCTTGAAGGGGCGGCGCCATATAGGTGGAAACTTAAGAAAAGATTATAGGCCTCTCCCTCCACCACGCCTTCGCGCGGTACCCCTCCCTCCTCAGAGGGAGGCGAGATTTATGAGTGCGAACATAGATTTCTTTATAAAATTGACCCAATAATACCTCTATATTCTATGTTAGTACACGCTCCTTGCCTCCCTCCGGGAGGGAGGGGGACCGCGCGAAGGCGCGGTGGAAGGAGCTCGCGCGATTGAATTACCTTGCAAACATCATCAAGAATGTTTCAATATGGTAATATATGACTTAATGAGCCTGCCGTTTTCAGATCAATGTCTCTTTTTAACAACCGCGAAAGCCTCGTCGGCGATATCGAGTGTCTCGGCGATATCGGCATCGGTCAGCGCGGCGTTGATGAAGTGGTTATGATGGTTGGTGAAGAATACGCCTCTCTTGACGCACTCCGCGATCCACTCCTGATGGAGCATCAGCGTGGGATCGTCTGCTATACGGAGATAGAAGAGGGAGGGTACGCCCGTGACGCGAAGGTCGAATCCGTGCTTATTAGCGGTGGCGATAAGACCTTCCTTCAGCTTTGTTCCCTTCTCGATCAGGATCTGCGGCGCGCCGATTCGCTTCATCTTGTTGATGCAGGCAATACCCGCGGCAAAGGGGACGGCGGAAAGCCAGTAGCTTCCCGTGTACGACATACCCGAAACGGTATTCTTGAGGAAATTCTTTCCGCAGAGCGCGGAGACGTTATATCCATTTGCAAGTGCCTTACAGAAGCAGATAAGGTCAGCCTCGAATCCGAAATAGTGGTCCGAGCCCGCGATATCGAGTCTGAAGCCCGCGCGGACGTCGTCAACAACGAGGACCGTGCCGTTTTCGGTGCAGAGGCGGCGGACTTCCTTCCAGAATCCGTCCGCGGGAAGCACGTTATCCATGAAATTGCCGTGCATATAAGGCTGGGAGATGACAGCCGCGATCTCGCCCTTGTATTTTTTGAAAACCGCTTCGAGTTCGTCAAGGTCGTTCCAATTTACGTAGATATTGTGCATGACGTCCTCGGGAATGACACCCGCGTAGTCGATCTTCTGCGTCCAGGGCGCAACGCCGTGGTAATATCCCTTGAAGAAAACGATCTTCTTTCTGTGCGTGTAAGCGCGGGCGGTCATGACCGCGAGGGTGGTCACGTCGCCGCCGTTTTTGGCGAAAAATGCCCAATCCGCACTCGCGACCGTGTCAACGAGAAGCTCGGCGAAGTCCACCATCTTGGTCGAGGGCAGAGTGGTGCAGTCACCGAGAGCTCTCTGCTCTGCCGCCGCGGCGTCAACGTCGGGGTCGTTGTAACCGAGAACGTTCGGGCCGTAGGCGCACATGTAGTCAATGAATCTGTTGCCGTCGAGATCCCAGACGTAGGGTCCCTCGGCTTTCGAGGAATAGAAGGGGAACGCCTCAACGGGTGTGTAGCATCCCTCGGCGGGGCCGAGATGGCCGTAGATACCCGAGGGAATGACCTTCATCGCGCGGGCAAACGCCTCGCGGCTTTTATCATAAGTATAAGTTTCTCTCATAATTTCACCTCACGCTAAATAGAGTGCAACGCGGTCGAGAATGCGGTTGACGTTATCGACCTGCGAGATCATACCGCCGATGCGGACCTTGCCCTCGCCGACAGCGGCAACGGCGTTGACCTCACCGTCAAAGAGCGCGCGGGCGAGCTTGATATCTTCAAATTTCATAAAGGACATAAAGCTTTCGGGCGCGGAATGGATCGCGGTGAGCACGTGATCCTTTGCGGCAAGAGTGAGCGCAAGATCGTCACCGATCGCGAGCTTGATATTGCCGTCAACGATATAGGACGCACTCGCGCATCCCACGGGATCAACGTTACCGATCTGCGCGATCGCCGAGGCGATGAGATGGAACATCAGCACCGTGCTCTTTTCGAAGAAAACGGGATCGGCAAGTGCCTCCTTCTCCGCGCGGAGATAGGAAGACAGAATATCGGTCAGGGGCATGAACTTTTTCAGCAGGAATCCGACCTTAAGGAGACCCTTCGAGGGAATCGGAGTGACGGTTCCGTCGATCATGCCGTTGAATTTTTCGGGCGACGAGAAGGAAAGAATAATATTACAGCTGTCACATTCATCTGTGAACCACGCTTTGCCGTCCGCGAAGCAGAGAGCACCCGAGGGCCCGCCCTTGACTCGGAATCCGAGCGAAATTTTTTCATTTTTAATGAGATCACGCGCGCGTTCGTCGAGCTCGCAAAGATATGGAATGCTTCCGAGAACGGCGTGAAGATTGATATATGCCAAAGTTTTTGCGTCTGTCATTTTGCCACCGCCTTGTTTTTATTGAATACAATTATATCATATATTAAAACAGATTTCAACCGTAATAAAGTCAATTATTGTTGATTTTTATCGGCAACGGTCGTCCGCGACTAAACTGCGCTTTTCAAATTTTATTGAATTATCAGAAAATCATTGCAAATTCACTCCCTTCGTGATATAATTAAGGCAAGTTTAAAACCGGAGGTGATATAATGTCCTTTCTCTATTTTCTCGAGGATATAAGAAACCCCATCCTCGACTTTATCTTCTCAGCCGTAACTCTTTGCGGTGAGGAGACGGTATTTATGGCTATCGGAATGATCGTTTTCTGGTGCATCAGCAAGCAAAAAGGCTATTACCTGCTCTGCGTCGGATTTGTCGGCACCGTTATCAATCAGTTCCTCAAAATGCTTTTCCGCATACCGCGCCCTTGGGTCAAGGATCCGAATTTCACGATCGTTGAATCGGCGCGCGAGGCGGCAAGCGGCTACTCCTTCCCGAGCGGGCACACGCAGACTTCCGTCGGACTCTTCGGCGGTCTTGCGCTGAAATTCAAAAACCGCGCTCTGCGGATCGCGTCGATCACGCTCTGCGTCCTCGTCCCTCTCTCGAGAATGTACCTCGGCGTCCACACTCCCGCCGACGTCGGAGTTTCAATAGTGATCGCACTCGTTCTCGTCTTCGCGCTCGCGCCGATATTCGAAAAGGCGGAAAAGTCGCCGAAGGTGATGTACATACTTCTCTTCTCGCTGACCGCGATCATGCTTGCATACCTCTGCTTCATGCATTTCTATAATTTCCCCGAGGAAGTTTTCCACGTTGACAACGTGCATAACTACACTTCTGCTATCAAAAATGCCTACACGCTGACGGGCTGCATGCTCGGATTCCTCGTTGTTTACACCGTCGATCTGCGTTGGCTGAAGTTTGAGACGAAAGCGGTCTGGTGGGTTCAGCTGATCAAGATCGTCGGCGGACTCGCACTCGTTCTTGCCGTAAAAGAGCTTCTGCGCGCACCATTCGAGTCTTTTCTGCCCGCAAACACATGGGCAAGAATGCTCCGTTACTTCTTAATGGTCGTTATGGCAGGCTCAATTTGGCCTATCACATTTAAATATTTTGCAAAAATCGGAGGTAAAAAGGAATGACCTTTAACGTAAATCATCCGCTTCTCTTCGTCATCGTCGGCGCGATAATCTCTGTTGTACTCGCGCAGTCGGTGTACTTTCTCGCCCGTGCGATCAAGCGCGCGAAGGAGCTCGGTCTCGGTGCTCATATCAAGAAAACCGTGATCTCTGCCGCCATCTTCACCATCGCGCCCGCAGTTGCGGTGCTGATCGGTGTTGTCGCCCTCTCAAAGAGCCTTGGAGTTCCGCTCCCCTGGCTTCGCCTTTCGGTAATCGGCTCGATCACTTACGAGACCGTCGCCGCGGGCAATGCGCTTGAAGCGGCAAACATGAGCGCGGGCACGACCGTTACCGATCCCTCGATCTACATACCCATCGCGTGGGTTATGACCGTCGGTATCGCGGCGGGTCTCATCCTCGTTCCCTTCGTCACAAAGAAGCTCCAGAGCGGACTTGCAAAGGTCGGCATGAAGGACAAAAAATGGGGCGAGATCTTCAACAACGCCATGTTCCTCGGCATGATCTCGGCTTTCCTCGGTTACGTTTTCTGCGACGTTGGTCTCGTCTTTAAGGGCGACACCTCGGGACTCATCCCCGTTTGCGTTATGGCAACGTCTGCTGTCGTTATGGCGATCTGCGGTACGATTGCAACAAAATGTAAAATCCGTTGGCTGACCGACTATGCTCTGCCGATGAGCCTTATTGCGGGAATGGCTTCGGCGATCCCCTTCACCATGCTTTTAGGAGGTTAAAATTATGAAGAATACCAACCTTTCATATATGGATCGCGTTCATAAGGACGGACGCATCTGGGGCATTGCGGTTGCATGCGTGCTCTTCCTCTTCCCCGTTTCGCTCTCGCTGATCTTCGGAACTATGCCCGATTTCGGCGTGCTTCTCAAGGGTATTTTCGCGACGGCTCCCATGTACTGGGCGGTCGGAATCGTTGAGATCTTCACCTACGTTCCCATGCTCGGCGCGGGAGGCACGTACCTCTCCTTCGTCACGGGAAATATCTCGAACCTCAAGCTCCCCTGCGCCATCGACGCGATGGAACGCGCCGGCGTTAAGGCTTCCGACGAGGAAGGCGAGGTCATTTCCACCATCGCGATCGCGGTTTCCTCGATCGTCACCACCCTCATCATCGTCATCGGCGTTATCTGCATCGTGCCCCTGACGCCCGTGCTCGAATCCCCCGTTCTCGTTCCCGCATTCGATATGATCCTTCCCGCGCTCTTCGGCGGTCTAGCGGTAGTTTTCATCTCGAAGAACCTCAAGCTCTCGATCGCGCCCATCATCCTGATGCTCATCCTCTTCATCTTCGTTCCCGCGCTCAATGCCTCGACTGTCGGAATCATGGTCCCCGTCGGCGTTCTCTGCACCGTAATCTACGCGCGCATCCTCTACAAGAAGGGGGCACTCTGATATGTGGGCACTTCTCCTGATTCCTGCGGCAATCGTTATCTTTCTCGCCGTGCTGATTCTCCGCGCATGCGCCTTCAAGCCGAAGGCACAGCCCGAGACCGACACCGAGACGATCGAATTCGATAAAGAAAAAGCCGCACAGGCACTGTGCGAGCTTGTAAAATGCAAGACGGTCTCCTACCGCGATCCCTCTCTTGAGGACGACGCGGAATTCGAAAAACTGATCGCGCTTCTTCCCTCTCTCTACCCGAACGTAAATCGAGTTTGCGAGTTCACCCGCCTCCCCGACCGCGGACTTCTCTTCCGTTTTCGTGGCAAGAGCGACTCCGCGCCCGCGGTTATGATGGCGCACTACGACGTTGTTCCCGTCAACGAGGACCTCTGGGACGTTCCCGCATTCGACGCGATCGTAAAGGACGGTTGCATCTGGGGTCGCGGAACTCTTGATACAAAAGTTACCTTCTCCTCGATCCTTTTTGCCGCCGACCACCTCATTTCGGAAGGATTTGTGCCCGAAAACGATATTTATTTCGCATTTTCGGGCGGTGAAGAGGTCAACGGCATGGGCGCGGCCCGAATCGTTGACTACTTTGAAGAAAAAGGCATCGAGCCCGCATTCGTCATCGACGAGGGCGGTGCGGTCGTTGAAAACGTATTCCCCGGTGTCAAAGCTCCTTGCGGTTTGATAGGCATCGCAGAAAAAGGTATGATGGACGTCAAATATACCGTAAAATCGCAGGGCGGTCACGCATCTGCACCCAAGCCGGGCGCACCGATCGACAGACTTGCTTCGGCTTGCCGCAGAATGATTGAAAATCCCTTCAAGCTGAAGCTGACCGCGCCTGCCGCAGAGATGTTCGACACTCTGGGCAGATACTCGACCTTTGTTTACAAGATCATCTTCTCGAATATCAAGCTTTTTCTCACCGTCCTCGACATGATCTGCAAGTCGGGCGGCGGCGAGATGAACGCCCTGATGCGCACAACCGTTGCTTTCACTCAGGCACAGGGCTCGTCCGCAACCAACGTCATTCCGCCCGAGGCTTCCCTCGTCTCGAATATCCGTCTCAACCCCGCCGACGATATGGAATCGGCACTTGAGTATATCAAGAAAACCGTTGACGACGAGCGCGTTGAGGTCACTTGTATGCACGGCATGAACCCCTCCCGCATCTCGCGCACCGATTGCGAGGGATGGGACAAAGTGGCTTCAGCCGTGGCATCGACATGGAAGGGTTGCATCGTTGCACCATATCTGATGGTTCAGTGCTCCGACTCGCGCCATTGGGGACGCATTTCCGACCGCGTTTACCGCTTCTCGGCAATGGACCTTTCAAGCGAAGAACGCGCAACCATCCACGGCAATAACGAAAAAATCCGCCTCGACGCCCTCGCAAGATCGAATGAATTTTATATCAGACTTATGAAGAAGTGTTAAAACACAGACCGCTTCATCAAATTGATGAAGCGGTCGTTTTTTAATTATTATCAATCATCCCGAATCCCGCGATCGCGCTGACGGGGAGCGACATTACCACCGCGCCGGCATCGGTCTGGGTGCCTGCCTTGTCGATGATGGATTTCATAATAGCCGCCTCTTCGCTTGCTTTGGCAACTATCATGATGACTTCCTTCTCGCTTGCAATCGAAACGCCGAAGAATTTTGCGGCATCCTTCGATCCCGTTCCTTTACCGTGAAGGACTGTTCCGCCTCGGGCACCCGCCTCGCGCGCGGCATCCATGACGGTGTCGGTATGTCCCTCGTTTGCGATAACGAGAACTATCTCGTAATTATAATTGATATCGGGCGCGCCCTCTGTGGGTCTGCCTCCGTTAAGATTAGCCAAGGTCTTACCTCCTCCTACACTTTTGATCGGGGTCGCAACAATGATACCCTGACCCGGCGCGTCGATATAAAGATTGCGCCTTGCTTCGTCGATCAGCTTCGCCGTGCGCTCACGGTCAGCTATCGTCATAATGATATGGTATTCATGAGTGCTCAGTCCGAGCAGATCGAGCATGCTTTTCGTCGCCGTGCCTCTGCCGAGAAGCTCTATCGACAAGGGCATTTCAAGCGCCCCCGCGATCGCATTCATACGCGGCGCCATGCCGGGATTAACTATAGAAATTACAAAATTCATATCTTTTACCCCCAAAGCTCGATGATCTCGTCGTCCGCAACCGTTTCGGTGACGGTTTCGGTATGCTGCTTACGTCCGTAGATGAAGCCAACAATCTGGATCGAAATCAGCGGCATCATTGCTACCGTCGCAACAATACCAAAGGCATCGGTCAGTACGTTACCGCCCGCCGCCGTGCAGACTCCGATAAGGAACTGGAGCATAAAGGTCGCCGTCATAGGTCCCGATGCAACTCCGCCCGAGTCGAAGGCTATCGCCGTATAGATATCGGGAACGAAGAAGGTCAAAATCAGCGCGATGGCGTAGCCGGGAACGACGAACCACATGATCGAAATTCCCGTAATAACGCGGAGCATAGCAATTCCCATTGCAATCGCTATCGCGATAGAAAGGCTGTACTTGATCGCTTTACCCGGGATCGCGCCCGAGGAAACACTTTCAATCTGCTTTTCAAGGACGTACACCGCGGGCTCGGCGGAAATAATAAACCATCCGAGGCACATTGCAAGCGGGATCAAGAGGTATTTCGTCCAACCGTCATAAAGCGCTTCGCCGAGAACCGCACCGAGCGAGGAAAATCCGACGTTTACGCCCGTAAGGAAGAGGACGAGTCCTGCGTATGTAAAGAGAATACCCCAACAGATCTTGAAGAAGGGGCGAGCCTGCATCTTCAGCACAAAGAACTGAAAGACGAGGAAGATCGCAACGATGGGCAGAAGCGCCATCGCGGTCTCGAGCAGATAATGCGGTATCGCATGGATATAAGCCATACCGATCTCGGTCGTGCTAGACCAGTCAACCGTCGTAACACTTGTTACGCCGTCGGCATTCGGATAGAGGAACCCGAGGATGAGGACGAAGAGGATCGGTCCAATCGAGCAGAGCGCGACAAGTCCGAAGCTGTCGCTTCCAGCATCGCGGTCGGAACGCATATTTGCAACACCGACGCCGAGCGCGAGGATGAAGGGAACCGTCATCGGTCCCGTGGTAACTCCGCCCGCATCAAACGCGATGCAGAGATAATTCTTATCCGCAAGCGCGGCAAGAACGAATACAAGAATATAAAATCCCAAAAGCAGCCAACGCAGCTTGATTCCAAGGAAGATTCGGAGCATACAGATCGTCAGAAAGAATCCGACGCCGATACCGACGGTAACGATAAGCACCATATTGTCGATATGGGGCACCGTCTCGGCGAGCACCTGAAGATCGGGCTCGGAGATCGTGACCGCAAGTCCGAGAAGAAAGCTGACAAGAAGTATCAGCCAAAGCTTTTTTGATTTGGTAAGCGAGGCACCGATACGGTTTCCTATAACCGTCATCGAGGTCTCCGCTCCCTGAGTGAAAAGTCCCATGCCCACGATGATCATGAGCGTTCCGATCAGGAAAGCAACGAGCAAGCTCGGCTGTATCGGAGTAATGAGAAGACATAGAAGGGCGACTATGACTACTATCGGCAACACGGAAATTGCCGACTCTTTGATCTTTTCGCCAAACACGGCGAATCTGTTTTGCGGTTTGATTTTACTGTCCTCCTACACTGTTATTGAAAGTTTCCTTCCTATTATATTATATCATTTGTACGCGCGAATGTCAACCGCGAACTTTGACGAAAGAGTGACCTCACCATAAATTTATTAATAATTATAAAAGGAGCCGCAAGGGCTCCTTTTATATTAATCTTCAATCTTCTTCATTGCCTTTTTGAATTGGAAGGCGAAAAGGATCACGGTGAAGGTAACGGCTATGATATCCGCTATCGGCTCGGCGGTATAAACGCCGACCGTCTTATTTTCAGTAAAGGCGGGAACGATATAGATCAGCGGCAATAGCAGCACGAACTTGCGCACCACCGCCACGGTCACGGACGAAAGTGCCTTTCCGAGCGAAACGAAAGTCATCTGGCATGCGATCTGCGCGCCGAAGATGATGAGTCCGCCGAAATAGATGCGGATAACACCCGCGGTGAACTCGACCAATGCCGCATCGGGCGTGAATATAGATGGCAAGAACTTCGGGAAGATCATTATCACGCACCAAAGAAGAACGGAGTAGGTAAGGCAGGATATCAGAAGCAGACGGAAGGTTCTCTTAACTCTTCCCGGATCGCGCGCGCCGTAATTATAGCTGAGTATCGGCTGTGCACCCTGCGCAATGCCGTTCATAGGGAGCATCGCAAACTGCATCACGCTTGACAGTATCGTCATTGCGCCGACGGCAATATCCCCTCCGTATTCGAGGAGCGAGGAATTAAAGCAGACCGAGATCACGCTCTCGCTTGCCTGCATCATAAAGGGTGCAAGTCCAAGTCCGATACAGGGAAGGATCACCTTTGCCGAAAGCTTCATATTTGACACCTTCAGCTTCAGACGTGCTTTTTTTGAAAAAAGGAAGCAGACGACCCATGCAGTAGAAACCGATTGCGAGATAACGGTTGCAAGTGCCGCACCGCGGACTCCCATACCGAAAACATTAATAAAGAGCGGATCAAGCGAGATATTCGCAACCGCGCCGAGGACGACCGAGATCATAGCGATCTTTGAATATCCTTGCGCCGTTACAAAGGCGTTCATTCCAAGCGTCAGCTGAACAAAGATCGTGCCGAGCGCGTAGATATTCATATAGTCGCAGGCGTATTCGATCGTGTTTTCGCTCGCGCCGAAAGCAAGAAGCAGCGGGCGGTTGAAGATCAGCAGAATTGCGGTCAGGATAACAGAGATACCGATCTGCAGCGCAAAACAGTTGCCGAGGATCTTCTCCGCATTGTCATTCTTGCCCTCGCCCATTGCTATTGATGCGCGCGGCGCGCCGCCCGAGCCGACAAGCGCGGCAACCGCCGAAACGACCATAATTATCGGCATGCAAATGCCAACACCCGTCAGAGCGAGATCGCCGATCTCGGGAATATGGCCGATAAAAATTCGGTCAACGATATTGTAAAGCATATTTATCAGCTGTGCCGCCACAGTCGGAACAGCTAATTTGAAAAGCAATCTGCCCACGGGAGCAGTGCCCAGGATCTCTTTGTTGTTCATATTTCCACCTCTTTTGCGATGTAAATAGTATTTTATCACAATCACTCAAAAAAGTCAATGATCATCAATAATATTTTAACTTAAAAGTGCATAAATCGGTAGACAACGGGGAATTTTTATGATATAATATATTTTACAAAATCTAAAGGAGGACGATATGGCAAGACGAGTCAAAAATCTGCGCGATCTGGGCGGTATTCCCGCGGCGGACGGCAAGACAGTACGTTACGGCAAGCTTTACAGAAGCGGACATCTCGGCAAGATCAAACCCGAGACCGCAGAAAAACTGCGCGACCGCAAGAGTCTGCGCACCGTCATCGACCTCCGCGCACCCGCAGAGCTTGCGCATAAGCGCGATATAGTTCCCGAGGGCGTTGATTATCTCCACATCCCTCCGCTGACCGACGAACAGAACCCCGCGGTTACACGCGAAACGGGTCCTTCGATCCTCAAAAAGATCATGAAGGTCGAGGGAGGCGCGCGCACCTATCTCTCCGACACCTACCGCACTATGATATCATCCGAGCCCTCTCTTGAGGCTCTCCGCGAATTTTTTGACGTTCTTCTCGAGGACGACGGCGCGGTGCTTTGGCATTGTACTCAGGGCAAGGACCGCACAGGCGTTGTCGCGGCGGCTATTCTGCTTGCGCTCGGAGTTGACCGCGACGCGATCATGCGCGATTATATGAAGACCAACCGCTCCTGCCGATTCAAGAATTTCTGGATCTACCTTGGCGTCATACTGGTCACATTCAGTGTCCGCAAGGCGCATAACCTCAACCTTCTTCTCTCCTCGCGCCGCGACTTTATGCGCGCCGCATTCGACGAGATCGACCGCGTCTGGGGCGGCACCGAAGGCTTCCTTCGCAACGGTCTTCAGCTTTCCGACGACGAAATATTCCGCCTCCGCGAGGCGTATCTTGTATAGTTTTTTATTGGAATTATCTGATAATCATCATTGATCATTATAATATTTTGACATCCTCATCCACCGCGCCAAGCGCGGTCCCCCT
>JAGBYM010000158.1 GCA_017628755.1 Clostridia bacterium | reverse complement strand
GCATCCGAGGGGATGGTGGCAACGTCGATCGCACGTGTCATAACAGAGCGTGCGATGCTGTTGTCAAATTCAAATATATTATCGATCATTTCACTTGCAGTTGCATCGATAGTGCCACTCTCTTCGCCGATATCGACCATAATTCTGATCTCATCCTCGGTGACCGTATCGTCCTTTTCATCCGATCTGATACCGAAAACGCGGAGACAGAGATTTGTGGAGACGGTCAGTACCCAAATAATAGGCTTGAGAACTGTCTTGATAACAGCAACGGCGGGACAAACGAGCCGCGCGGTCTTCTCGGGTGCGTGCTGAGCGATACGCTTGGGCACGAGCTCACCGAGCACGAGCGTGAAATACGAAAGCGTAAGAGTGATCAGAATAACAGCTATCGAGTTGATAGTTTCCGCGCTGAGTGCTGTGAAGCCGAGATCGCCTACGACCCAATTGGTAAGAGGATCAGCAAAGTTATCTGCGGCAAAAGCAGAGCCGAGGAAGCCCGCAAGAGTGATCGCGATCTGGATCGCAGAGAGAAATGCTGTGGGTTCTTCTGAAAGTTTTAAGAGTTTTTTGGCTTTTTTGTCTCCGTCCTCAGCCGCACGGCGGAGAAGGTTGGTGTTGAGTGATACCAGCGCCATTTCTGCGGAAGCGAAAAATGCGTTAACCGCAATGAGCGCAAATTGAAGTGCAATGAGCCAAAATAATCGGTCGCCTTCCATGAATAATTTACTGACCTTTCCGTCCTTTTATGGACAAAACAAACATAATATTTTTTGATTTTTTTCAGATTACAGATAATCCGTTTTTGATTTGGAGTGGAGCGTAGCGTAACGGAAAATCAAAAACGCCGCGCTCTCATACAGACTGCGTGCAGTTGTTTCGAGTCGTATCTCCGACCGTGATCAGTGTTAGGATGATATATCTCACCGTCACGCAGAATATTATCTGCCAGCTGCCTGAATTCTTCCTCATCAAGAGGCGGTATTATCGACTCAAATTCCGAATCGATCCTAAGAACGGGCGGATCACTCATCATCTCCTTCGAGAGCAAGGCTGATCTTTAAGGCTCGCTCCATATCATTGCATTGATGGATTCAATTTCTCGACGAGAGATTCATTTTACTATTACATCACCCATTTGGTGAAAACTTTGATTCTGATTTTACATAGCACTATCAACACTTTCCGCCGTTTCTTTGAAACCAGTCATTATTGCCTTCTTTGAGAAAAACAATATCAGCCCAATCATAAAAAGGAAAATCCCGAAAGGTCCCTCTGATAAATGTGTAATAAAAAACCATACAATCTGTATATTCTTTACCGTCTTTAGCTTGGTAGCGTTCTAATTCCTTTTCACAGCGTTCATCCCCTAAGTATTTTATTGTAACTACGCCTAGTCCATTCGAAAACATATCAATGACCTCATCCATTTCGGTCTTTGAATAAAGTTGAGAATCACCGTAATCAACGATCGGTAGGAAGATCAGAGGAAGAAGCAACCCAATAATAGCCAATGCCAACAATAACGATGCTGCAATTACAATAATACGAGTGACGGTGTGCTTCTTTTTAACCTTGTTATTCATTTTCATTACCCCTTTATATCATGGAAGTTATAAAATCTGAATACCGTGTTAGTATTCATATCTTCTAAAATATCACGAAAGCTCTCGTCCATTCTGAAATTAGTATGGCCCGAAAGATATAATACTTCATCTTCATTTCTATAATCTTCCGGGGCGCGAGTTATTATCATTGTATGAGTACCAATGCCATTTTCCATCACCATAATAACATCGCCCACTTCAAAATTATACAATCCCTCGGGTTTATCATCTGCCAATAACTGACCTGTAGTAAAATCTTGATGCGCTACCCGATCTCTCCAATATTCATCAAAGCCTTTGGCACTTATCCATGGATTATTATCATCAGAATCATCAACTTGGTTAAATTTTCTTAATACTATTATATCACATTAATTAACAAAATGCAAGAGAAAATTCCACATAGTTGAAATGTTTTTTGCAATTAAAATATTTGAATATTACATGGATTTTTTAAAATATTTCCTTTCTTTGCCGCATAGATTTTTTGTGCGCGGCTTTATTAATATTATAGCATATCTTGACCGCAAAATCAAGTGATTTGAGTCCGAAAACGTAAATTTCTTGTAAAATCGAAAAAAAGACTTGACAAATAATAAAAATAGTGATATACTTAAGCAGTATATTGAATAACGCAAAGAAGCGGAGTAGTAGAAGGCGTAAGCTTTTCAGAGAGCGTGCGGTTGGTGTGAGCGCGTATGACGAGCCCTTGAAGTCGCCGCGGAGCGGTCGGAGTGAAACGCGAGTAGTTCCGAACGGCTTATCCACGAGATCGGATAAAAGAGAGTGTGCTTTCGGCACAAATACAGGTGGTACCGCGCGCAAGCGTCCTGTTTTTAAGGATGTTTGTGCTTTTTTATTTAGTAATTTAATTTTTGAAAGGACGATAAAAATGAATTCCGAGATCAATATGGGTCTTCCGAAGACCTATAACCCCTCAGAGTTTGAAGACAGACTCTACGCTATGTGGACAGAGAAGGGTTATTTCACCCCCGAAGTCGACTACAGCAAAGAACATTACTCCATAGTTATTCCCCCTCCAAACATCACAGGTCAGCTCCATATGGGACACGCGCTTGACAACACTCTTCAGGATATCCTTATCCGCTACAAGAGAATGTCGGGCTACAGCACCCTCTGGCTTCCCGGCACAGACCACGCTTCTATCGCAACCGAGGCGAAGATCGTTGAGGCTATGCGTAAGGAAGGTCTTACCAAGGAAGACCTCGGACGTGACGGCTTCCTTGAGCGTGCTTGGGCTTGGAAGGAGCAGTACGGCGGACGCATCATTTCTCAGCTTAAGAAGATGGGCTCCTCCTGCGACTGGACCCGTGAACGCTTCACCCTCGACGAGGGCTGCAGCCGCGCTGTTCGCGACGTTTTTGAGCGACTCTACAAGAAGGGGCTCATTTACCGTGGCGAGCGTATCATCAACTGGTGTCCTCACTGCAAGACCTCGATCTCGAATGCCGAGGTTGATTACGTTGAGCAGGACGGCCATTTCTGGCATATCAAGTATCCTATCGTAGGCGGAGGAGGATTTGTAGAAGTTGCTACAACCCGTCCCGAGACTCTGCTCGGCGATACCGCTGTTGCAGTCAACCCTGAGGACGAAAGATATAAGGATCTTATCGGCAAGTACTGTGTACTTCCTCTTGTTGGACGCCGTATTCCGATCGTTGCCGACGAGCACGCACAGCTCGATAAGGGTACAGGTTGCGTTAAGATCACTCCCGCGCACGACCCCAACGACTTTGAGGTCGGTCGCCGTCAGAAGCTTCCGATGGAGGTCGTTCTCACCGAGGATGCAAAGATCACCGATGCTTACCCGAAGTATGCGGGCATGGATCGATACACTGCAAGAAAGGCTATCCTCAAGGATCTCGAAGAGGGCGGATACCTTTGCCAGATCGATAACATCAAGCACGAGGTTGGCACCTGCTACCGTTGCGGTACCACCATCGAGCCCATGATCAGCCTTCAGTGGTTCGTAAAGATGGAGCCCCTCGCAAAGCCCGCTATCGAGGCAGTTCGCGACGGACGCATCAAGTTCGTTCCCGAAAGATTCGATAAGAACTACTTCCACTGGATGGAGAATACTCAGGACTGGTGCATCTCGCGTCAGCTCTGGTGGGGTCACAGAATCCCCGCATATTACTGCGATAAGTGCGGCGAGACCGTTGTTTCGGCGGATCACGTTGACACCTGCCCCAAGTGCGGCGGCAGTATGACTCAGGATCCCGACACCCTCGACACATGGTTCTCCTCCGCGCTCTGGCCCTTCTCGACTATGGGCTGGCCGGATAACACCGAGGATCTGAAGTACTTCTATCCTACCAACACCCTTGTAACCGGTTACGATATTATCACCTTCTGGGTATCGAGAATGATCTTCTCGGCACTCGAATATACCGATACCATTCCTTTCGACACCGTACTTATCCACGGTCTCGTCCGCGACGCACAGGGCAGAAAGATGTCCAAGTCGCTCGGCAACGGTATCGATCCCCTCGAGATCATCTCCACCTACGGCGCAGACGCTCTCCGCTTTGCGCTTGCAACCGGTAACAGCCCCGGAAACGATATGCGTTTCTCGGATGAGAAGATCGAGGCGGCTCGTAACTTCGCTAACAAGCTCTGGAACGCTTCTCGTTTCGTAAGAATGAACCTCACCATCGACAAGGTCGAGCTCCCCGAGGCGTCCAAGCTCGCTCCCGAGGATAAGTGGATCCTCTGCCGCTTCAACAAGCTCTGCGCGACAGTTGAGTCTTCTCTCGACAAGTACGAGATCGGTATTGCCCTCTCGAATCTCTACGACTTCGTTTGGGATATCTTCTGCGACTGGTACATCGAGCTCTCCAAGGCTCGCCTTGCGGATAAGGAAAGCGAAAGCGGTCTCGTTGCACAGAACGTACTTGCATACGTTCTTACCGGCACACTCAAGCTCCTGCATCCCTTCATGCCCTTCATCACCGAGGAGATCTATCAGGCTCTTCCTCACGCGGGCGACGCAGAAAGCATCATGATCGCGTCCTATCCCAAGTTTGACGCTGCTCTCGATTTCGAGACCGACGCGGCTCATACAGAAAAGCTCATCACCGTCATCAAGGCTATCCGCGCAAGACGTACTGAGATGAACGTTCCTCCCTCCAGAAAGGCAAAGGTATATCTTGAGACCAAGTATGCCGAGTCCTTCACCGAGGCAACCTTCCCCTTCTTTATGCGTCTGGCATCGGCTTCCGAGGTTGAGGTTTCCGCAGACTTCGCTGGTGCTATCTCTGCCGATAACGCGGCACAGATCGTCACCGAAGCGGCAACAGTTTATCTCCCTCTCTCCGAGCTTATCGACACAGAGAAGGAAAGAGCGAGACTTCAGAAGGAACTCGAGAAGACCCAGGGCGAGATCAAGCGCCTTGACGGCAAGCTCTCGAATGCCGGCTTTGTCGCAAAGGCTCCCGCAAACGTAGTTGAAGCCGAAAGAGCAAAGCTTGAGACCTATAAGGAAACTCTCGCAGCGATCGAAGCGGCACTTGCGAAGCTCAATTAAATGCAAGAATGCATGCTCCGCAAGCGGAGCATGCAAAATGCAAAATTAATCGACAATATCATATAGTTTTCTAAATATTAAAAGGACTGAACCCTTGATGGGTTCAGTCCTTTATTATGTAAAGATCAGTCTTTCTTCTTAACGATAAGAGCTGTTCCGAGAATTGCGATGATAGCAACGGAGCCTGCAACGAATCCGCCACATCCCTTATTTTCTTCTGCCTTATCGGTAGTGGGAGCCTTGGTGGTCTCAGGAGCCTTGGTGGTCTCGGGAGCCTTGGTGGTCTCGGGAGCTGCGGTGGTCTCGGGAGCCTTGGTGGTCTCGGGAGCTGCGGTGGTCTCGGGAGCCTTAGTGGTCTCGGGAGCTACGGTAGTCTCGGGAGCCGTGGTCTCGGGAGCATTCTTGCCGACGTTGTACTTGACAGCGTCAGCATCAGCGTTCAGAGCAATCTCATCAGCGGTCAGCTCACGATCGTAGAAACGAATGCTGTGAACGTCGCCGGTCCAGTAACGCTTGAGATCGAAGTGACCCAGAGCGAGGGAGTCAGCTTCCATTGCCTTGCCGGGCTGGGGCATTTCGCCCATCAGCTCGCCGTCAACATAGATGCGAACCATACCGTTAAGGGTATAAGTAACAGAAACAGTAGACTGGTTCATCAGGTTGTTACCGTCAGCGATAACAACACGCTCAGCCTTTGCATCGTTACCCTTGAACTCGATGCTGTCGTTGTTGGTACGACGGAAGATCGAGAAGTGGTCGTTGTCGGAGAAGATGAATGTGTCGTAGGAAGTGCCGAGGAGCTCGATCTGACCGAGGGTAATCTCAACAGTCCAAGCCGCACCGTTAATAACTTCAACAGCCTTGTCCGGGAAGTAGAAGAAAGCGCCGTCAACATGGAGAGCGTTGTCGGTCCACTTAATGTAATCATCGATTTCAATGAGGAAGTCGTGATTGTTGCCGGAGATGTCCTTCCAGATGGCAGTCTGCTTATCCTGACCAATACCGGTGTTGTTTGCACCGTCATAGTGGATAACGAGACCGTCGGCGACAACAGTAGGAACAGCTGCGTTCATGGGGAGTGCGAAGACTGCTGCGATAGTCAGCAGAGTGAGCATGATTGCGAGAATTCTTTTCATGGTTTTTATCACCTTTCAAAAATTTTTTATTATTGTACCATAATTTTAAGACTTTGTCAAGATAAAATGTTCATTATTTGGGCATATTGTGGAAAAAATACGATAAAATTTGTTCAAAAATGAAGTACAAATACAGAAACAGACATTTTTGGTGCAGAGGATATTACGTATATACAGTAGGGCGCAATAAAAAAGTAATAGACAATACATACGAAATCAATTACAATAAGATTACGAAGAAGAGCAATTGAGCATAAAAGAGTATGTCGACCCGTTCACGGGTGAATCAGAATCAATAATCAAATCGTTAGTTCAATTTTGCATTTTGCATTTAGCATTTTGCATTCAAATAATATCACACCCAACCGGCGTATTAAATATCTTCGCGAACTCTTCTGCCGTGCTTGACTGCGGGAGTGCCCACATGACCTTGGCGAGTACGGTTTCGGTCGTCATGCTGTAAGCCTCGGGGAGCTCGTATTTTTGCTTGATGCGCAGTCCCACCTGATAGATCGACATGTCGCTTCCTTCGTGCGGCACCTGCGTAGTGATAACGATGCGGATGCCCTTTTCGATAAGCATCTCGATCTTGTCGGCGAATTCGTCGTTATCGTAGTATGGAAGACCGCCAACGCCGAAGCTCTCGATAATGACCGCGTGCGCGCGCTCGGCAACGTAGTCGAAAATATCGGCGCTCATACCGGGCGTGAGCTTGACAAGCATTACGTTTGTGTCGATCTTATTGTAAAAGCGCACGGGCTCGGAGAATTTTTCCTTGATATAATACCTCATTGCGCCGCCGCGGATGAAACCGATCTCGGGGTAATCGACGCTTGAAAATGCATTCGCGCTTCTCGTTCTGTTCTTTCTTGCGCGGGGAGCGCAGATGATCTTACCGTCGAAGACCACGTGAATTCCGCAGGCGTCATTGTCCGCGGCATAAATGAAGGCGTCGCGGAGATTCTCGCGCGCGTCGGTGTCACGGCTTTCCATAGGAGTCTGCGCACCCGTCAGAACGATCGGCTTCTGGCTGTTTTGGATGAGAAAATGGAGCATCGAAGCGGCGTATGCCATCGTGTCTGTGCCGTGAGTGATGACGAATCCGTCGTAATTGAAATATTCCTCGCGGATCTTTTCGGCGAGACGGAGCCAATACTCGGGGCGCATATTGGTGCTGTCGAGATTGAAAAGAGAAGTGACACTTACACGGCAAACGTCGCGTACCTCGGGGATGTGTTCAAGCAGACGCTCGCCCGAAACTGTGGGGACAAGTCCGTCCGCACCTGCTGCAGATGCGATAGTTCCGCCGGTGGTTATAAGAAGTATATGTTTCATCTTGTAGTCCTTTTGTTTTAATACAATAATTATACCACTCTTTTGCCGTCCGTACAAGTATTTTTTGCAAAAAGACTTGACAAAATCAAAAAAATAGTACATAATTATAGTATTATACTTATGAAAGAGAGAATGAGTAATGCTGATCGATCTCGGCGCCAATCTCCTTCCCGGCTTCGTCAGCGGCTCGCGTGATATCGAAGCCTGCGCGGAGAGAATTAAAATTTTATATTCGTCGGGTCTCGGTGCGGCATTGCTTACGCCTCGCTATTATCCCGCCAAAATGAGCGTTGATGAATTTGTCACGCTCAGAAACAATGTACTTATGAATCTTTCGGATCACATGCCGAAGAGAAGTCCCGCGCTCTACCTTGGAAGTGAGGTCTATATCGACGAAAGACTCAAATACATTTCCGAGATCGGTGACCTTGCCGTAATGGGCACGCGCACCGTCATTGCCGTAATGCCCGAAGGCTCGTGGGAAACGGCTCTGCTCGATACACTTTACGCCATCAAAATGGCGGATTACGAGGTTCTTATCGCTCATATCGACCGCTGTCCCGATTGGTATGCCGAGGATCTTTTCAAGCTTGGATACCGCGGAATCATAGATGTTGAAAGTCTTGTAGGTATCCAGAATATTTTCAGAAGAAGACAGCTTCTCGAATGGATAGATAACGGACATATCGCGGGAATTGCAACCAATTTCGCCGCAGATGAAAAGCGCGCGCACGAAAAGATCATGCGCGTTCATGCGGTAATCGGAGACAAAAGAGCCGAGGCTCTTGCCGAATCAAGCGCACGCGCACTTGCGGGCGCAGTAAAGATCACACAATAAACGGAGGATGTCATGCCTAATTTCGAACTTATCACAAGCGTATATAACCGAATCAAAGAGAATATAGGAAAGGTCATTGTCGGTAAGGAAAACACGATCGACATGATCTGCGTTGCGCTTCTTGCGGGCGGACACGTTCTTCTCGAGGACGTACCCGGTACGGGCAAGACAATGCTGATCAAGTCGCTTGCCGCAAGCGTCGGATGCGATTTCAAGCGTATTCAGTTCACCCCTGACCTTCTCCCCTCGGACATCACGGGTATCAATTTCTTTAATATGAAGTCCTCGGAATTTGAATTTGTTCCCGGACCTGTATTCACCAATATTCTTCTTGCGGATGAGATCAACCGCGCGACGCCCAAAACGCAGTCGGGTCTTCTCGAATGTATGGAAGAGCATCAGGCTACAATCGACGGCAAAACATACGGTCTTTCCGACCCGTTTATGGTTATTGCGACGCAGAACCCCGTTGAGACCCTCGGCACCTTCCCGCTTCCCGAGGCACAGCTCGACCGTTTCCTTATGAAGGGAAGAATGGAATATCCCTCTCATTCCGAAAACGTAGGCATCCTTGCACGATTCGACAAGGCGAGTCCTCTTGACAGTCTAGAAGCTGTTGTCAGTGAGGAAGAACTCTGCGAGGCTATGAAGATTCTTCCCGAGGTCTATATCTGCCCCGAGCTTATGGAATACATCTCCTACATAGTCGAAGCAACGCGATCCTATCCGCACGTTGTTCTCGGTGTCAGCCCCCGTGGCGCACTCGCGCTTATGAAGGCGGCAAAGGGTTACGCCGCTATTGCGGGCAGAGGATACGTCATTCCCGACGATATTCAGCGCGCCGCGCATCCCGTTCTTGAGCACAGAATCATGCTCGAATCCGCGGCAAGGATCAGAAAGAACGCTGTCGGTGAGATCGTTGACAATATTCTCAAATCGACCCGCGTACCCACCGAAGCTGTTTTTGCAAACCTCTGATGGCTTTTATTGATTTCCTTTCAAAAGCGGCGCAGAGTATCATAGAAGCCATAGCGCGGTTTGTTATGTCCCCCGCGTTTCCGTACTTTTTCTGGCTCGCCGTTGCTGTTGTCATATTCCTGATACTGCGGAAGATATATTTGCGCATCCGCGAAAATAATCTCTGCAATATCACGTATACGCGTGAATTCACCGAAAAGGGCGTTTACGCGGGCGACGAGGTTGAGCTGATCGAAACCGTGGTAAACAACGGATTCTTTCCTCTTCTGGCAGTTGATATCGAGGCGTACCTCTATAACGAGCTCCGCCTGCAAGGCTTTGAACCGCCTAAAAAGGACGGTATGCAGTATTTCATCAGCCGTTTCAACCTGTGGCCCTATATGCGCATACGCCGCCGTCATAAGCTTGTCTGCCTCAAGAGAGGGCATTATCAGCTTCAAAGTGCCGTTGTAAGAAAAAAGCTCGGCGAAGAGGTTTTTGAGTGCCCCGCCGAAATATACGTCTATCCCAAACCTTTTGAGATCGATCCCGCGCTTCCCGCCGTCAGCATGATGCAAGGTGATGAACGCGCACTACGTCAGCTTTTTGCCGACCCCTTTTCGATATCGGGTGTACGAGATTACCGCTTCGGTGATCCCGTGTCGCAGATAAATTTCAAGGCGAGCGCAAAGACCTGGCTCGGCTCGCGAAGAAGCGCGACACCGCTGATGGTCAACGACCGCGATTTCTGTGCCGCACGGCGTCTTGCCGTTTTTATTGATTACCACCTCGAGCGCGACTGCGGCATCGACGGTGAGGAATACGGTCGACTCACCGAGCTCGCGCTTTCCTATTCGGCACATATTATCAGAAATGCCGTTTACGGCGGCTACAGCGTCGGATTTTTTGCAAACTGCAAGCGTCAGGACGGCTCGATGATAGAGAGATTCCCGCTTGCGGGCGGCGAGGCACATATGCTTGATATTTTCAGGACTATGGCGTCGATGCGCGCCGCGGACGGCGGATCTTTCCCCGCGCTTCTCGATGAACTTCTTGAAACGGGTGAAAACAGCGCGGAGATACTGATCTTCGTGCTCTGTCAGACTCCCGAGACCGATGCTCGCGCGTTTGAGCTTGAACGACGCGGCAACGGCGTGCGCGTATTCTCGCTACCCGAGCTTTTCTTCAGCGAGGAGGCAGCAAATGAATAAACTCATTACCTCGATCAAAGAATCGCGCGGATTTTCGCCGATACGAGTGATTCTGACGATCCTTTACGGTTTTTCTGTCTTTTACGGCGCGGTCATATTTACCATGTCGATCGGCAATTACCTCTTGCAGGGAATTGCACTCGTCATGTTCGGCGGAGGACTCTGGCTCGGAGTCAAGTCACTCCGCAAGATGTTTGACCGCAGAATGCGCGAGAAGATCTCAAAGATCGCGTCGGTGATATCGAAGGCGATATCAAGATATTTCGGTAAGCTGATCGGACGTGTCGTAAAGAAGCTCGGACTTGAACGCAAGCGCGTCAAGGGCGAGGACGAACGCGAATTCATCTTCAAGGAGAGAACGTCTCGCGGTCGAAGACGAAACAAAATGAAAAATCCGCACCCGTGGAACGATGCCGACAACGCCACACGAGTCCGCTTTATCTTCACCGAATTCATGTTCGGTAAGATACGCGAGGGCTACCGCGTCGCGCCGAAATATACTCCCGCCAAAATGGAGCGCGACCTCGCGCACGAAGAACTCGAACATACCCTTTTCTCCACCTATACCTCTGCCCGCTACTCCGGAGGCAGAGAAGAGATCCAAAACGAAACAGTTGAAGAACTTGACGAATTGGTGGAGAAGAAGAGAAAAAAGAAGAGATAATAACACAAAAACTCCGCATTTGCGGAGTTTTTGTGTTATTATCTAATTTATTTATATAGCTTATACTTCAATCTCAGATTGTCCGCGATCATTGCGATGAACTCCGAGTTTGTCGGCTTGCCGCGGTCGTTCTGGATGGTGTAGCCGAAATAGGAATTGAGAGTTTCGACGTCGCCGCGATCCCACGCGACTTCAATTGCGTGGCGTATCGCACGCTCAACGCGTGAGGTGGTCGTCTGATATTTCTTTGCTACGGTAGGGTAGAGGATTTTTGTGACGGAATTGATGACGTCGCTGTCGCGGATCGTCAGGAGAATTGCCGTGCGGAGATACTGATAACCCTTGATGTGCGCGGGGACGCCGATCTGGTGGATGATCTTTGTCACCTGTGTTTCGATGTCTTGTGATCTGTCCTCGCGAGACGAACGCTCTCGGCTGAGGCTGAGAAGATGCTCGGCAAGGCTCGCGGTGTCTAAGGGCTTTAAGAGACAGAGTGCCGCACCCGCATTCATCGCATCAAGGAAGATGTTCTGATTTGACACAGACGACGTGATGATGAAGAGGGGAGGGAGTGCCGCACCGAAGTCGATCGCACGGCTTTGACGGAGAACTCCGATGCCGTCAAGCTTTGAAAGCCATACGTCGGCAACGACAATGTCATAACTGCCGCCCGAAATGCGCGAGATGACGTCCTCTCCGTTCGCCGCTTCCTCAACGCGGTGGAATCCCGAACGGCGCAGTCCGTCGGCAAGTCTTCTTCTCTCATTTTCATTTTCATCAGCTATAAGTATCTTGATATTCTTTTCCATATTTGCTATTCCTCCAACTGGATATTTTTTACAGTAATATTTTACCATAAATCCCCAAATTTTGCAATAGGGAAAGAGAAAAAGGTTGCACAAAAATACGGCGTCGTATTTGTGCACATTTACCATAAAATACCATCTGAAACGCAAAATATAGTGGTTCGGGGCGAATTTTGGCGGAAGATGTAGTGATAAAAAAGAAGCTGATCGCAATCAGCTTCTTTTTTATCATTCATCAATTTCCGGCATAACCTTCTCCGGCTTAAGCTTTGCCATTCGGCGCAGCCATGCGACTTCGTCGTCGCGGAGCTTTCTCCAGGTGCCGGGAGCGATGCCGTTTACCGAGATTGGACCAATCTTGATTCGGCGCAGACGGGTGACCGTAAGTCCCGCGGCTTCGCACATCTTGCGGATCTGTCGATTTCTGCCCTCGAAGATAACGAACGAGAGGCGTGCTCCGTCCTTTTGAGTGTCGATGATCTCGACCTCTGCGGGCGTGATCTTGTAGCCGTCGATGACAAGCGCGGAGCGGAGAATTGTGAGCGCTTTTTCGTCAACGTTGCCCTTTACGCTTACCTTGTATTCCTTCGGGATATGGTGCTTGGGGTGCATCATAAGGTTCGCAAATTCACCGTCATCGGTCATAAGAAGGAGACCTTCCGACTGCATATCGAGTCTGCCGATGGGGTAGAGTCTTCCACCCGCATCCTCTACAAGCTCGGTGACGACCTTGCGTCCCTTTTCGTCGGAGGCTGTGCAAACGTATCCTCGCGGCTTATTAAGCGCGATTACGCGCTTTGCAACGCGGTCTTTGAAAACGATACCTCTGCCGTTCCAGACGACCTTGTCAACGCCGGGGGTTACCTTGTCGCCGATCTGCGCGATCTTGCCGTTGAGCTTGACGTGCCCCGCCTCGATCTCGCGCTCTGCTGCACGGCGCGAAAGCACGCCGCAGTCGGTAAAATATTTTTGAAGTCTGATCTTTTCCATTTTAATATATGGGAGTTATCCGAAGATCCTCTCCCAAAATCCTTTTTCTTTTTTCTTTGCCGCCGAATAGGCGGTAACGAGCCGAGTGCGCGCAATTTCCTTCCCGTTTGAAAGGAAGATGATCTCGCCCGCCTCCGTACCTCTTGATATCGGTGCCGGAAGCGTAGGAACGCATTCGATTTTACATTCGATCCTTGCGCCGCTTTTGGGAAGCGTTATATATACATCCTCCGCAAATTGCGTCCGCACGCTCGATTGCTCGCCCTCGGTGACGGTGATCTCGGGCAGGGCGACATTGGTATATTCGCATAGGCTGACGCGTTCGTATGCTTCAAATCCCGCCTCAAGCATTAAGGTGTGATCGTGCCAGTCGTTGCCGTCGTTGAGAGTGACCGCGATAAGGCGCAGACCGTCTCTTTCAGCCGCCGAAACGAGACAGCGTCCGTTTGACTTGGTGTATCCCGTCTTGACTCCTATACAGCCGTCGATCGACTTGAGAAGCCGATTGTGGTTTATAAGCAGACGCGATCCGCCTTCGGGAGCAGAAACCGTCATTTTATAGGTAGAGAATATCTTTTTTAGCGCTTCGTTTTCAAGCGCGGCAGCGGCAATGATGCCGAGCTCGCGCGCGGTGGTGTAATGCTCATCGTGGTCAAGCCCGTGCGGATTTGTGAAATGCGTGTCGGTAAGTCCAAGCTCTTCGCATTTTTCATTCATCAGCGCGGCAAATTCCTCAATACTTCCGCCGACAGCGATTGCAACCGCAGTTGCGGCGTCGTTTGCCGATTCTAGAAGGGTACAGCAGAGAAGCTCTTCAAGTGTGAAGACCTCGCCTTCGGTCAGGTAGACCGAAGAGCCTTCAATACCCACGGCTTCTTTGGTGACCGTGACCTTCGCGGAAAGCGGCATTTTTTCTGCGGCGATGAGAGCCGTCATTATTTTTGTCGTGCTTGCGGGACCGCGGCGTTTGTCCGCGTTTTGTTCCCATAAAGTATGTATCTCCGAACCGCTTGCATCAAGAAGCACCGCAGAGCCCGCTGAGGTCGCTATATCAAGCGTAACCAATTCTGTCGGGCTGTCTGCGGCAGCGTATTCAGGCCCTCCCGAGACCGCTTGTGCGCGGATGGGCAGGAGAGCGGCGGTGCATAAAAGCAATGCGATAAGTTTGCGCGGAAGATTCATTTTTCACCTCGAAATATATTCTTATAAAAATATATTTCGGAATGGTGAAATATATGCGCTTTATGCGTTTTCTTCTTCCTCGGTATCGGGCTCAGCATCCTTAGCGAAGAATGCCTTGATCTTTGCGATGATCTCGGGTGCGCGCTCAACAACGTCAGCAACCTGCTCGATGGGTCCGCTCTTGTACTCCATACCTACGTTGATCATGTCAACAGCTCCGTCGGGAGAAACTACGAGGAATCCTACGGGAACTACGGAAAGACCTGTTCCTCCGCCGCCACCGAAGTTCTGGATGCGTGCGCGAACAGCTTCCTCGCTCTTGCCTGCATAGTCAAGACCGCCGGAAGCGAAACCGAGGGATACCTTCGATACGGGGATGATGGTGGTACCCTGGGGAGTATTGATGGGATTGCCGATAACGGTGTTTGCGTCAACCATAGAACGGATATTTTCGAGGGACGCCGCGATGATTTCCTGAAGCTTGTTTTCGTTTGCCATAGCTTTGGATCCTTTCATATATCAAATAATAATTTTAATAATTTTACAAGTGTTTTACGAGTCTGAAGCCCGTGCGGAAGAGAATGTCAAATACTTGCCATACGCAGATCGAAAAGCCGATCTCAATATCTATCTGCATCTTTTCCGAAAGGTAGTCTGCGTGTATATCAACGTCCGAGCGCGCGGGATGGCGCAGAGTCGATGTTGAGTCAAGATATGCCGCGATGCATGCGACTGCCGGCGCGATTGCACCGTAGAGGATCGCGGTTGATGCCGCATCACCTGTTGCAACGCCGATGTGAAGGCGAGCCACGCGGATGCGGAGGTGTTTGGAGAAACGCAATACGGCGACTGCGACAAGATCCCTGATCATGTCAATGATGTCACCGATGGGCTTCTTCGGCTTTGCCTTACCCGCTGCCTTGTCGGCTTTTTTCTTTGCCTTGGCTTCTTCTTTTTTCTTTTTCTTGTCTTTTTTCTTTTTGGCTTTTTTTAGAGCCTTTTCTTTTTCTGCCGCCTCGTATTTTGCGCGGTTCTTGCGCGAGTAAGCGGATATTTTTACTTTTTTCTTCTTTTTCGGAAGTATCTTGATCGGTATACCGAGTACCCGGATCGTCAAGGCAAGATCATCCGAATATGCAATTAAAACCTCGGCGCGCAGAGATGCGATGAACGCAAAGAACAGCAAAATGCCGCCGATAATGTATAGCGCAATCAGATGGATCACCTGCCTTAACATAAAATAGAGAAAGCGTTATGCTTCGTCTGGAACGTAGATATCTTCTGTTTCTTCCTCTTCGGAGGAAACTTCCTCGGTAATGTCAGCCTCTTCGATAGAAAGCTGCTCGTTTTCCTCTTCGGCTTCGATAAGGGCGTCTGCGGCTCCGCGGAGAGCGCCACCCTCGGGAAGATCGCCGAGATCGTTAAGTCCGAAAACGCGGAGAAACTTTTCTGTGGTTGCAAGAAGCGTGGGTCTGCCGGGCGCGTCAAGCTTTCCGCAGGGTTCGATAAGCTCCTTGTCGATAAGAGAACCGACAGCGTAAGCCGAGTCAACGCCTCGGACTGTGTCGATGAAGGAACGTGTTACGGGCTGGTTGTATGCGACGATGGCGAGAACCTCGAGTGCGGAGTTCGAAAGATTTCCTCCGCGGCGGATACCGAGAGCAATGCGTACGTAGGGGATATAATCCTCGCGTGAGCAAAGCTGGCAGGTGTCGGGGAAGAGGAGCATCATAATGCCGCCGTCAGTATTTGAATTGTATTTTTCCGCAAGATGCTCGGCGATCCTTTTGGCGTCACCGGGAGTCAGTTCAAGCGCCTCTCCGATCTTTTCATAGCTTACGGGATGACCCGCCGCAAAGAGTATTGCCTCAAGCGCACCCTCTATCTTGCGTATTTCCGAAAGTTTATTTTCCTGATCCATTGTTAACTACCTTATATATGTTATTCGTTGTAGCCGTCGATTTCGATGTCATCGGGCAGAACTGTACCGAATTCGGGATTTGCCTTAAATATTGTTGAAATTCCGCGTGGATTTCCGAATTCATCCATTTCTTCAACAAGAAGTAAGCGCTTCATCTTTATAAGCTCGAGAACGCCGATGAAGATGGCAACGAGCTCGGGACGTGTGTCTGCTTCGTCAAGAAGCTCGCCGAGAGAGGGTCTTGACTCGAGATCCTTGAAATGCTTCATGATTCCCATGATCTTGATTCGCACGGGAACTATGGGGCGTGCTACGATGGGACGTACAAGTCCCGTTGAGATTGCTTCAGTATCGCGGTATTCGGCAAGCACACGGCGCATAGCGGGAACGAGCACGGCGGCATCGTAATCCTTAACGAAGGTCTTGTCGGGAGAGATGTCCTCCGAGTCCTTTGCCATACGTCCGCTGTACTGCATATATCTCTTTCCGAGCTCGCCTGCAACACTCTTTGCCGCTTCGAGTCTGGCAAGAGCATCTGCAAGCTTTGCGCGCGGGTCTTCCTCCTCCTCGTTTTCCTCGCGGGGAAGAAGCATCTTGCTCTTGATGAGCATCAGGTCGCTTGCCATAACGAGAAATTCGACAGCCAGCTCCATATCAAGTTTCTGTGCTTTCGCGATATAGTCAACGTACTGTTCGCAGATGAGGGATATCGGAATGTCCTCGATCTGCATTTTATTCTTTTTTATAAGCGCTAAGAGAAGATCGAGAGGACCCTCGAATTTCTCAAGCTTATATGTGATTTTTTCTTCCATAATTTCCTCTTGGAGTTAAAAGATCGGTATGAGTCCTATCAGACGGTACATTCCGTCAAGTATCAATCCCGAGATAAAATCGAGCGGAATAGAAAGGATGCCGAAATAGAAGAGCACAAGAATTCCGATCATGATATATCTCTCGTACTGCATGACCTTGAAGTACCATTTTGTCGGCAGGAAGATGTAGAAAAATCTTGAGCCGTCAAAGGGCGGTACGGGGAGAAGGTTGAAGACAGCGAGGTATACGTTGAGCTGTGCTCCTAAAGAAAAGAATATGAGAACAAGCTGGGCGATGATGAGAGATCTTTCGCTTGAAAGTCCTCCGTTTGTCAGAGCAAGGTCAAATCCGGCTGCTGCAATATTCCAAAGCAGGACGAAGCAAAGGCCAAGCAACAGATTGCTTATAGGGCCCGCGATGGCAGAGAGTGCCATACCCTTGCGCGGATTCTTGAAATTGCGCGTTACGATCGGCACGGGCTTGGCCCAACCGTAACCGAATACGAGCATGCAAAGGAATCCGATAGGATCGAGATGCTTTATCGGATTGAGTGTAAGTCTGCCGAGATTGTAAGCTGTGCGGTCGCCGAGCTTCATTGCCGCCCAGCCGTGCGCACATTCGTGGATCGTCAGCGAAAAAAGTATTATCGGCAGTGAGAGCGCAAGCGAGATAAAATATCCCTGCATTCCGTCAAAGCCGTTGGTAATAAGATGTCTGAACATTTTTTATTTTTGGTTGGTTGCCGCGAAGAATACCTTCCAGAGCTGTTCTTTTCCTTCACCTGATTTTGAGGAGAAGGGGATAACGGGTGTTCCCTCGGGAATAGCCTCGTGATTTTCGAGAAGAGCCAGAGCCTTCGCGCGGTTTGTTTTGTTGGGTTTGTCTGCTTTTGATGCAACTATAACGAAGGGAATCTCCATCTGCGCAAAATAGTTGATCATCATAAGGTCGTCCTGAGTGGGACCAACCTCGAGGTCAACGAGCTGTACTGCAAGCTTGAGACGGTCAAAATTCGGGTTGTTGGTGAAGAAGCCGTCTGTCAGCGCCGACCAGCGCTTGCGCTCGTGCTCGGGACGCTTCGCAAAGCCGTAGCCGGGAAGGTCGACGAGCATTATTTTGTTGTCCACATTATAAAAGTTTACGGTGATGGTCTTTCCGGGCGCGGAGCTGACTCGCGCAAGAGATTTTCTGCCGAGCATTGCATTGATCAGCGAGCTCTTGCCTACGTTTGATCTGCCCGCGAAAACTATCTGCGGGATAGCCTTGCTCGGGAACTGATCGATTCTGCCCGCGGTGATCTCAAGATTTGAATTCTGAATATTAATTGCCATGTTTCTTTCCTCTTATAGCGGGAATGTCCGCCGCGGGATTGTTTATGATGACGCCGATACCGCCATCAAATCCGTCTTCTGTCTTTTCGTTTTCTGCGAAGACGTCGTTTGCGGGATATCTTACAAGCGCATTTGAGAGAACGTCGGAAGCGGTACGGCAGGTGATAAATTTGATGTTTGCGCGGACTTCTTCGTCAACCTCTTCGAGGTTCACCTCGTTGTCTGCGGGGATGAGAACCGTCTTGATACCTGCGGAATAAGCCGCCATAGTCTTCTCGCGGAGTCCGCCGATGGCAAGAACTCTGCCCGTGAGAGTTACCTCACCGGTCATAGCCACGTCGTGGCGAACCGGAATGCCCGAAAGAGCCGAGCAGAGCGCGGTTGTCATGGTAACGCCTGCGGAAGGACCGTCCTTGGGGACTGCGCCCTCGGGCACGTGGATATGTATATCTTTTGTCTTATAGAAATCTGTGGGAATACCGAAATCCGAAGCAACGGAGCGGATATAAGTGAGCGCCGCCTTTGCCGATTCCTTCATAACGTCGCCGAGAGAACCCGTGAGCTCGAGCTTACCGGTACCTTCAAGTACGGCAACCTCGATCTTAAGGAGATCTCCGCCGACCTCGGTGTATGCAAGACCGTTGACAACTCCGACAAGATCGTCCTTTGCCGAAAGCTCGGGAAGGATCTTTCTGCCTCCGAGATAGGAGACAATATCGGATTTATCGATTGTGATACGCTTGATCGAACCTTCGGATTCGACGAGCTTCTTCGCCGCCTTGCGGCAAAGCTCTGCGATGGTGCGCTCAAGGTTACGGACGCCGGCTTCACGAGTGTAGCAATCAATGATCTCGTAGAGGGCATCGTCTGTCATTCTGAATTTTCTGCCGTCGAGTCCGTGACGCTTGGACTGCTTGGGAAGCAGATGGTTGCGCGCTATAGAAAGCTTTTCGCGGCGTGTATAGCTCGAGAGCTCGATGACCTCCATACGGTCGAGAAGAGGACGCGGGATCGTGTCAAGAGTATTTGCGGTAGTGATGAAGAGACACTCGGAAAGGTCAAAATCAAGCTCAATGAAGTGGTCGCGGAAGGTCTTGTTCTGCTCGGGGTCGAGGACTTCAAGCAGAGCAGATGCGGGGTCTCCGCGGGAATCGGAAGTCAGCTTGTCGATCTCGTCGAGAAGCATGAGAGGATTCTTGACTCCAACCTTTTCCATAGCCGCCATAATGCGTCCGGGCATTGATGCGACGTAGGTCTTTCTGTGTCCGCGGATATCGGATTCGTCATGGATACCGCCGAGAGAAACGCGGATATATTTGCGGTTCATAGCGTTTGCAATTGAAGCCGCGATAGAAGTCTTACCCGTGCCGGGAGGGCCGACAAGGCAGATGATCTGATTCTTGAGGTCGGGGGAGAGCTGCTTTACCGCGAGGTATTCGAGGATGCGCTCCTTGACCTTTTTCATGCCGTCGTGATCGGCGTCGAGGATTTTCTTTGCCGCAGCTACGTTTACGCGGTCGTTTGTGCGCTTGTTCCATGGGAGCTCAAGCACGGTCTCAATATAGTTTCTGAGAACAGCGGCTTCTGCTGATCCGAAGGGAGTCTTGGAAAGTCTGTCGTTTTCCTTAAAGAGCTTTTCGCGGACCTCGTCGGGAATATCCGCCTCGCGGATCTTCTGGGTGCAGTCGTCGGGATCGTTATCGTTCATTCCGAGCTCGTCTTCAATGATCTTGAGCTGTTCGCGGAGGTAATATTCACGCTGACCCTGAACAATGCGTCCGCGAGCCTTTTCCTGGATCTCGTGCTCATAGCGCATAAGATCGCATTCTTCTTTCAATATATGAACGAGGAGTGCGCAACGGTCAAAGGGATCGTATTCGTTGAGGACAGCTTGCTTGTCTGCGGTGCGAACGAGTACGGCAGATGCGATAAAGTCGCTGAGGATTGCGGGATCGTCGATCTTGGATGCCTCGGTACGGATAGCACTTGATGCCTTACCGACGAAAGCAAGCATTTCTTCGAGAGCAGCACGAAGCTCACGGCAATAAGCCTCTCCGCGAAGACCGCCGTTGTCTGCAAGCGAAATTTCCTTGCAGATAAGAGAAGCGGTTACAGCCTTGCCGACCTTGCGGTATTCAACGGCATTGGCTCTCGCGCGGCATTCGCAGAGCAGGTGAAATCCGCCGTCATCGTTCTTGATGCTCTGTCTGATCTTTGCAACTGTACCGACTTTGCAGAGATTGTCTGGGTAGGCTGCGTCCGCGTTGTTGGGATCATCCGAAACGAGGAAAACAAGCATGCCGGTCGCGGATGCCGCATCGATTGCGGGCGCGATGTTTTCGTTATCGGATTCGAAATCTATCGGGAAGGGAGGGAAAGCTACAGCATCGCCCAAGGGAACTACGGGGAGCATGAGCTTTTCGATCTTTTCTATGTATTGTGACATTTTTTATCCTTTCAGTGGTGCGAGGTGTCGGAAATATGCACAAAAGTGTCACATTTCCGTGTGCGCAAAGTACGCAATTATATTTATTATATTATTATAGCATAAAATTTCGGAAAAATCTATACTTTAATAAAATAATTATTGAAAAAAATGAAAATTCGGCGCGGTGTTTCTTTGTCGAATGAATGCTTAAAAGTGATAACGACATCGGGATCGCCCTGTCGTTGTAAAAGTGCACAAAAAATCGGCGCGTTTTGCCCGGATTTTTCTACTTTGTAGCTTTTGCACGAAAATTTACCTCAATATTCGTCAATTTTGACATTTACTTTTCGCTGAAAATGTAGTATAATGTCGGTACGCAATGCAATAGCGTCGCGGCCTCGAATGCACAACGGTCACTTTTTTCTGCGGAGTATCAAGCTTATGGTATCTTTTGACGCGGGGGATTGTCACCGTTGTTGCTTTTTTTATGCAATTTTTCGGCTGTGAGTAATTAATTGTTTGCGAAATTATGAAATTAAGTTTAAAAATATATTGACAACCGCCTATATATCATGTATAATTATATTGTCAATTTTAATTGTCAAAAAACATAATATGAAAGGCGGATATCAGATGAGAAACTTGAGAATAGCAGCATTGCTTTTAGCGTGTCTTATGATTTTTATGTCCTGCGCGCTTGCATCCTGCTCGGAGACGGGCGATACGGAGGTACAGACTACCGCGGGACCTTCGCAGGTTGTAACCGATCCTCCTGCGGAAACAACCGTGGAAGATACCACACCTGTTTTCCCTGAGGCTAATTACAGCAACGAGACCTTTACCGTAATTTCGCGCAGTCCGTCGGCTGCCTCTTATCCCGCTTTTTATATCGGAACAGAGGAACCCACCGACGTTATGAGCTCTGCGGTATACACCAGAAACGTCAATACCGAAGAGAAGTACGGTATAGTAATAGAGCAGATGATTTCGGATAAAATTTCAACAAGCGTGCAAAACGGTGTTGACTCGGGTATGCTTGACTTTGACGTTATCCTCAATCAGCGCAACAGCCTTGCCGAGTTGGCAATGAGCGGATATCTTTACAATTTCAACGATCTTAGCATTGACTATTCCAATCCCTGGTGGGACGCGAACTGCGCGCGCGATTACGAGATCGACGGCAAGCTCTATATTATGGCAAACGACATAAGCGTCAGCAATCTTGCCGGAGCGCGATTCTTCTTTTTCAATAAAAACCTGATTAAGAATTATCAGCTTACCAGCCCGCATACTTACATTCAGGAAAATAACTGGACTCTTGAAAACTTCTTGAACCTTGTGAATTCGGTATATACCGATGACGGTGATGGAGAGAGAACAGGTTCGGACGTGTACGGACTTCTTATGGAGACCGGCGCATCCAACGGAAATGCGATTCATATGCTCGTCGGATGCGGTATCAAGTTTTCTTCTGTCGATGAATCGGGCGAGCTTTCGGTAGATATCGATATTGAAAAGATCGATAAGATCTTTTCGGATCTTTCAGCTGTGTTCAACGGTCAGTCCTGCCTGACCTACACGGACGCATCGAACGGCGAGGACGTTTCAGCGTTTGGAAACAAGTATAACTTCTGCAGAAACCTCTTCGCGCAGGATCATTTCCTCTTTGTTCAGGCCAATATGGGTGTTTCGTACCAGATGAGCGATATGACCGGCGAAGGATACGGTATTGCACCTAATCCGAAGTACACCGCGGATCAGGAGTCTTACTATCATAAGATGGATAAGCTTTCAAACATCTGGGGCATCCCGAATTCCACAGTTCTTGACTACGGTATGATCACCAACGTAATGGATTACTGGGCATACGAATCAAGTCTCACAGTAATGCCGGCTTACTACGATATTACCATCAAGACCAGACGTATCAATGATCCCTATGATACAACTATGCTCGATCTCATCAAATCCACTATCTGTTATGATATTTCAGAAGTATTCGGTATCGACGTAACCACTGCTCTCTGGAACGGTTACTCGACAAACTCCTTGGTTTCCACATGGTCGAGCCAGAGCCGCGCGATCAATAAGCAGATCACTACGTTTAATGCCGATATCGGTAAATTGGGATAAGTAGAGTGTTAAGTGCAGAGTTTAGGAAAATTTTCTCGCTTTGCTCGAAAAATTTTGCTGATAATTTAACTTTGCGCTGGTACCAGATATTGCTTTTGATAATTTAATAGCTAAATAAAATTCTCGGATATTTTGAAGTCCAAAAACTTCTCAATATCCGAGATTTTCTATTTGTTTTTGTTGTTTTTATGCGGTATAAAATACAATTAGCACAGCACAAAATTATTTATTTATAATTTTCGCTTCAGCGAAAATTTCCCATAACTCTGCCCTTTGCCATTAATTTATTTTTCCGTCCCTCAGATCTCTCATATTTTGAGTGAGCTCTTCGGGAGTGATGGGATCGTCCTCGGAGCGGTTCTTTGCCTTTGCGGGAACTTCGTACATCAGAGGGCCTTCGTAGCCGCGTGCAACGAGTGTGTCAACAATGTCGTTCCACTTGTTTACACCGGTGCCGGGGAGTGTGTGTCTTTCATCGAGAACGCCGTTTTCATCGCGGTAGTAATCGGAGATATGTACCGAAAGGAGTTCAAGACCTGCATCGGCAACGTTGTTGATGTAATCGACATTGTCTTCGATGAGGTTGTGGTTGGTGTCGAAGATGACGCCCGCGCCGGTATCCTTGACGAGCGCGATCATCTCATCGGAGGTTCTGGTCAGACAGGTTCTGGGCAGGTTTTCTACTGCAAGGCGAACGCCGTTTTCCTTTGCGACTTCGGCAAGTTCGATGATGGCTTCGCGGGAAAGACGGAGTCTTTCGGGGCGGTCTTCGTCGGCAATAGGTTCGCTGGAAGGATGGAGCACGATGACTTTTGCACCGGCACGCGCCGCAGCTTCTATAAGAGTGCGGTTTGTTACGATAGTAATGGCACGGAGCTCTTTGTCGGGATTCGAAATATCAAGCTTGCGCGAGAAGGGAAGATGGAATGACCATGGCTCAAGACCGCTCTTTCTGACGGTTTCGAGAATCTTTTCCGCATTCTTGGGAAAATCGTAGTTTCTCATGTAGAAAACGTAATTGCCTGTGTATTCAAGGTAATCGAGTCCTGCTTTTGCAAGAGGAACAAGCTTTTCCTCACTGAGGCTGCCGGTAAAACAGCTCGATGAGCCGATCTTCATGTCGCTTCTTTTCATTTCTTTTCTCCTTTATTGTCGGATAATAAATTTATCAGATATTCTTTCAGACGGCTAGAGTCGCCGTCGAAAATATAACCCTTGATGCCGTAGTTTTCCGCGCCTTCGATGTTGTCCGGTCGGTCATCGATGAAAATGCATTCCTCGGGGATAAGTGAGAATTTTGAGCAGATATGCTCGTAAATCTCTCTGTGCGGTTTTGTAAATCCGCAGGTTGAAGAGAATATGCATCCGTCAAAATTGCTAAGACACTCGATTTCCGAGCTGTGAGAGGCAAAGTATCTGCTTATGTTGGAAAGCAGATATACCTTTACGCCGAATCTTTCCTTCATTTCGCGGATGAGATCCGCCATGCCCGTAATATCGGGGATGTTGTATATCCAATTGTAATAAATATCTCGCGCTGATGAGTGAAGTCTTTCGGGAAGTCTCTCGCAGACAAGACGGAGGACTTCTTCGTCCTCAATTGTACCGGCATCGAGACGGTCCCAGTAGAGTCTGTCGAAAACGACCTTTTGCAAAATCGCGGAATCCTCGGGATCGGTAACGAATTGCTCAACCATGTATTTGCGCTTGAAGCTCACCATCACCTGACCGAAATCAAATATGAGATTTTTGATCATTTTTGAGATAACCTTTACTTTTTGTTACTTTAATTATATCACCCGAGGCTTGCGCTTGTCAAGGTTTTTGCGGAATATGTGAGCAAAAACAATTTATTTTGCGGAAAGAATTGAAAAACCGAAAAAATATTTCAAAAACCTATTGACAAATACGCGAAGGTGTGGTATAATTTATCGGCAATAAAGAAGAACCCTCCGTTCTCACCCTGCCGCAGAGGCGCGCAGGCGTTAATAATTTCAGACTGCTTTTAATGGGGGCAGTATGATGTTGTGCGGCACGGGGAGTCTTCCGTGTCATTTTTTATTTCGGAGGTGAGCTGTTATAGCTGCAAAAGAATTACTCGTAAACGAAAACATTAAGTGTAAGGAAGTACGAGTTATCGGACCCGACGGTGAACAGGTCGGCATTATGTCTTCGGACAACGCTCTTCGCACCGCATACGATAAGGGTCTTGACCTTATCCTCATTTCCCCCAATGCACAGCCTCCCGTATGTCGTATCGCTGACTACGGACGCTACCGCTACGAGCAGGAAAAGAGAGAGAAGGAAGCAAAGAAAAAGCAGAATATCATCGAGGTCAAGGAGGTACAGCTTTCCTGCCGTATCGACACTCATGACTTCGAAACCAAAGTCAAGCATGCGCTGCGTTTCCTCGGCGAAGGCAATAAGGTTAAGGTCGTATTGCGCTTCCGCGGACGTGAGATGAGCCATCAGGAAATCGGCAAGGAAATCCTTGAGAGATTCCGCGAGGCTGTTAAAGAGTCGGGCACAGTCGATAAGACTCCCAATCTCGAAGGCAGACTCATGACTATGATAGTCAACCCCATTAAAAAATAAGTAAACCTGCCGCACGCGCGGCTCTCGGCTATGCCGAATAAAAGAAATTTATTTAAACAGGAGATACAAAAATGGGAAAAGTTAAGACACACAAGGCCTCTGCTAAGCGTTTCTCGGTTACCGGAAACGGCAAGGTTAAGATGAACCACTCTAATCACCGCCATAAGCTCGGCATCAAGGACCAGAAGAGAAAGAGACATCTTCGTACCGGCGATTACGTAAACGGCAAGATGGCTGCAAACATCCGTGCACTCATCCAGAAGTAACGGACAGCGCGAAAGAATTTTAGGAGGAAAGAACAATGGCAAGAATTAAGGGCGCGATGATGACGCGCAAGAGAAGAAATAAAGTCCTCAAGGCTGCTAAGGGTTACTGGGGCGCAAAGAGCAAGCACTTTAAGATGGCTAAGCAGGCCGTTATGAAGAGCGGTAACTACGCTTTCATCGGTCGTAAGCTCAAGAAGAGAGATTTC
>JAGBYM010000157.1 GCA_017628755.1 Clostridia bacterium | reverse complement strand
CGATCAGCAGCAATAATATAATAGGTAGATACTTTTTCATATCAGTCACCTCCGATTACGCTGCGAGGTTGAATACGAAATCTCCCTCGAAAGTGAGTGCATCAAACTCAGCGGCGGTAACGTAGATGATCACCGAGCCCTGTTCGGTAATTTCGATATAGTTGACGGAATTTTTGAATGCGTCGTAGACCTCGGCGGAGTTGTTGCCGTAGAGCTTGGTCCTCATTTCCTCGATTTGCGCGCCCATTGCGACGGTGTCGCTCTCGAAGAGTGCGGAATCAAAGACGCCGTCCTTGATATACTTATCCACAGTCTCCTGACCGCAGAATTCGATAGCCTTTATGAGCTTTTCGCCACCCTCGACCGCTCCGCGAAGTGCCGCCTCGGTAGCCTTTCTTGATGCATAATCCGAGAAGAGAGCAACATACTCCTGTTCATACGCCGACTTGTCACCGATCTCGGCAACGCCAGCGCTCTCAACGAGTACGGCAAAGAGAACGTTCTCGCCCTCGTTCTTATTGAACGCATCGGCAAGTCTCTTTGTGATCTTCTTGCCCGCGCGCTCGGAAAGTGCGTTCGGGTTGAATTCATTTACGTCGATTTTGTAATATGCGTTTTCAAAGCAGATACCCTCGATGCCCGAAAGTGAGAGAAGCTCACCCTCGGTTACAAAAATGACATAGGAATCGCCTTCCTTGACAAAGGGAATATCGAGATTTTCGAGCTCGGCAAGAACAAGCGGCTCGAGATCCTTCCAGAAGCCCTTCTTGATCTCTCCGCAGGAATCAATAAGCTCATTTGCGGCTTCTTTAAGGTCTTCAATGTCGGCGTTCAAAAGGTCTTGGTCGAACTGACCGCTCTTGACGTACTTGTAGACGTCAACGAGATCGGCAAGGTGACCGTACTTCGCATAAAGTGCATCGATGTCGATGCTATCCTTCATCTGCTCATATTCATTGATGAACCTCTCAAGGTGTTCTGCGGTGACGTTGGAAAGCATCATTTCCGCCTGCTTATCGAGGTAGTTCTTTGTGATATAGAGATTGGGCGAGATCGAAACCTCAATCGACCAGGTGCGGTTGGGGTCTCCGCTCTTTACAAGCGATTGGTAGAGCGAATCCGACATCTCAAGTCCGCCGGCAACCAGATATGGCAGCGCATCTGCAATCCAATACTGACTGTTCTCGACGCAGGGGTAGTAGCCGCATTCTACTGCGGTCGCATCCGTTATCTGCGCGCCCGATGCAACGTGCTTAACGACAGTCATTCCCACGGGAGGCAGGACGTTGATTCTCTCCTCAACGTTATTGCGGCGGGAAAGACCGATCATAATTCCCGAGGCAAGCATTGCCACGGCAAGAGTTGCCGCGATCAGCGCGACCGCGAGCTTGCGGCTGAAGCGGATGGTAATGCCCTCGTTTTTCTTTTCCGAAAGACCGTCGGCAATGACGTCATCGTCGAGCATACCGATGATCTTGTTCATTTCTTCCTTTTTCATAGTGAAATACCCTCCTTATTTAAATACAGGCGTAATTTGTTTCTGATTCTGAAAAGCATGGATTTGAGCTTGCCGACCGAATATCCTGTTTCGGCAGAGATCTTCTCAAGAGTTTCAAGCGCGAAATAATGCTTGACGAACACGCGTCTTTCGTCAGCCGAGACTCCTCTGAGAAATTCCGAAATTGTCTTCGCAAGGTCGGCGGCGGAACGGTCCTCTTCCACGCCGACGAGCTCCGCAAGCTCTTCGAGCGGCATCAGCACCGTCTGTCGCTTTTGCGCATTGATGTACTCAAGTCTCGAGAGCGCATGATTTCTTGCGATTTTTGCCGCGTATGCCGAAAGATTTTTCGGCTTTTGAGGCGGTATCGAATTCCACAGCGACATATATGTGTCGTTTTCGCATTCCTCCGCATCGAGAGGATTGCCGACTATGTTCATCGCTATCCTACGGCAGAGCGCGCCGTACTTTTGCGAGGTCTCATCTATCGCCGCTTCATCGCGATCGAAATAAAGCTCAATTATTCTCTTATCGTCCAAGGTCTCACATCCTTCTCTATTGGCTTTCACTATATTAGACCGAAAAAATCGGGTATGGTTTCACTTTTTCCGCAAAATTTACAAATTTTTTTGCAACTTTTTTGAAAAAGGGCACAAGGCAGATATTCTGACCTTGTGCCCTAATAATATTTTAGTATTTATCGGTTGCATTCATGGGCTCGCCGCTGATTACTCTGCCGGCATCCGCCACCATCTTATCGGTAAAGGTGCGGAGAACGCGGAATTCGCCGTCGCCGCCGTTTACAGTGATCATAGACTGACGCTCGGAGTAATGATAGTATCTGTACTCGTATACAGTCTGCACGCCTTCTTTATTCTTATAGCAGGTCTCAACTCTGATGCGTACGTCGTAGTCATCGGGAGTTTTGAGGATCTCTGCTACCTCTGCCTCGGTAAGTCCGTTTACGCCCTCGTGTACGCTTCCCTGCTTGGATGCGTAAAGCATTGCGCTGAAGAGCTTACGGAAGGAGGACATGCCGTAACGGAGGTATTCCTTGAGTAGTACGCCCTCGGAATTCATGATACGGATCGTATCTGCGTTAACGTATACCTGGTATCCGTCAACCGTATCGATATAGCCGTAAAGAACGACGACTTCCTCGCCGCGCTTGTTGTCGGCATAGTATCCGCCCGTGATATTTACCTTCTCGCCCGCGCTGTTGTAAGCCTTGACGGTCTCGTGGTCGATGACCCACTTGAAGCCCGACTTATCAACTACGGTAAGCTCGGAGACAGCTTCCATCTTGTTGCCCTTTGAATCGGTTGCAACGACGGTCATCTTATCAGAGGTGATGGTACCCTTCTGCTTTGCGGTATCCGAGCAGGTGGGATTCGAAACAGAATCCGAAAGCGAGTTATCAAGCTCGAAGGTGTATTTCAGGTCTCCCGACTCAACCTCAACCTTGGTTGCCCAGGCAAGGTTCATCGAGAAGTACATATCGTCGACCCAATCGTTCTTGGTGAAGTTCAGGAATCCAAGCTGCGAACGGTCTACCTCAACGATGAAATCGTAGATTCCAGAGGTCATATATCTTGTGCCCGCCTCGGTTTCCGAGCTGATATAGATCAGATGCTCGTAGGTGTTCTGGAACTTGAAGTAGATAACGTATTCGGGCTCATAGAGGTCAAATTCCTTAAGAGCCTCCTCGGTAATACCGAGCTTCACAACGCCCTTGGGAGAAAGGGTGTAGAACGTCTGCAAACAGGTGTCGATAGACGTATCATTCGCAACGTATCCCTCAGGGAAGGAGAGAACGTAAGGAGTGTTCGCATAGAAGGATCCGGTTCTTTCGTCAAGATCCCAGTAGGTGAAGGAAACGATGGGATCGAGGGCGATATTTTCAAGCTCCTCGTCGGTTGCGTCCTCAGGGATGTCCTTGAAGACCTCGCCGTCCCAGATGGTGAAGGTCTGAACGTCAAAGTAGGTGTTCATCTCCATCGGGTAGGTTACAAGAGGAGTGATAAACTTTTCGATCGGCTCGTGAAGAACGCTCTCGATGCTGTCGTAGGTCTTGCCGTCGTACATACCGAGAATGTTGCCCTCGATGCTGAAATTCAGCACGTAAACGGCATCGCGGTCGGTAAGCTTGGCATAATAACCCGTGCGCGAGGGTACTGCGTCACCGATGTAAACGGTGCGGGAATTGCCGTCAAGATCGGTAATTCTGTACCAGCAGGGCTCGGAATTGTACTCCTTGCCCTCTTCGTCAATTCTGACCTCGGGAGCAAGTCCGTACTCGGTGTAAAGACCGTTTGCATCCTTGATAGGATCCTGGATCTTACGGGTGGAGAGCGAATATCCGCAGGAAACCGCAAGCGAGGAGAACATTACCTGCGAATAGGGAACGCCCTCATAGCCCTTGATCTGGAAATCGCCGTCCTTATCAACGTAGAAGGTGAACGCGCCGTGCTCGTTATGAATTTCGAGCTTATCGATGTCTGCCTGCTTGATCTGCTTGAACATCTGAATACGGTTCGCGGTTCCGACCTCCTCGCCCTCAACGGTATCAACTACCGAGTAGACGGTATTGACACCCGTATCGGGGTTGACCTGAACCTCGGTTCCGAGGTCGGTCACGTAAATATAATTGTTTTTGCTTGTATCCGCAGAGACCGAAAGCTCAAGCGAATCGCCGTTTTTATAGCACATAACGTAGATGCCGTTCTTCTGCTTGATGACGTAGGTGGTTCCGTCGTAATCCTCGAAATAGACAAGGTTTACGATGTAGTCAACAACGCAGAAAGCCACGATAAGAAGAACTACAAGCACGGCAAGCGCGATTATCCAGTTCCTCTGCATCTTCGCCACTGACTTGCGGCGGCGGAGCTTTGCGGGGCTCTCATTTCTTACCTTGCCGTTTGTCATCTGTACTTTCTCCTTACGAGAACGTAAACGCCGGCAATAGCGGTAATGAGAGTGGGTGCCACGATAAGACCGATGGTGTATCTGTTAGCACGCGCGGTAGTCAGAGTTTCGATATCTGTCGATGCGAAGGGCTTGAGCTTGAGTCCGACGGGAACGAGCTCGCGTCCGGTTGCGCGAAGTGCGCTGAGCATCAGGTCAGTGTTACCGTAGGTGTTAGAGAGCAGGAGAGTGCTCGAAAGGAAATCGGTAGAACCGCATGCAAGAACGTAGGAGTAATCCTCATTCTCGTTATCTACCATTCTCGTCTCACGGGTGAGAGTCATAAGCTTATAGGGGTCTTTGCCGGTCGCCTGGGAAACTACAGTGGTATCGTAAACCTCTGTTGCGGTTGAGGGAGATACGAAAATATCGTACATACCGCGCGAAATACCGTCCTTGTAGTAGCTGCCGTAGAGGAAATTATTCGCAAGATCTTCCTCATCCTGATGCCATGCCGACTCATAGGTGTCCGAATAGGATATACCCATTGCGTTCTTGAAGATCACCTTGGGAGGATAGGTAGTACGCATATCGCTGTGGAGAGATGCGCCGAGACCGTAGGTATAGTAAGTGCCAACAACGGTCATACCGTCCTCGGTAAGAGAGTTCTGATAATCGCGGATAGCGGTACCGTGTACGTTACCGAGATTATCGGTGTGGCGGTTGAACTTGACACCCCACTCCTCAAGATACTCCTCAAGATTGGGGAGAAGAGGTGTGGTGGGATTCATGAACACCATCAGCGCGTTAGTTCCGTCAAGGAAGCGGTCAAGCTTCTCGATCTCGGAGATAGTGGAAACACCGTCCTTAACAAGGAAGTCGTCCTGAGGATCATAAATCAACATAAGACGGCAGTCCTCGGGGATCTCTTCCTTAGCAAGGTCGATAAGCTGTACCTTGTATCCGCCGTCCTGAAGGAGAGAGACCAAATACTGTGTCTCGGCAATATCAGCCTGATTTACGAAGGGCTCGCCGTGGTTAACGGTGATGCAGGCAATGGGAGACTCAGCCTGAGTTACGGCAAGAATACCCGAAACGAACTTCTTTTCACCGTTATATGCCCAAGGAGTTGTCGAATCCGAGTCATTGAATACAAACATCGACTTGAGTCTGTAAACGCGGAACTCGGTGCCCGAGTAAACGATGATGTCGCTCGAGTAGATCGCGTCCTTGGAATTGGTCTTGAACTTGTTTACGGCAGAGGGTTCACGCCAGATATTGACGTTTTCAACGTGAATATAGTCGTTCTTCTCCGCAAGACCGAGAGCGGTCTTGTATACCATCTTGCTGTAATAATCGTTCTCAAGGTTATCGGGGTCGTCGCAGAAGAGGATGTGAACGTCCTTGTCAACGTTTGCGAGAGCCTCAACGGCAACGTCGGAGAGGGTGTAGATCTCATCGCGGGTGAGATCGGTGTACCAGAGATACTTGTCCGCAAGCATCTTGAAAACGCCGTTCAAGAGAATGACAGCGGCGATAATAACGCAGGTCATAGCGACCGAAAGGCTTCCGTACTTGAACTTACGGGAAGTGAGAGCAGAATTCTTTTTCATTGTTTTTCCTCACTTTCCTGAATTAAGCCCAACGGCGGCGTTCGTAAACGCGCACGGTAAGGTAGATTGCGATAAAGGTCACGGATACGTAGTAAAGGAGTGCCGACCAGTCAAGCACGCCGTACTGGAAGTTCGAGAAGCGCGAAACAACGCTGATCCAGTCGATAACGTAGCGAACGGCATAGTTATTGACGAGTCTAGTGCCTTCCTCTTCGCTGCCAACAGTGTTGAGCATATTGAGGATAAGCATCAGTGCAAGAACCGCGATGGTAACAACCGCAGCGGAAAGCTGGTTCTCTGTCATCGAGGAGATGAGAATACCGATTGCGATAAATACCGCACCGACGAGAAGCACACCGAGAAGCGAGCCGATGATCTCGGGAGTTACGGGGCCCTTCAGGGTAAGTGCGTCGGGGTCAGCCGCATTTTCCTCTCTGCCGATAAGGTAGAGGGGAATGAGGTTGATGCAGGATACCGCGAGGCATCCGCCGTAGATCGACATTGCGGCAAGGAACTTGCCCATTACCATGCCCGTGATCGAAATGGGCGCGGTCATGAGCATCTGCTCTGTTCTCATCTTACGCTCCTCGGAGAATGTTCTCATTGTGAGAAGCGGGATGATGATGATCATACTGAGTATAAGCCAATAGTAATAGGATGCGGTGCTATAGGTATTGCTCTGGAGAGTGGTGTAACAGCAAAGAGCCGCCGACATAGCCAAGAATACTCCGACAAAGACATATCCCACCGGGTTGATGAAATATGAACGCATCTCTTTCTTATAAATTGCAAGCATTGCGTTTGGTTTTCCTTTCTTTTATTCCTTCTCTTCGGTCTTTTCTTCAGATGAGAAGGTATCTTCCTTGATGGAGTGATCCTCGTAGAACTCGGATTCGGTTGTTTCTTCATCATAGGAAGCGGTTTCCTGCTCCTTGACTGTCTTTTCGACGATGCCTGCGGCAACTTCCTTTTCCTCTGCCGCGCGGACACCCTCGTAACGGGTCTTTTTCTTTGCCTTCTGAGCCTTCTCCTCGGCTGTCTTATCGACAACGGCGATGAAGATATCCTCGATGCTCATACCGAGCGCCTCAAGACCGATGAGGGGCCACTTTCTCTCCGCGAGAGCCCAGAAGAGCTTCTTACGGATGTCGATGCCGACCTCGCTCTCGATCATGTAAGTATAAGCGTCGCCGTCGCGTGCCGCAAGAACCTCGGCATAGCAGATGCCGGGAAGATTGCGGAGCATCGAAAGAACGTCGCGCTGAGGACCGCTGATCTTGACGTTGAAGCGGCGGGTGTTCTCAACCGCGCGGGAGATGTTCTCGGTCAGCTCGTTTGCAACGACCTTACCCTTGTTGATGATAACGATTCTGTCGCAGACCGCCTGAACCTCCTGCAGAATATGGGTGGAGATAATGACGGTGTGCTCCTTACCGAGGGTACGGATAAGGTTTCTGATCTCGATGATCTGCTTGGGGTCGAGACCGATGGTGGGCTCGTCAAAAATGATGACGGGCGGGTTGCCGACAAGTGCTTGCGCTATGCCTACACGCTGCTTGTAACCCTTGGAGAGGTTCTTGAGCATACGGTGGTAAACGTCGGTGATCTTAACGACCTCGCAGATCTCGCGGAGGTGCTTTTCCTTGTTGAGCTTACAGTTCTTGAGATCGTAAGCAAAGGAGAGATACTCTTCAACTGTCATATCGGGGTAGAGCGGAGGCTGCTCGGGCAGATAGCCGATCAGTCTCTTTGCGTTGAGCGGGTCGTCAAGAATATCAACGCCGCCAATCTTGATAGAGCCCGAGGTGGAGGAGAGATAGCCCGTGATCATGTTCATCGTGGTACTCTTGCCCGCGCCGTTGGGTCCGAGGAAGCCAAGAACCTCGCCCTTTGCAACCTCAAAGCTGATATCGTCCACGGCTGTGAAGTTGCCGTAGTTTTTCACCAGGTGAGAAATTTTAATCATTTCGGTGATCCTTTCAATTTCCTTGCTATTATTATATAATAAGTAGCAATTGCATTTTTACACAGAGTATAGTATATCATAAATATATTAAATGCTTATGAACATTAGCCAAAAATGTGGGGTAATAGGGTGAAATGTCGGTGATTTTTATGTGATTTTTCAAGTTAAATACCAAAACCCGCCACGTAATTTTTGAATCTGATTTTCAAACGCTATAGAAAGCTCCGACTATGCTTTATTTCGTTTT
>JAGBYM010000156.1 GCA_017628755.1 Clostridia bacterium | reverse complement strand
TGCGTTAACGATCGAGAGACGGTTGTTCTGCGAGAGTGTGTAAGCGAGGTTGATCTCATCATAATATACCGCAAGCTCACCCGACTCAACGATCGCCGCGATCCTCATATTGCCCTCGCCGCCGTAGTAGGTGGCTCCGAGGTGACAGTCGATAAGATCGGTGTAGTCCGAAATATAATCGTAAGAGCCGGTTGCGAGGAATGCGTCTGCCGCCTCACGCGAAAGAACAACATCATTTCTTTCAAGATTTTCGGTGCTTCCCTCAATTACCTCGCAATCTGTGATAAGATAATTTGGAAGAAGCTGAAGGGATGCGCTGTAGGAATCGGTGTAACCGTAATTGAAGGTTTCAAAAACACCTGTTTCGATCTGCAGGTACTGTCCCGAGGTCGAGTGGAATCTCGAGGTATAGAGGAAGTCAACGCAAGCCTCGTCAGCGTGCACAGCCTTGGCAAGCGCGGCTTCGTCAAGGTCGCCGATGTTGATATAGAACATATTGAGGTTTGTTGTGGCTTCAATATTGTCATATACCGCAATGCCCGAGGCACAGTAGGAGAGAAGGACGGTGAAGATCAGCGCGAAGATAACGAGATAGGATGCGGCAAAGACGTTTGATGCCTTGGCGACCTTCTTGCCCTTGCGGATCTTTTTGCCGGTCAGAATCTTGCTTCCGCTCTTAAGCGACGAGAAGAAGGAGAAGAGCGAGCCGTATTTTTTGCCCTCAAAGGATTCGAGAAGAGACATGTCAAGCTTGCCTGCCTTGCTTTCTTCTTTCTTTTTCTCAAAAGTGCCCTCGTGGAGCTTGGTTTCGCCGTATTCGTCCACAACGTGAACACCGGGCGTGTCAACGCGGAGGTAGATCTTTCCGCCGTCATTGACAAGTGTGATCTTGATATCTTCCGCAGTAGGTTCACCGTAATAGTCGAGATGGACTGAACCCGCGGCGGATTCGGTCTTTTCGTACTCGCCGAGGTAGACGTGGTTTTTGTTTCTCGAAATATAACCAGATTCGATGTCGTTATCGCGAACCGAGGTGATCTTTCCGTCCGTGATGCCGATAACGCGGTCACAGTACTTATCAACGAGATATGCTTCGTGTGTGACAAGCAGAACGAGGCGAGTCTTTGCGATCTCACGGAGGATATCCATGATCATAACCGTGTTGGTCTCGTCAAGGTTGCCCGTCGGCTCGTCGGCGAGGATGATATCGGGGGATTTTACAATGGCGCGGGCGATGGCTATTCGCTGTTTCTGACCGCCCGAGAGGGTGTCGGGGAATCTGCCCGCGTAAGGAGCCATTCCGACGGCTGAAAGCGCCGACATCGTTCTTGTACGGATCTGCTCGGCATCCTTTTTGTCGCTCATTCCGCAAAGACGGAGTGCGGCGGCAACGTTGTCAAAGCAGGTCTCACCGGTGCTTAAATTGTAGTTCTGGAAAATATAGCCGATATGGCGGTTGCGCAGAGCATCGGAATTCGTTGTGATCTTCTCGCCGCCGATCTCAACCGAGCCCGAAAGATAGGAGTCGAGTCCGCCGATGACGTTGAGAAGCGTGGTCTTACCGCATCCGCTTCTGCCGAAGATGGCAACCATACCGCGCTCGGGGAGCTCCATGGTGATATCGTTGAGAACGTGGATCTCGTTACCCTTTCCGCGGTTGAAATATTTCTGCAGAGAATTGATCTTAATCATTGAGCTCACCTCCCGTCAGAGTCTTTTTGACGCTTCCCTCAAAGAGCTTGCCCTGTTGCTTGAAGGAAACGCGGATCGCGATAAGAAGCAGACCGAAGCAGATAAGGGCGTACTGCCAGCCGTAAAGATAAGTGAAATATCCGTTGAATTCGGACGACGTGAATATCAGCGCGGCAACAACGAAGAGCCCGGCGGCTGCGGGGATGACTGCGATCACCGAGCGCATATACATTGAGATCTTGATAACAGCCGCCTTGATACCCATAGAGCGCATGATCGCGATGTCGTTCTTGAAGGAGACGATCGAGCGCGACTGGCAAAGTCTGATGAAGAATGCGAGTCCGATGACTCCGCCGAGCCAGATGGCAACCATAAGGAACACGAGGAATCCCATTGCGAATTTCTCAAAGGGATCGGGCTCGTATTGGCTGTCCGAAAGAACGGCGATATATCCCTCTTTGAGCATTTTATTTGCGGCGCGCTTTGCCTCGGCGTCGTTCTTGAAGAAGAGAGAGAACTGACCGTAATCGTTTTCTACGTAGTAGTCAGCGAGAGCTTGAACAGCATCCATACCGATCGCGGGGATGTAATACATATCAAAGTTATCCATATAATCGGGAAGCGATTTGGCTACAGCGTCATCTCCAAGATCCAAGCTGCACCCGGGAACACTCGGTACGTTCAGGGAAGCGGGTCCGACAAGATCGTAACCCATTCCCTCGGGAACGTATATCTGTTTTCCGAGCTCGCGGACGATTGCAAGATCGTATGCGGGGATAGTCTGGGGATTTCCGTACTTGTCTACGCCGTTGATATAAATGCCTTGGTTGTTTCGCATCTTTTTTAACGCCACGATATGCGACATCGTGTTGTATTCATCCTCTGTGACGAATACGCGGGCGGGGAGGTTGTTGTCGATATAATAGGAAATGCCCGTGACCTTGAAGCTGATTCCTTCGATATAAACGTTATCCTCACCTATCGCAACGTGTCTGTAGGTCTTTTCCATATGGAGCGGGAGGCTGAGAAGGACCTCTCCCGCCTCGTCGGGAAGCTCACCCTCAAAGCTGAAATCAACGTCTCCTACGGTCTTCATAAAGACCCCTTGATTTCTTGAATTGTAACGGTAATACTGATCGTAGGGATCATATGTGAAATTGATCGTGAGAGGCTTGTCAAGAAGAAAATCACAGCTTATATAGCTCTGTGCGGAATGCTTTTCCGCAAGCGCGGATATCTCATCCTCTGTGGGCAGCGCGCCATCACGGCGTACAGCAACGACTCGCCCGTTTTGATATTCAAACATATCGTATGAAAATTCTTCGAGGACCGATGGATCAAAGCAGGTCGAGGTAATGAAGAACACGCCAAGCATTCCTACAGCCATAAGCATACAGGTGAATACCGCAAGCTTCGGGCGGGATGCAAAAACGTGTCCGCCGAGCTTGATTCCGTCACCGAGGTCGCGCAGAAATTCCTTGAAGCTGAATTTCTTTTTCTTTGGGGGAACATATTCGTATTTCTTTTCCTCGGTTGCCGTTACGGTTGCAGGCTTTTCACCGCGGTCGAATTCGACAGAGCCGTCATAGATTCGGATATGTCTTGTTGCAACTCCTTCGACCTCCTCATAGTTGTGGGTTACGATGATGAGGAGCTTATCCTTTGAGACCTCGCGCAGAAGGTCGATTATTTCCTTGGAGGTCGCCTCGTCGAGGTTGCCTGTCGGCTCGTCTGCAAGGATGATGGGACTGTCCTTTGCAAGCGCGCGGGCGATGACGGTTCTCTGCTTCTGACCGCCCGAAAGCTTTGAGCCCTTCTGGCGCAGATGCTTTTCCATGCCGACGCGGGTCAGAAGCTCGATTGCACGGCGACGTCGCTCGCGGCGGTCCTTGATATGCATAAGAGCAAGCTCCACGTTCTGAAGAACCGTATAGCTTTCAAGAATGTTGTAATCCTGAAAAATGAAGGAAATATATTTTGAGCGGTATTCCTCCCAATCCGATTCGAGATAATGGGAAGTCGGCGCACCTTCGATATAAAGCTCGCCTTCCTCGTAGCTGTCCATACCGCTTATTACGTTGAGCAGGGTGGATTTACCAGATCCCGAAGCTCCCGTGACCGCAACGAATTCGCCGCGCTCAAACGAGAGGTCAATGCCGCGAATACCGACGGCAACGCTTCCCTCGGAATAGTATATCTTACCGATGCCCGAAAGTTTTAAGAGAGACATGATCTTTCTCCTTTCTTATAGCCAATTGTAAAACTGTGTTTTACAATTGAGACCCGCGCTGCGGGATACGCGCGCTTATCGCCGCCTGCCAAAATCGCAGTTTTGGCGGCTCCCCTCGGCGCGCGGACTCGCTTTGCTCGTCTATGAGGTGTTTTTTCGTCGGCGAAGCCACCGAAAAAACGGATTTATTGTTTTACAATCAGCTGCTTTGTCCTTGTCACTATTATAGCACAGATTTTATTAAAATGGAATAGAAATTTGATTAAATTTTCTTAATGTGAGGGATTATTTTGTGCTCAATTGAAAATATTTATATTGACACGCGTCTCTGTCGGTGCTATAATAATCATATAACGAAAAAGTGAGGTATAACCTTATGAAAATATACGGCAGTATTGACGAGCTGATCGGTTCGACTCCGATCTTGAGACTCACCGCAACGGAGAAGGCGGAGGGCGCGAAGGCGGCGATTCTTGCGAAGCTTGAATATTTCAATCCCGCGGGATCGGCAAAGGACCGTGTTGCGCTTCAGATGATAAAGGACGCCGAGGAACGCGGACTTGTTTCCGCCGGTGCGACCCTTATTGAACCGACATCGGGTAACACGGGTATCGGACTTGCCGCTGTCGGCGTTCATCGCGGATATAAGGTCATCGTTGTTATGCCTGACAATATGTCGCTCGAGAGACAGAAGCTGATGCGCGCTTACGGAGCCGAGGTCGTTCTGACACCCGCGTCGGAGGGCATGAGCGGTTCTATCGCAAAGGCAAATGAGATCGCGGCAAATACGCCGAACTCCTTTATCCCCAGCCAGTTTGACAATCCTGCTAATGCGGAGGCGCATTATCTTTCGACGGGACGCGAGATTTGGAACGATATGGACGGTGACGTGGACATTTTCGTTGCGGGTGTCGGTACGGGCGGGACCTTGACGGGCTCCGCGCGCTATCTCAAGGAAATGAAACCGAACGTGAAGGTCGTCGCGGTTGAACCCGACACCTCTGCGGTGCTTTCGGGAAAGCCTGCGGGCGCGCACGGCCTTTCGGGCATCGGCGCGGGATTCATCCCCGAGGTTCTTGATGCTTCGCTGATAGATGAGATCATGCCGATCTCGGTCGATGAAGCCAAAAAGGCTTGCCGTGATCTTGCGGCAAGAGAGGGAGTTCTTGTCGGAATCTCCTCGGGCGCGGCACTCGCGGCGGCGCAGAAGCTTGCAAAACTTGATGAAAACGCGGGAAAGAATATAGTCGTCATCCTCCCCGATGGAGGAGAGAGGTATCTCAGTACAGACCTGTTTTGAGTGCAAAGTTAAGGTTAATTTCCGCCCGTCGGGCGGAAATTTTCGATTATAGTAGAAAACATCCTCATCCACCGCACTGCGGTCCCCCTTCCCCCACTTGGGGAAGGTAAAAGAGTTACCGCATCCTCATCGAACGTTCAGCGAATATCGCTCAAACTAAAGCCAAAGAACGCAAATAGGAATATTTTATTAAAATTATTTTGAACTCGGTACGGAGTTTATGCATATGAATTTCAATAAAATATTCCTTTTTGATATGCAAAATTATTAGTATAATCGAAATTCGTCCCAGTTATAAGATTAGCGAACCCAGCCGCTTTACCTTCCCCAAGCGGGGGAAGGGGGACCGCGGTGCGGTGGATGAGGATGTAAAGAAGATGAAAATCGCAAACCGCTTTAGTCAGATCCGAATGTCTTAAAATAATTTCCGAGCTCGCGAGGAAATTTACCTTACCTTTCCCCTTTTACCTTTCCCATTTTACCTTTAACCTTTTACCTATATAAAAAATCTGATCCATCTTTTGATGGATCAGATTTTTTTTATCAGTCGATAGTCATATCGATCTTGAATCTCGTAATCTTACGGAGAGTATTCTTGGGGAAGGGAGTGGTACGGATCTTGAGGACGCCGATCTTCTTGTAGGGAACGGCGGTCTTGTTGTACTCGTCGATGTAGGGCTTGAGGTGCGCCTTGATATCCTCGATTGCGTTTGCCTTGATGTAGTCCTCGTCGGGGAATACCTCTGCAACGATCGCGTTGTGCGCAAGACCTCTCTTGCTCTGACCCTCGTAAACTACGATGTCAAGGATACCGGGAGTAGCAACGAGATCGTTTTCGATCTCCTCGGGATATACGTTCTTACCGTTTGAGAGGATGATGAGGTTCTTCTTGCGTCCGGTGATGAAGATGATTCCGTCATCGCGCATCTTGCCGTAGTCGCCGGTGCGGAAGTAGCCGTCCTCGGTGAACGCCTCTGCTGTTGCCTCGGGATCGTTGTAGTAGCCGAGCATTACGTTGGGACCCTTAACGCAGAGCTCACCCTCGCCGTCCTCATTGGGATCGAGGATCTTGACGTCGTCGCAGTCGATAGCCATACCGATACTGCCCTGAACGATCTGACGGGACTGGCTTGCCGCAACGATGGGAGCGCACTCGGTGATGCCGTAGCCGTTGATGGTGATGATGCCCATTGCCGCGAAGAAATCAAGTATCTCGGGGTTGATGGGAGCACCGCCCGAAATTACCATCTTGATCTCGCCGCCGAATGCCGCGCGGACCTGCGCGAAGATCTGCTTCTTGAGGTTAATACCAACCTTGCAAAGTCCGTTGCTGATCTTGATCATATTGTTGATCAGCTTTTCCTTGCCCTGATTCTTGATGTTCGCCATGATCTTGCGGTAGAAGGTCTCAAGATAGAGGGGAACGAGAATGAGGTGCTCGGGCTTCTGCTCGGTCAGCTCCTTTGTGATGTAACGGAGACCGCCCGAGATATATACCTCGCAGCCGATTATGGTGTGGCCTACGATCATAACGGAAGAGCCGTAGGTGTGGTGGGGAGGAAGAACGCCGACGGTCTTTTTACCGAAATTGATGTAGGGGATGATGTTGGTCATATCTTCGAGAACTGCGTTCTGCGAGAGCATAACGCCCTTGCCCTTGCCTGTTGTACCCGATGTGAATACGAGAAGCGCAAGTGCTTCGGGATCGATCTCGGCGAGATAATAGGGATCGGGGTTCTTATCGAACTTTGGCTTGCCTGCGCGCATAGCGGAACGGAGATTGCGCTCGGTATCCTTTGCGGCAAGGTAGACGGGCTCTGCCTCGAGCTTGATCTGCTCTGCGATATATTCACCCTTTTCCTTGATGTCCTCGTCACAGAAGAGGAAGGATGCGTTTGCCTTCTTGACGGTGTCTGCGAGGTCTTCCTTCTGCCATTCGGGATCAAGGGGAACGAGAACGCCGCCGATCGAAAGAACTGCATAGTAGGTCAGTACCCAGTCATAGCTGAATTTGCCGATGACGGCGCAGTGCTTGCCCGCGCATCCCATCTCGGAAAGCTCACAAGCGAGGGAGCGAACGTCCTCGCGGAGGCTCGAGAACTTGATCTTGGTGATCTCGGATTTTGCGGTGCGGCGGAAGGAGTATGCAACTCTGTCTGCGTACTGCTCGCCCGCCCATTCAACGAGCTCGCGGATATTGGTGAAATGAAGTTTTTCGTGAAGCTGATGCTTTTTCATATTATTATACCTTTCGGAGAATTAATTTACCGTTTTGAGTCCTTCAAGAAGGAAGGAGAAGCTGTATTTGAAATCTTCGACTGCCTTTTCCTTGGGCAGACCGCGCGCAACGGCGTCGGCATTGTAGCCTCGGCAGAAGCACCATATCGAGTAGGCAAGTGTGTCCTCGTCGACGTCCTTAATAAGCTTATGCTCTTTGGCGTAGATTATTAATTTTTTGATCTCGTCAGTCCACCAGGTGCGGTTGAGCTCGCCGAGCGAGTCTTCCTCAAAGATGTACTGATTGAATTTCATCTTGACGTCATAGGATACGAGAAGCGAACGGCTGACGACGTCCTTGGCGTATTCAAAGAAATCCTCCTCAATACTGACGGTCGATTCGAGAGCCGTGCGGATCTTAAGGATCGTGTTGCGGTAAACGATATCGAGAACCGATTCGATATTGGGAAATCTGTTATAAAAAACGCGGTTTGATATATCGAGCTTGCGGAGAATCTGACGGACGGTCAGCGTAGCCGCGCCGCCCTCCATAGCGATCTCCTCGACAGCGTTGATTATGGTTTGCGACATTTCGTCACATATAAGGCTCTGAGTAGCCTCGGGCATAGTATCACCTCTTTTGGCACACGTTGTGCTGATATTATAGCACACACTGTGCCCGAAGTCAATACTTATGACTGAATATTTACTTTTCGTTAAAATGTAAACAAATATTGAAAAAGTGCTTGTGAGTGAAAATAATCGGCGGAAAATTCGTTATAGGGGATGAAAGGAAGGTGCGCATTATGACCAAAAAAGAAAGAACCAGACTTTTGATAGGAATTGCCGTTATGGCAGTGATATTCAGCGCCGTTGCCGCGATCGGCTGGACCGATGACGAATTTATCGTGACTTATGACTATGGATTTGACGGCAGATACGAATCTGTGGTTATAAAAAAGGGGCGTATCAAGGAGTCGGTCACCGCAGTACGGCACGGATACGTTTTTGAAGGCTGGTATTATACCGATAAGCAAGGCAACGAGTTTCTCTTCGATTTTGAGAGTGAGCGTGTTACGACAAATCTTGACCTGATGGCACATTGGAGCCCTTATGAAACCGATTTGTATCTCGACGCTAACGGCGGTAAATGCGAAGTGGATGAAATGCTTCTTATCTTTGATTCCGAATATACCCTTCCGATTCCCGAAAGGAAAGGATATTATTTCGCGGGATGGATGCGCGGGGTGCATTCGAGAAAAATTTTTAATGAAACGAGCGGAATATGGAACGATCCCGTGATGGAATTAAATCTGACTGCCTGCTGGAGCAAGTTCAGACCCGGAACGTCATATTTTCTCGGAGAATATGAACAGGTGGCAATATACGAGGACGAAGTTTTCGTCGGTTGGGAGAAGAATCCCATTGAGTGGATCCCCGTGGATAAAAAGGACGGTAAATACCTGCTTGTGACCAGATACGTTATTGATTATATGCCCTTAGGAACCGAGAAGAGTTACGTTCATTGGTCGCAGACCGATCTGAGGCGTTGGCTGAATAACGAATTTTACAATAAAGCGTTCACCGATGAAGAAAAAGCCTTGATTTGCGATTTTACCGATGACGAGCTCGGAACGACCGACAATGTATTCCTGCTCTCTGTGGAGGAGACCGATCTGCTTTACGGAGACGGATTGTACATTTTCGGCACGGAATATGCCAATAGCAAAGGTTTTGATTTAGATCCGAGTTGGGAAGAGACGTTAGTGAACGGAGAGATGACCATGTTCCATCCCTGGCTTACGCGCACATGGAAGAATGATAGCAATTGGGCACTGATGGGATCTCACATAGGTTATAGATCGCCAAGGCAGTTCAGCGGCATCCGACCCGCAATATGGGTCGATGCGGAGAAACTTTTGAGTAAATAAAAATAAAGAACCAAGCGCAAACTTGGTTCTTTTTCATATCAGATAGCAGTCGCATCAAAAACTTCCTTGCGCGCCATATCCTGGAGTGCGCGGAGAAGCTCGGGAGCTTTGCCGCCGACGGGCTTGCCGTCGATCTCTTCTGCTGCGAGGCAGTAGCGGCTGACCGCGGAGGAAATGACCTCGTCGGCGTCCATAAGATCGTCAAGAGTGAACGCTTCCTCACGAACGGGAATACCGAGGATTCCGCAGTAGCGGATCAGATTTGCGCGTGCGATACCGGGCAGAATGAGGTTATCTGTCGGCGCGGTGCGGAAAACGCCGTCCTTGATGATGTGGATGTTAGAATGAGAGCCCTCGGTGACTCTGCCGTCGCGGTGGAGGACAGCCTCCTGCGCGCCTGCCATTTCGGCTTTCTGCGACGCCATAACCGAGGGGATCAGATTGATCGTCTTGATGTCGCAATGCAGGAAACGGGTGTCGGGCACCGTGATGAGCTTGATTTTTTTATAAACGTCAACCATCTCCGTCGGGCGAAGCATGATCCAGACGTTTCCGTGGCACATCTCGCCCCAAGCGTGATTTCTGGGAGCGGTGCCGCGCGTTACCTGGAAATAGACCCACTGATTCGGGGTGTCAACCTGTGTGACGAGTCGGCGGATGAGGGCGCAAAGCTCCTCGGGAGTGTGGGGGATACCGATGCCGAGCGCGTCGGCGCTTCTGTATAGACGCGCAACGTGCTCGTCAAGCTGCCAGACGATGTGATTGCGCGCGAAGGTCGCGTCGTACACGCCGTCACCGAAATAGCAACCGCGGTCGAGCATAGGTATTCTCATATCTTCAATCGACGAAATTTTGCCGTTGTAATAAGCCAGATCTTTCATAATTGCCTCCGATTTATGTAAGGGGAAAGTGTTCTATATTAAGTATAGCACGAGTTGAGCGAAATGTCAAGAATAATCGCTTAGGTTTTGTTCAACCCTACAAAAATAAAATCCCCCATTGACAAATCGAGGTTTTTATTATATAATATAATCGAATTAAAATTTACTCTTACGGAGGATAAAATGGATAACGCAAAGCTTCAGATGCTCAAAGAAATTGCCAGAGAGATCCGTCTCGGCGTTCTTGAAGGCGTACACGCAGCAGCTTCGGGCCATCCCGGAGGATCACTCTCGATAGCTGACATCATGACCTATCTCTATTTCTCGGAGATGAACGTTAACCCCGCAGACCCCAAGAACCCCGATCGCGACAGACTCGTTCTTTCCAAGGGTCACACAGCTCCCGCACTTTATGCCGCTCTTGCTGAGAAGGGCTTCTTCTCCAAGGACGAGCTTAAGAACCTCCGCCAGGTAGACTCCTTCCTTCAGGGTCACCCCGATATGAAGGGCACTCCCGGCGTTGATATGTCCACCGGTTCTCTCGGTCTCGGCGTTTCCACGGCTTGCGGAATGGCTCTTGCGGCTAAGATCGACGGCAAGGATTACCGCACCTACGCCATCCTTGGCGACGGAGAGTCTCAGGAAGGTCAGGTTTGGGAGGCGGCTATGTTCGCTTCTCACTACAAGCTTGACAATCTCTGCTTCATTCTCGACCTCAACGGTCTCCAGATCGACGGTAAGATCACCGAGGTTATGAACCCCACTCCCCACGACAAGAAGTTCGAAGGCTTCGGCTTCAACGTAATTCTTGCTAACGCTCACGATTTCGAGTCCATCGAGGCTGCATTCGCAAACGCTCGCGCTTGCAAGGGTAAGCCTTCGGTAATCATCGCAAACTCTGTTAAGGGTAAGGGCGTTTCCTTTATGGAAGATCAGGCAAGCTGGCACGGCTCTGCTCCCAACGACGAGCAGTACGAGCAGGCAGTTGCTGAGATCAAGGCAAGTCTTTGATTAGGAGGTAGTTAAAATGGCACAGAAGATAGCAACAAGAGAATCCTACGGTAATGCGCTTGCGGCTCTCGGCGAGAAGTACGATTTCGTCGTTCTCGACGCTGACCTTGCGGCTGCAACCAAGACCGGTATTTTCAAGAAGAAGTTCCCAGAAAGATTTTTCGACTGCGGTATCGCAGAGGGCAATATGATGACGGTTGCGGCAGGTATTGCGACCACCGGCAAGCCCGTTTTCGCATCCACCTTCGCAATGTTCGCGGCAGGACGTGCATTCGAGCAGGTTCGTAACT
>JAGBYM010000155.1 GCA_017628755.1 Clostridia bacterium | reverse complement strand
AAGTTCTATGCTGCTGTTGAGTCCGGTGATAAGGCTGCTTCTACTGAGGCATACAAGGTTGCAGTTAAGTGTGTTGACCAGGCTGCTGCTCGCGGTATCATTCACAAGAATGCTGCTGCGCACAAGAAGAGCCAGTTCACACTCGCCCTCAACAAACTCGCGTAAACCTGAATATAGAAAAAGGGATGCAAGTCGTGCTTGCAGCCTTTTTCTTTTATATAGGTTTTTAGCGTGAAATTTCGTTGTAGACAAAAACGAAATTATATGTTATAATATATTCAATCAAGCTAAAAAAGGGGGGCTGTATGGCAATGAACGAATGCCAGATACGCAGAACCAAGATAGGTGAGAACAGCATCAAAGTCCTTCTCTGCGACGATGATGCGGAATTTATGAGTGCTTTTCGCGACGAGATCATAGCCGCTTTTACAAAAATGAATCTGAAAGCCACACTTTCGACTTTTAGCAGCGCAGAATATATCCCTGAAATGATGCTTGCTTCTTGCGAAATGGCGTTTCTTGACATTGACTTTGAAGGCGAGGATTATAACGGCATAGATATTGCACGCAAGCTGCGCGCTGTGAATGATAAAGCCGTACTCTTCTTTGTCACAAATTTCATTGACTATGCTCCCGCCGGCTACGAGGTAAGAGCATTCCGCTATATACTGAAGCGCGACAGAAACGACATTCTCGAACGCTATATTATGCAAGCGACCGAGCAGATGGCAGAGAACAGAGAGTATCTCAGTATATCGGGAGGCGACGATACCGTTGATATCCCAATCGACGATGTTTCTTATATGGAAGTGTTGAACCACGAGGTCAACGTTCACGCAAAGGATAAGTCGTACACGATCCATGCCTCGCTTTCGAGTCTTGAGGAGCAGCTTGAAAAATGCGGATTTTTGCGTGTTCACAACAGCTACCTTGTAAATATGAGGTATATTCAAAAATACCGCAGCCGCGAATGTACGCTGACTGACGGTACCGTTCTTCCCGCCAGCGAACGCAACTATTCCGCGCAAAAGCAAAAATATTTGCTCTGGAAGGGATTCAGATAATGCGTTTTTTCTTTATCCCATTCTGGTCGGCTTTGCAGATATGTTTTCTTTATCTGCTTATGTCGTCCCGCCTTGATGCAAAGCTCCGCGGCGGCGAGAATGTCAGCCTGCACGTACTCGCATGGCTTGTAGGGACGGGATTTGGTTATTTTGAAGTCCGCGGAATATATGGTTATCTCGTGTTTCTATTAACTGCTGCTGTGCTTCTTATCGTCATATACGGCGAATACGGCATCCGCGGACTCGGCTTGCTTGCCGCCGTTTTTACGATTCCGTTTATTATCGACAGCGCTTTTTTGCATTTTGCCGCAGATTCCGAAGGGATAGTTTATTACTTTATCCTTACGGTCGGAAAAACACTTCCGATTGCCTTGGTGCTGCTTTTGCGGGCGACAAAGTTCATAGGGCGCGGGCATAACGATGCCGACAGCGATGCGCTTCTGCTAAAACAGCATATGGAGCTGCAAAAGGAAAGCATGAATGCTCTTGAGCAGAACTACCGAATGCAGAGAAAGAGCACGCATGAGTTCGAGCATCATCTGCAGGTGCTCGGCGACCTTCTCGGTCAAGGTGAAACCGAGGCTGCTTGCGATTATCTCGATAAGCTCAAAAAGAACCGCTCGATACATATTATGGGCGTCAACTCGCGCCATCCTGTTGTGGATGTGATCCTGAACCAAAAATATCAGCTGGCTCGTGAAAATGATATCAAGGTGCAGGTACAGGTAAACGATCTTTCGAAAATAGATATACCGTCAGATTCTCTCGTCGTTGTGCTGACGAATCTTTGGGATAACGCAATAGAGGCTTGCAGGCGTGTCGACGGTTACCGCGAGATCTTTTGCAGTATTCTTTACTCGGACGGACTCTATATTTCCATCCGAAATACATCAAATCCTGTCCGCATCACCGATGGCAAGATCGCCACTTCAAAGCAGGACTCTCTCAGCCACGGCTTCGGACTTATGAGCGTCTGTTACACTCTCGACAAGCTCGGCGCAGAATATACTTATGATTATAACGACGGTTGGTTTAATTTTGTTGCGGAAATTGAAAAATAACAAGAACAGCGGGGAGCTTTGGCTCCCCGCTGTTCTTGTTTTCGTCAAAAATGCCGTAGTTGCGCTAAAAATGCCGTAGTTGCGCTAAACAGATAGACAAGCGAACAATATTGTGTTATAATTAAGTCAGAAAAATATTTGTTTCCGAGGTAAATATGTTATCAATAAAAAATGCCTTTCGCCGACCGATAGTATCGGTATTGGGAATATTGCTTGTTGTAGCTATGGTAGCTTTTTCTTGTGTTGCGATCGGTCAGGCGAGTGTAGCGACAAATACATTAAACACCCTTGACGAGAATTTTACCACTATTGCGTTAATAACGGCAAAATATCGGAAATCGGAAAACTTTACATGGCAGGGCGGAGGAAAAGATTTTACTATAAATGCCACGACTTCTCAACTGCCGGAAGAAGTAAAAAACTGGCTCTCCGAAATGCCAAACGATAATACCGATACAGTAAAAGCTGTTGCTTCTCCCGGCTTGGCGTCGGCATATATACCCGATCTCGAAGTGGATTTTTTTGCGGAGCACGATTATGAAGATTCAATGGCGCATCGTGATCCTTTGGCTCCATATCCGAGTCCGGCAGGTGCGCCCTATACCTGTGCTGTTTTGGAGTTTAAGCTGAACCATATCGGAGAACCTACGCAAACATATGTGCCCCTTCAAATTGTCGGTAATGCGGTAACTCAAGTCGAAAAGCGCACCAACATACTACTGCAAGGAAGGATAACCTCGGCTGTCGGTCTGCATGACGGATACAAGAATCCCACAGGTTATTATATTACTGTTAATTTGCCGCTTCAAAACCTTGAAGAATTCGAAGGCCTTGATCTTACTGCAGGTGAAAAATACATTATCTACGGAATATATTATCAGGATCATGAGTGGAGCAGCGGTAACAAAGAAATATTCTTTCCAATAGGAAACGGAGAGCATTACTACGAAAACATATATACGGTCAACACAGACGGCTCTATGACACCCGCCCCAATTACCGAAAAATCCTATATCAATGAAAACGGCGAGACGGTGATTTGTTCCTCAGAGGAATATGCGGAGCGTTATTCGGTCCCAACAATCGCGCACGTGCCGGACGGTGTTGAAGCCTTTCTTGCTTCGGAAGAAGGTGCGGAATGGAGGACCGCGATTGAACATATAGAGATCAATTCTCACGCATTTCCCGTGATCGGAGTTCAGAAGCTCGGATATATCGCCGACTTTGCCCGCGAAAACGCACGTATCGTCGAGGGCAGAGATTTCACGCAGGAAGAATTGGATAGCGGAGAAAGAGTCTGCATCATCAGCGAAACCCTTGCGGCAAAGAACGGCATCGGAGTCGGTGATACGATAGATATGAATTATTATATTTACGACTGGAGCGTTCCGTATCAAAGTTATATCAAAGACGGAAGGGGCGTTGTCGAGCCCGCGCCGTATTTCTATACTTCAACAACTGGGCTTACCGATAAGGAAAGCTACACGATCGTAGGTCTTTACCGCGATGAAACCGAATGGACTTACGTTGAAGGTGATCTTTATTCATTTACCCCCAACACGATTTTTGTTCCCGAATCCTCGGTTACCGGAAGTATGGACTACAGTGATCAGGCGTTTTTCAGAACCTACGTTTTGAAAAACGGAAGTGTTGATGAATTTCAGCAAATGGTTGCGGATGCGGGCTACGACGGACTCTTTGTTTGCTATGATCAAGGATATTCGGTGATCGCCGAAAGCTTGTATGCCTATGACGAAGTGGCAAGGCGCGCATTGACTGTGGGTGTTTCGGCTTCGCTTGTACTTGCTGTTCTGTATTTCATCCTGTTTCCGCTTCAGCAAAAGAAGAACGTTATGCTGATGAGTACGCTTGGCGCACCGAGGAAGAATCGAATAGCTTATATCCTTGGCAGTAATTTGTGTATTCTTCTGCCGGGGACGGTGCTTGGGCTCCTCTTAGGCATCGGTGCTTGGCAGACGGTAAGCAGTTTGCTGTATTCATCTGTGAAAGCCGAACTCTATTTGTCAATCGATGTCAACGTACCTATTTTGCTGACTATTTCAGTTATACAGTTTATTTTCATTTTCTCTGTCGCAGCCATATTTGCTTTGCTGATGACAAGAGACCGTAAGATGTACCAAAGGAATTGAAAGATGTTTTTTACAATAAAACGTTTTAAGCGCGCTCCGCTTCCCGCGGTTGCGGTTCTGTTGTTTTCAGCTGTCATTTCTGTGATCATCTGCGCCTTGCACGCGTCAAACGAGGCAGAGATGCGCAATTATGAAGAGGTTTACCGCACGGTTCCGGTTGAAGTGAGTGTAACCGGTCTTACGGGAACAAAATCCAATGATCTCGAAGCTCCCGAGTGGGTCCTTGATATTTTCACGGGAGAAAAGAATCTCCCTGTCCTTTTGGATGGATACGTTAAAGATATTCAAGTTATGAGTTCTCATATAGCTTATTCGGTCAACGGAACGGATTCCGGAGTAATTCTGCACGGAATCACTTCGCGCTCGTGCGATCAATTACTCCGTCCTGAAAACGGATGTGATATTTTGTGGTTTGAAGGCTATGATGAAACTGTTTTCGGCGGGGAAGAAATGATTTGCATTATTCCTGAAGGAAAGTCTGCTTTGGATAACGGAAACGGAGAGGTCGTCTTGAATTTCAAACACACTGTTTCGCAGACGGAAATCAATGAGTTTCAATGTACGCTTAAAATCGTTGGAACCTATATTGGGGGCGACAAAAGCAGTATTTACTGTCCGTTTACCGTTGTTGATCGGATATACGGTGCGCTTGGTGAAGGACTTATTATTGACACTTTGAGCGCAACTCTGGCGGATAATGAGCGTCTGCAGGAATTCCGCAACATAATGAAGTATTGGTTCCTCGAGCCCACGCCCCTGGGGCAACAGGTCTATTGGGGGCGAATGGGGTATAGTTATTATCCTTATGCATTGGATATTGATGATTCGATTTTGCAAAAAACTGCGGATATACTCCAAAACAGCATCAGGATCAACCGTATCTGTACAGCGATCATATTTGTTATTTCCGCTGTTGCGGGATTTCTGATAGGATTTCTTATGATACGTAACCGTAAGCGCGATATCGCGCTTATGCGTATCCTCGGTAAATCAAATGTCGCGGTGTATTGGAGCTTTGTCCTTGAGCAAATGAGCTGTATAATTCTCGGAATAATTGCGGGCGGTGCATATAATCTGTGGAGGCCGATAAACCGCATTGCGATTTTTGCGATGATCTATTATATCGGCCTCAGTGCGGCGCTTGCTATATTCCTTCGCAAAAACCTTCTCACCACCATTAAGGAGGATGAATAATGAGTATTTCACTTAAAAACGTATCATACAACTATAAAGGAAAATATCAGACCGTCCGTGCGGTGGACGGAGTTTCGTATGATTTTGAGGCCGGCAAGTGCTATGCCATCATCGGTAAGTCGGGATCGGGTAAGACCACGCTTCTTTCGCTGATGGCGGGACTCGATCTGCCAACCGAGGGCGAGATCATAGTCGACGGTAAATCAACCAAGGATTGGGACAGAAACCGTATGCGCCGAGAGGCGGTCAGCGTGATATATCAGAATTACAACCTTTTTCCGCTCCTGACCGTGCAGGAGAATATTCAGTATCCTCTCGACTTGAAGAAAGTGCCGAAAAAGGAAGCCGAAGCGTTGGGTCGCAAGGTCCGCGAAAGAGTGGATCTTTCCGAAAACTACGATAAGCGTATGCCCGCGCACCTTTCGGGCGGCGAGCAACAGCGTGTGGCAATCGCGCGGACTCTTGCGCAGGGATGCAAGATCATCCTCGCCGATGAGCCCACCGGAAATCTTGATTCCACCAATACGCGCAATATTGTCGATATCCTTTGCACCCTCGCTCACGACGACGGCTGTACCGTTATCATCGTTACCCACGATCCATCCGTCGCAGAACAAGCCGATACCGTCCTCCAAATGAAGGACGGAGCGTGGATATAGTCAAGACCACCGGTTGAACCGGTGGTCTTGATTATCTTCTTACGCCTACTATCTCTCCGCAAGCGATCTTATTGCCCGCGTTACCAGATGGCTGGGTGGTGAAACCGTCGGGTGTGTCGTGGATTATAACTGTATGATGTTCGGCGACCCGCCGACGGTTATCAATATCAAAAAAACAATTTCGTAACGCATTACTCAATGAAAAAGCAAAAACGATCCCACGCTAACTTCCTGCTTCGAGTTTTCAAAATTTCAACAATATATATATGCGTGTGTGTATTGACAAAAAAAGAGAAATCAAGTATAATACAAGTATAATATACTTAATATCAAATTTTATGCAAGAAAGGATATCTTTAGTATGAAAAAGAGAATTTTGTCAATTACACTTGCAGTAATTATGGTTGTCTCAATGATTCCGTTTTCACTGCTTACGGTTGGTGCAGACGACACAGGTATGACTTTCACAGCGGACAAGCTTTTTAAGTCCGACAAATTCTTGGAAGCGAAGCCAAACACTTTTGAATTTGTCGTAAGACTGCCTAAGGGTTATACCGCTCGTCCCGGAGTTATTTACAGTAACTACGAAAAAAAGGCCGATAACGCAGTTTGTATTCAGATACAAGAAAACGCTACGATACAGCTTTATTATCAGAAGAAGGACAGCAATCCTGTCAAGTATATCTTTGAGAATGCGCCGATAAATACAGGCGAATGGGTACACGTTGCTGTTGTTCGCGACGAGGCGTCAGGAAAAGTCAGCTGTTATATTAACGGAGAGTTTTATCAGACCAGTACAGTAGCTATGGAGGAATACGGTTATCTCACCTCCACCCAAAAGCTCAAGGGTATGTGTGTTGGCGGTGACTATAGATCCGGTAATACCTACTACTTCAAATGTGAGCTCAAGGAGATTGCAATTTATTCCGATGTCAGAACCGCCGATGAAATCAAGGCAGACTTTGCAGGAATAAAGAATACAAACGATAATCTTCTTGTATGGTTCCAACCTAAAGCCGGAATGACGACTGAAATCCCGGATCTGTCGGGTAACGGATATACCGTCTCAACAGGTGAGCCTCAAGAGCCGTTGGTTCAGGAGGGTATGACCTTTAACGTAAATAACATCTACAGCACCGCAAAATTCCTTGAAGCGGCGCCAAACACCTTCGAGTTTACAGTAAGATTGCCTAAGGGCTATACAGATCGTCCGGGTGTTATTTTCAGTAACTACGAAGGACCCGAGAAAACCTACGACCGTGCTATTTGCGTCCAATTGCAGGCGAACGGAGCAGTACAGCTCTATTACGAAACGAAGGGGAACAGCAACGTTAAGTACGTTTTTAAAAATCTGGATATATGCACGGGAGACTGGGTACATATTACGGTAGTCCGCGATGAAGCGGCGGGAAAGGTCAGATGCTACCTTAACGGTACCCTTGCCGAAGAAATTACAACCAATGTTGCGCCGTACGGCTACTTGACCTCTAAAGATGCACTCAAGCCCATGTGCATAGGAGGAGACTACAGATCGGACAACAGATACTACTTCCGCGGCGAGCTGAAGGAGCTTGTTGTTTATTCCGACGTCAGAACGGCAGATGAGATCAAGGCAGACATTGCGGGAACAAATAAGACAAACGATAATCTTCTCGTTTGGTACAAGCTTGCTCCCAATCAGACATCTGTGGAAGACCTCAGCGGAAACGGCTATGATGCTTCTGTTGCTAAAGAGGACCTCGATGCCCCCGCATGGAACGAAAATACCGATCCCGTAACCGATTATGCATACTCGTTTGCTGTTGTCGGAGACACTCAGCACGTTACGGAAAGCAATCCGCAAAACCTTGAAAAGATCTATCAGTGGTTGCTTGATAACCGCGAGAGCAAGAAGATAAAGCACGTATTGGGTCTTGGAGATATCACCAATGCCAATGCAACAACGCAGTGGGAAACCGCAAAAGAGGCTATCTCTCTTCTCAACGGCAAGCTCCCGTACATCCTTATCAGAGGAAACCACGATAACAGCTCAAATATGAATAAATATCTCGGCACGCCTGCTTACTACGAGCAGCTTGCATCCACGGGTGAGAGCGGAGTCTTTGAAGAGGGCAAATTCGATAATGCTTATACTACCCTTACTGTAGGAACGCACAAATATCTTATTATGGGACTTGACTTCGGTGCGAAGGATAACGTTCTTGAGTGGGCAAACAATGTTGTCGGCAAGTATCCCGATCACAAGGTCATAGTTCTTACACACGGATACCTTGTCAACACGGGTGAGAGACTTAATACCGGTGTTGCAGCTTGTCCCTCGTCATATGATTCGACACTGAATGATGCTAACGATATGTGGGATAGATTCATTTCTCTGCACGAGAACATCTTCCTCGTACTTTCCGGACATAAGGCGGCTGATGATATCGTCGCTGTTCAGCACGTTGGTGTGAAGGGTAACACTGTGACAGAGATGCTCATCAATCCTCAGACACTTGACCTGAAGTATAAATCCATCGGTGGTCTCGGATTGGTTACAATGTTCTACGTATCCGAGGACGGAAAAACAATGTCTGTTCAGTACTACTCAACTATACACGACAAATTCTACGGAAATAAGAGCCAATTCAGTTTTGAATGCTATGTGGATAAGTCGGGCATTGATCAGAACATTGAAAAGGTGGAGAAAGATTACGCTGATTCCTCAAAGTATACAAAGGAATCATACGATGCACTCACAGATGTGCTCGGGGATGCTGATTCCATCCGTAACACTGTTGTAACTCAGGCGGAGGTTGATGCATACGTTGCAAAACTGGAAGCAGCAATAAACGGACTTGTTCTCATATCGGGCGGTGACGATACAACTCCCGAAACACAATCCGCTCCCGACCAAACTGAGACTGAAGCTCTCGTAACAGAGACACCCGAGGGTGAGGGCGGATGCGGCACTATGATCGCAGGCGTAGTCCCTGTTGTCGCTCTCCTTGGCGCAGCTATCGTCTTCAAGAAGAAAGACTGATTTTTTAGATTCCCAAACTGGAGCCAATCGATATTATGCTAATGCCATCCTCATCCACCGCGTGAGCGGTGGATGAGGATGGCATTATGCTTTGAAATTTAGGAAACCGAAATGAGCCGGCACTTTTCTTTTTATCGTCTCACACCCAAAATCTCTCCGCAAGCGATCTTATTGCCCGCGTTTCCCGATGGCTGGGTGGTGAAATCGTCGGGCTTGTCATGGATTATGACCGTTTTACCGATGATTTCATCCGCTGTGAATCGGTCGGAGAGAAAGGCGAGAAACGCCATGCCGTCCGCAGAGAAGAGAGGCGGCATATCGCCCGCGTGGTATGGATGCGGGCAATCGGTGGGATTGTAATGCGTGCCTACGTCGGCAAACTCATCCTCGGTGTTGCCCGTGCAGGTTGCGCCCGAATGAATGTGAAAAGCGAAAATGTCGTTCCCGCATTTTTCTTCCGAAACGGGAAGACCGAAGATCTCCGCAAGAGTAATTACACCTTTTGCTGTCTGATAGAACTTGACGCTTCCGTTTATTCCCGGATATTCCGAGCTGCCGTGAACCGTCGCCACCGCATCGGGCAGACCGCGCAAAATTGCGTTTATATTAATATTGTTGCTTCTGTGATACATGTTGACCTCGCATATTGTAATATCATTACAGGATATGCGAGGTCGACATTTTTGTTACTTTTTGAGCGAGTAGTAAACGCACTTGTGCATTATACCGCGATACTCGATCTCGGCTGTCATTTTGGTGCGAGACATTCCGCATTTTTCCATCACACGCATGCTTGCGGTGTTTTCTTCGAATGCGCCCGCAAGGATCACATCGAAGCCTTTCGAGAACAGATGCTTGATCACCGCACCGAACGCCTCGGTTGCAAAGCCTTGATTGTGATAATCGGGATGCAGAGCGTAGCCCATTTCAATATTGACTCCGTTTATCTCGGTGTCATTGAGCATTCCGATCAGTTTGTCGCCGAGGAAGATGCCGAAAACGTATCTGTCATCCCTCTCGGAAAGCGAGCGGAGAGCGGAGAAGAGCTTCATCTCATCCTCTTGCGTGGGCAGATCGGGCACCATATATGTCGCCTTGACCACGTCACTTTTGAATATTGCCATCAGCGCGTCGAAGTCGCATTCGCGTATCTCGCCGAGAGTCAAGCGCGGGGTGGTTATCTTTTTTGAAATTGTCATATTAATTTTTCCGTCCATCCGTAACAAAATGTTTTACTGTTTTGGTGGGATTTTTGAGTTCTGTTTTGTAGAAAGTCGGGAACATTTTTATATCCCCGTCGGGCTCTACCCATTTAAGAAATTCCTTGTTGTTGTCCTCGGTGAAGCTGTCACAAACGGGGTCGAAGTCATTCGGCACCTTCATATAAAAGTAAAACGAGATCTCGTAGATCAGCTTGCCGAGTTTGGCGGGCGAGTCGCCGACGAAGTAGTTTTCATGGATGAATCCCAGGCGGTCGATCTCCATTTTAACGCCGGTTTCTTCAAAAACCTCGCGTTTGACGGCTTCCTCGGCGTTCTCACCGAATTTCAGTCTGCCGCCGACAGAATAGAGATAGTCCGCGCCCTCATTGCCCGCCATCAGAATTTTGCCGTCTTTCATAATGATCGCGCCAACGCGGATGTTGATAATTCCGTCGTCGCAGACGGCGCACATGTCTTTGTTCATTTGTGTTTCCCTTTTTAATTAGGCTTTTTAGCCAGATACAGAATATACGTGTCGCTGAACACGATCTTGTTTCCCGCCGCCAGAACGGCATTGCGGAGTCCTTCAAACAGCTTGGTTTTGTAAGGCTCGGGGATGACGAGGTGATCGCAATGAGTTCCGCAGTAGGCGACGTATTCATCCGCGGTGAACTCGCGTGTGCCGTAAAACTCGCGCTTCTCGAAATCCACGTAGCCGTAATTCGGCGCGTTGGTGTATTTGAACGATCCGTGCGTGTAAGGTGTTTCCGGCTTGTAATATGCGGTATAGGACTTTTGAATCTCGTTGTAAAGTTCTTCGTTTGGGGTCTTGTAATCCCCGCGCATCAGAAGCATCGCAAGAGTTCCGCCGGGCTTCAGAAGGTCAAATGTTTTGCTGAATGCGATCTCTTCGGGGATCCATTGGATTGTCGCGGCGGAGTAGATCATATCGAATTTTTGACTGCCGAAATCGTGCGTGATGAAGTCATCGTTTACGATATTGAAATTAGGACAGCTGCCGTATTTTTGTTTCATCTTTTCGTACAGATTCTCGCCGAGCTCAATGGCGTTGTAATCGCAACCGGTATTCAGTATAGGATCGGTGGCCTGTCCCGTCCCGGGTCCGAGTTCAAGAACAGATTTGCCCTGACCTATTCCGGCATATTCGATAAGCGCGGCAAAAAGCTCGGGGGAATAGCGCGGACGGTATTTATCAAACTGTTCAGGAATCGTGTCGAATATCTTTCTGAATTCCATATGAGTTCTCCTTATAGTTTGTGAAATAGCTTTTCGGCTTCTGCAAAAAAGTGCGGAGTGACCTGCGGATAAGTAAGATTTTTGGGGAGAGAATCGAATATCCCTATCTCTTTCATTTCGCTTTCGGGAAGCTCGCCGAGCGTGTGCACCACAGCAAGGAAAACCATTCCATTAGCGCAGCCTTGCGCGTCGAAACCCCAGTAGTCGCAAACGGGATAGATGTCGGCTTCCTTGATGCCACTTTCCTCAAAAAGCTCGCGGCGAGCGCATTCGAGCGGAGTTTCGCCTTCTTCGATATGACCGCCCTGCGTTTCCCAGGTGTCGCGCTCCTTGTGCATTGAAAGGATCCACTTGCCGCCGTAATTGGCACAAACGGCGGTGAACATATATTTTT
>JAGBYM010000154.1 GCA_017628755.1 Clostridia bacterium | reverse complement strand
GGGGTTGTTAACGATTTCGGTCACGCTTGCGGGGAGAGATACGGTCTCAAGATTCATACAGAGCGCGAATGCGCCTTTATCTATCTTTTGTACTCCCTCGGGAATGACAATGTTCTTAAGGCTTTCGCAATCGTAGAAAGCATTCTCACCGATGGTGGTAACGCTTCCGTCCGTGGGGATCTCGGTGTTTGCGCAACCCACAATAATGGTCTTGGTTGCCTTTTCGATAAGGCAGTTGCCCGCGCTGCTGTAGAAGGGGTTATCCTCGTGAACCTTAATGGTCTGAAGATCCGTGCGCTCAAGTATGTTTGTGCCGATCGTTTCAACAGATTTCGGGAAGCTGATGTTCTTCAAGCCGCTCGATGCAAAAGCATAGTTTCCAATGGTTTTCAAGCCTTCGGGAAGCACGAGGCTCTCAAGAGCCGTACAGTTTCTGAACGCATTAAGTGCGATGGTTTCAAGACCCGATGTGAAAGATACGCTTGTCAGCTCATTGCAACCAAAGAACGCGTCTTCATTGATGGTCTTTACGCTTTCGGGGATAAATACATTTTGAATATTCGAGTAACGGAATGCGTAACGTCCGATCTCGGTTACGGGAAGACCTTCATAGGTTGAGGGGATGACGATGTTGAGATCGATACAAGAGCCTTGGTTGATGAGGATATAACCTGTGCCGTCGGAGTTAAGTTCAAAATTAAGGCCTTCAGAGGGTATGCGCTCAAGTACGGGAGCTGATGTAGCGGCTTTTGTGATCAGGATCTTTGCGTTCGCATCCTTGAAGAGAAGGTTGCACTTTGTGCAGATCCAATGCTCGATCTGACCCTCGCTTACGTAGGTTGAGGGAATGGCGTCGATATATTTGATATCATGCACGCAAGAGAGACCCATATTGAGAACCGCATCGGGATGATTTGTTACGTTTTTGAGTATGTATTCGGCGTCAGCGGCGTCGATCTTGCCGTCACCGTTTGCGTCGATATTGTCTGCGAGGCATTCAACCTTCTTGCCTTCGAGGTATTGCAGTATTGTTGCCGCGTCGCGGATGTTTGCTTTGCCGTCGTTGTTTACGTCGCCGGGGATGAGGATCGAGGGATCGGTCGACTTATCAGCGAGGATGTAGGTGCTGAAATGATCAAGGGTCGTTGTGATTCTGCGGTTGACGAGGTCAACGGTCGCGTCAAGGGCGGTGACGATGCCCTTGTTGTTCATATAGTAGAGGGCAACGTCATTGCTGTAACTCTCGGGGATCGGGAAGGTGACGGTGACGCTGTTACGCGGCTGATAAAGCATACCGTCCTTCTCCGCGGTGATCTCGAAGACAACGTACTCGCGCGCGATGGAGGACATCGCGTTGTCAGCCTTTTCCTTTTCAACGATAGCGATGCTTACGTTGGTTCCGGGAAGGAATGCGTTGCCGTCGTCGATCTTGACGCCCGATTCTATGCTGTAGGTTACGGGATCGGAGGGGGAATCGTCAAAGCTTTCGGGCATATCGGCGGCGGTGAATTCATGCATCGAGAGAATTCTGACTGTGGAGTCGGTTCGCTCAGCGCAGAACATAAGACCGCTGTTCTTGAAGCCGATTGCGGTTTTAAAGTTGTTGAAATCGTCGAAATAGATGCCCTCGTACTCAAGCTCGAAGGGCCATCCCTGCGATTCAAGATAATCGTTGAGAGTTACGCCCTCGGGAAGGAGATCTTCAAGCGAGATGTATTCGTAATCGCAAAGATAGATCTCATAGTAATCGCCCTTGTTGACAAATCCTGCATATTCGCGTTTTGAGGAACCGCCCCAACCGCCCATAAACTCTATGGTGTAGGTCTGTGCCGCGGGATCGTAATGTGCCGAGGTTCTGATGTGTTCAAGCAGATAATCCGGCACTGCGAAATATTTATAGAGCTTTTCTTCAAACTCGGCAGCCGATACCTTGAGACCTTTTTCGAAGATCTCGCGGTCTTCGGGAAGCTCGCTGTCAATCTTTTCCCAGAAGATATCCTCGTAATCTTCATAGATGCGGTAGATCATAGCCGCGTCGTTCAGATAATCATGCCAGCTCCAATAGCTGAAAGTATTCTTGAAGATTGCTGAAAGTCTGGCTGCTGCCGGATCTGCCGCGTATGCTGTGGGAATCATACCGGTCAGAAGTATTGCAGTGAGAAGTAAGATTGCCAATGAAGAGGTTAAAAATTTTTTCATCTCATTGTTCCTTCCATAATAATTATGTGTTATTAATTATATCATAATATAATACTTATGTCAACGAAGAAGGGTTATTTCCTTTTGAAAATGGAAATAAAGGACTTCTTTTGCTTTTTTTCGGGCTCTTTACGGAAGCTGTCTGCCGAAATGAGCTTTTCCTCGGCATCTGAAAGAGCAGAGGAGAAATCTGAGTTTTCCGGATCCTTTTTTGAAATATCGCGCAGGATATCCACGGCTTTTCTGAAATTTTCCTTTGCCTTTTCGGTATTTCCGACCGAAAGATGGATCGAGCCGCTCTTTATGTGGCTTTGAGCACTGCTATAGAGGCGTAAGCAGTACTGCTTTTGAGCCGGATCAACTTCATTATCGGATGAGCCACCGACGTTGTTGTTCGGTAGGCAGAAAATTTCGGAATTGAGTGCCGAAAGCACGTATGAAACCGAGATGCCCGAAAAGCGGCTTCTGAATTCATTTTCAAAATATTCGGCGCGGTTACGGTAATTTTGCGCCAGTCCCTGCGATCCGCTCTTCTTACTTACGTTTTCAAGCCTCTGATTGATAAGGATACTTGCGGCAAATGAACGTTCCATCATATTTTCAGTAGGGTAGTCGTATATTTTCAGTGCCCTGAGATAATATTTTTCGGCAACCGAATAATTGAGCTCGCTTTCAAGATATGCTCCGAGGCGCAGGAATACCGCGGTGTCGTCCGAGGTGCGTCCGAATGATTTTTCTTCGATTTTGTCAAAGGCTGAGAGAGTTTTGAGGTAATATTCCTTTGCCGCGGCTTGATCGTTTTTATTCAGATAATGTGTCATTAGCGCGGAAGCCGATTCCGTGTAATTGACCACACAGCCGCGATGCCGATCGTTCGCGATAAAGGGCTCGGCAATTTTCAGTGCTTTTTGCAGATATTCCGTCGCCTTTTCCGCATTATCAAGAATAAAATTGATTTTTGCATAGATTCCGCAGCATTTAAGATAATGCTCAATAGCGGTATCCTTTGAAGATAATACGTATTTCTTCAACAGATAATCTTCAATATTGCCTTCCGTACACAAGACTTTTTCAGCAATATCAAGAGCGCGTGAGCCGAAATCCTCGGCTTCTTTATAATTTTTGTCGTCAAAACTGTATTTCGTAAGATTAAGCAGGGTCACGGACAGATTGAAAAGATTCGTCTTTGACGGCTCGTGTTCCATAATGCGCATTGCAAGATCAAGGGCTGCGGCAGAATAACGTTTTTTGCTTTCTCTGTCATTGCCGACCATGGCGTACAGGGTGTAAATACCGTAGATTCCGCTCAGGATATCAATAGCTCTCGGGGTCAGATCCTTCAGCTTGTCATAATATTTCCGCATTTCTGCGACGGTTACGTCGAGAAAGAGAAGCTGTTCCTCAAACAGCATTGTGCTGCAAAGGACCTTACAGGCGTTGACGTAGGATTCAATATAGTGATCCACACCTTCGCGGGTCAGATTATCGGCAGAGTCAAGCTTTCCTTTGAAAATATCAATAATTTTTCCGCAGAGCTCGATTCGTTTATTGTAATTTTTTTCGACTCCGTCGCCGTGAGAATAAATGATTGAGAGACGGTTTGCCGCCTCCATATTTCCGTTTTCGGCGGCAGATTCGAGAAGCTCTATGCCCTTTTGCTTGTTGAGCTCAACGCAAGTGCCCGTGAAATACGCAAGACCGATCAGGTAGTCGTGTTCAGGATTCCCCTGTTTTGCTCCGAGGGGAATGTCGGAAAGCTTGAATTCGAGGTCTTCATAGAGCGAATCTATGCATCCTTCGGGGATATAATAGGGGAGTTTCGGAAATTTGCTGTGCAGACGCATGCCGGTATGCACGATCTCATAGGGTATGATCGGCTTGCCGAGCTCGTAAGCAAGCGGGTATTCGGTTGTAACGATATAATTTTCGCAAGGATTGCCGTCCTTGTCGCGGCTTTGAGCGATAATATTCGGCGTAACAGCCATAACGAAAGCGTCGCTTTCCTTGATAGCGTCGCTTATTGAGGTGTTGTAGTCCTCACCGGGAGTCAGAAATTCGTCGTACCAGATGGCAACGTCGCGGAATTTTTTGTTTCGGTGAATGATATCCATCAGATCCTGCGCGTATCCGCGGTCGATCTTGCGGTAGCTGAGGAAGATGGTGGCGTCAAATTCCTTCTCAATACGCTCTTTGAGCTTGCTGTCGAGGAAAATATCCGAAAGAAAAGAATTGAGCTTATCTCCGTATGAGATCGCCGTTCCCTCGCTCACGAAGGGATCCAGGTACTGTATGCTTCCGCAGACCTCGTCAAAGAGAGAGTCAAGACCGCTCTCGAGCATCAGGGGGAGGATCGGGATCTTGTTATCCGAGGCGAATTTCAGTTCGAGAAGACGCGCGCGGCTGTTTTCGGTCAGAAATCTGCGCGTGACTGCAACGATGAAGAGCTTCATCTGCGCAAGATCGGCAAGGAAGGTCTTTGCATCGTATTCCGCCAGCGGTTCGCGGTCAAACCAGACGGCAACGTCCTTGATCTTTAGGTCGCGTTTTTTCAGTAGATCGTCTGTGATTTTATCAAAATATTCCTCAAAATCTTCGGGATGCGCGCAAAACCAGATGTTGGAATTGCACCTGCGGTCGGGCGAAAGACGAGGTTTGCAGTCAAGTTTTGCCATGGTCAGCTACCTTTTTTTCGGCTGCCGATCGCGTCTGCGTATGCGGCGGCGGCAGATTCGGTCTTGTTCGGCGCGTATTTGTAGTAAACGCGGTCGCGCAGATCGTTCGGCAGATACTGCTGAGCGACGTAGTGGTTCGGGTAGTCGTGGGGGTAAACGTAGCCCTCAAAGAGGGGCGACTGGATGTGTTTGGGCGGAATCTTGCCGCGTCCAGCCTCGATATCCTCGTTTGCCGCGGCGGCGGCGAGGTATGCGGAGTTTGATTTCGGCGCGGTCGCAAGCATAACGGCGGCGTTCGAAAGCGGTATTCTCGCCTCGGGCATGCCGAGCTCGCGCGCAGACTCACAGCAAGCGCGGACGATCACGGGCGCCATCGGGTAGGCGAGACCGATATCCTCGCTCGCGATGACCTGCATACGTCGGCAGACCGCGAGAAGCTCGCCCGCCGCAAGGAGCTTATTAAGATAAAAGACGGCGGCGTCGGGGTCGGAGCCTCGGATCGACTTCTGGAGTGCCGAGAGAAGGTCGAAGTGTATGTCATCCGAATATTCTGTGATGTTCGACTCGAAGGGCGTGACGTCGGAGAGGAGAATCGCGTCACCCTCGGACGAGAGATAAGCGTTCTCAAAAAGCGTCAGCGCACGGCGGACGTCGCCACCCGATGCGGCGGCTATCTTCTCGGCAACACCCGTGTCAAAGGTACGGGTGCGGTTGACCTCGCGGTTGAGGTAGTCGAGACCGCGAGTGAGCGCGCGAACGACCTCCGACTGCGGCACCGGCTTGAACTCAAAGAGAGTCGAGCGCGAAATGAGCGCGCCGTAGAGGTAAAAATGCGGATTTTCGGTGGTCGAGGCGATCAGGGTGACGCGCCCGTCCTCGATATATTCAAGCAGGGATTGCTGTTGCTTGCGGTTGAAATACTGGATCTCGTCGAGGTAGAGCAGGACTCCTTCGGATCCGAAGACGTTTTCGGTCGAGGCGAGGACGTCCTTGACGTCGGAAAGCGACGCCGTTGTCGCGTTGAGACGCGCGAAGGACATATCGGCATATTTCGCGACGAGGGATGCGGCGGTGGTCTTACCCGTGCCGGGAGGGCCGTAGAAGATCATATTCGGGATGCGCCCCGAGTCGCAAAGGCGGCGCACAACGCCGTTTTTGCCGAAAAGATGAGTCTGACCTACTATATCGTCAAAGGACGTCGGTCTTATGAGTTCTGCTAAAGGTGTTCGTTTCATTTTGTACCTCTTTGAGAGATTGGTTTTGTCACGCTTCGCGCGAATGGTTATCTGCCTGCGGCAGAATGGTTATCGCCTGCGGCGAATGGTTATCCGCTTCGCGGAACGAAGGTCAATTTCCGAGCTTCGCACGGAAATTTTCATTTTTATTTTAAAAGCGGGAAAGTTTTGGTCAAGCTTTTTCAAAAGCTTGTGGGGTGCGGGGCAACGCCCTGCAAATGCGCTTCAAGCGGTCGCCGCCCTCGGTGACCGCTTGGAAGGAGTAAAATTTCCCCTTGCGGGAAATTTTCGCTCCTTCACCCTTGTGAGATAATGATTATCCGCCATAGGCGGAGTTAATTTCTGCTTCGCGCGAGTTAATATTCACCCATTGGGCGAGGTTCTTAGTTTAACAAACTTATTGAAAGTCTTACACGAATGACTCGGGATCGACAAACTCCGAGGTATCTGCGGGATATTCGATGTCTCCGTCTGTGCACTTAACGGTGAATGCGGAGCTTGCTGCGCGCCAGTTGATACCCTTTACAACAGCATCCCATTCCGCGCGTGTACCGTTGAAATTAACTGTAGTGAGGGTTTCGCAATATATGAATGCATAATCGCCGATCTCCTTTACGGTTGCCGGAAGAGTAATCTCCTGCAGCGAGCTGCAACGCTCAAAGGATCGCGCACTTATACCGGTTATGCCATCAAAAATAACTGCCGAAGTTATTTTTGATCCGGCAAAAACACTTTCACCAAGATATATCAGTGTTTGCGGAAGATTGACAGATTCAAGAGTGGCACAATAATGAAAAGCACTATCTCCGATACAGAGTAAGTTTTTTGGAATATTACATATTGAAAGCACCCAACAATTTGCAAACGCAGACTCTTCGATAACAAGAAGAGAGTCGGGAAGTGAGATCTCAGAAAGCTTGTGGCAACTGACAAATGCACGTTCCGAGATAACGGTTGCGCCATTGATGCTTACCTTGGCGAGATTCAGACATTCGGCAAATGCATACTGTGGTATCACCTTGACCGATGCGGGAACAGATATTTCTGTGAGTCCGGAAAAATAAAAGACACTCGCGCCGAGACTTTTAAGACTTTCGGGGAAAACGATCTTTGTCAGTGAATCGCAATCAGCAAATGCCCTTTCTCCGATCTGCTCTGTTTTTACGCCAAATTTCACATCGTTCAACAGCTCGCAACTGGAAAATGCAAATGCTCCGATCTCGGTCACGTTTGCGCCGAGATTCACTGAAACAAGATTTAAGCAACTCTGAAAGCTGTGTTCGCCTATTATCTCCACGGAATCCGGAACAGAAACCGACGTCAATCCGGGGCAATTTCTGAAGGCGTAGTCTCCTATCTTCTTTACCCCGTCGGGTATTGTTTCCACAGCCAAACCTCGTATCAACGTGCGGTCGCTTTTTCTTATGAGACAGTTATTCTCGGAATATAAATACTTACTTGTCTTGGGTATTGACAGCGAAGTGCATATACTTACAGTGATGGAACCTCTCGCAATGGCTTTGGTATCGGGATGCAATTCCACCTCGGAAGAATGACGCGTATCTGTCGGTTTTATCAAATAAAGATAAGGATTGTTTTTATTTCCGAGATAATGAAATCCAAGATACTCGTTGAAGCAGGAACTCGGAACGCCCG
>JAGBYM010000153.1 GCA_017628755.1 Clostridia bacterium | reverse complement strand
TCCCAAGCCTCGATGAGAAGAAGCTCGTTTGGATTCTCGTCAGCATAATAATAGTCGTAGCGGATGCATCCGTCCTCGGCGCGTACAGCGTCAAGCACGCCCTCGCTCTTCATTCTTTCGACAAACGCCTCGCGCTTGCCCTCGTGGCAGATGAAACTAACGTAGATGGTATACATTTTTAAATCCTCCTTAAATTTCGGCTAAGATATCAGCCGCGTTTGTATCGGGTTTTACTTTCGGCATAATCTTTTCGATGTTGCCGTTTTCGTCAATGATAAATGTGGTGCGGACTACGCCCATAGAAACCTTGCCGCACATCTTTTTCTCCTGCCATACGCCGTAAGCCTCGATGGCAACGCGCTCGGGGTCGGAGAGGAGAATGAAGGGAAGGTTGTATTTTTCGGCAAATTTAACGTGCGACGCGACGCTGTCCTTACTGATGCCGATGACCTCGACGCCCTTTTCCTCAAACTGCTTGTATGCACCCGCAAAGGCGCAAGCCTGACGCGTGCATCCCGGGGTGTTGTCTTTGGGGTAGAAATAGAGAACTACCTTTTTGCCGAGAAGAGAAGATAGTGTAAAGTCGTTTCCGGTCTTGTCTTTTAGTGTAAAGTCGGGGGCTTTCATTCCGATTTCAAGCATTGTATGTCTCCTTTCAGAATTCGAACGGTTCGCGTTCGTATATTTTTTCTTTTTGAGTGTTTATAAGCATTTTGCCCTTGTAGAACGCGACGCATTCAACCTCTTGGTCGGCGAAGGGCGCGGTTGACAGATCTTCGCAGAGTGCGTATTTCTTTTCTTTCAGGTCGATTACGTTGAGCGCATCAGGCGAGTCCTCGCGTCCGAAGCCGAAGGAGTAGTAGAGCTTATCCTCATAGATCGTTCCGCCCTGAGTCGCAAAGGCATTGAAGGGAAGTGTGAACTGATCGAGGATATCGTCAGCGGTGAAGGTGACGTCACCTTCTGCGGGATCGGGCAGACGGAATTTGGTCACGATATATTCGTTATCGGGGCGGTACATCTCGCGCTTTGTGCGATAACGCGCCGAGTGGAGATAGAAAAATCCGTTTTTGACATCGACTAAAGACGCGGGCCAACCCCATCCGGGTATTTCAAATTTCTTGCCGTCGGCATCGGTAGGCTTGTAATAGATGCGCTGAAGCGTTTGAGCGGAATATTTTCCGTCTGTAAATCTGATCTGTTCAACCGCGCAGTAAGCTATCCATCCCTTTTCATCCGCATCGCCGCTGTTGCCCGTGGTTACGTACATGAGAGGAAAGTCCTCGCCTTCAAGGAATCCGCCGAACATGGCATCGTTTGCGTGGTTATCGTATCTTTTGTCTTCCTTGTTTCTGCAATAGGAACCGAGCTTGAAGACGCCCGTGGGTTTTGGGTCACGGCTGACAAGGTCGTAAGCCGCGCAGAGTCCGCTGTGGTAGAGAACGAATGCTGTGTCGCCGTGGATCGCCATGCCCTGAACTGCGCGACGCTTGCCGAATATCTCCTCGGTGGGATTCCGGAATTCCATGTAAAGCTTGTACATCAGTTACCCCACGAGCTCGTTGATCTGATCTGCGGTAAGACGGTAGATGGTCCATTCGTCCATCGGAACTGCACCCATCGAGAGGTAGAAATTGATGCTCGGGGTGTTCCAATCGAGGCAGGTCCACTCCATTCTGCCGCAACCTCTCTCCTTTGCAATTCTTGCGACCTCGCAGAAGAGAGCCTTGCCGTATCCCTTGCCGCGGTATTCGGGCCAGACGAAGAGGTCTTCGAGATGTATTCCCGAGCGTCCGACAAAGGTGGAATAATTATGGAAAAAGAGCGCAAATCCGACCTCTTTTTCGCCCTCAAGAACGAAGATGACTTCCGCGTTTCCTTTGCCGAAAATAACCTCCTTGATCATCTCCTCTGTGTTGACTACCTGATCAAGCATATTTTCATAGGTTGCAATACCTTTTATAAATTCAAGGACGAGAGTGGCGTCATCCTCGGTTGCATATCTGAATTGAAAGCTTTTCATTTTGCTGCCTCCTTTGGATCTATGATAATTATATCACAATTTTATCTCTTTTTCAACCGATAATGATATTGAAAAAGGAATATTTTTATGGTATAATAACTTATCAATTACATTTGGAGTTAAAATGAAAAAGTTCAACTTTGTATTTCTGACTTTGGCATTACTTATTTTACTTACCGCATGCGCACCCGCACCTGCAGAAGAAGGTAATTCGACATCGGAAACCGAGGCTGTGACCGAGGAAAACGTACCCAAGCTCACCGTGGTATCTTCGGGTAAAACCGAGTTCAAGATCATCCGTCCCGAGGAATCCGACGGCGCGAGCGGACAGCTTTTTGCCGCATTCTTCCGCGAGTTTGAGGAAAGATTTTGTTCCATCGAGACCGAGTTTGACGTTATGGCACTTATCAAGCCCGTTGCCCCCGACGCAAAGGAGATCCTTCTCGGCGACACGAACAGAGAAGAGTCGGCTCTTCTTTCGGAAAAACTTTCTGCGTCGGGCGGAAACCGCTTCGGAATCATGGCGACCGATTCGAAGATCGTTATCAACGGCACGGGTTGGTATCAGCGTTATCTTGCACTCGATTATTTTCTCAATAACTTTGTTTCGGCGGACGGAACGAGTGTTGAGATCGAATGCGGATTTGAATATATTTCTGACGCTTCCGAGGATAAGAGCTTTGAGATCGCCGAGCTCCTTGCCGACGGTCGCGGAGTAGCTTTTGCGGCAACCGAAAAGGTGCTTAAATTCCAGAATAAAAACGGCGGAGGTACGCCACAGGGCGGTTGTACTGACGGCAAATACGTTTACGTCGGAATGATGGGCACGGGCGACAGCGGAGATTACGGTGTTGTGTCGAAATACGACCTCGCGACCGGTGAGCTGATCAAATTCTCCGAGCGTCTTCCCACTTTTCATACGAACGACTTGACATATGACGCCAAGAACAACAGAATCGTCATAGCCACGCTTGATGCGGGATGGACACGTCTTTCCTTCGTTGATGCCGATACGCTTGAATTTTTAGGTGATCTTACCACTCCCATGGGCATCCGCGGACTCGAATATCTGCCCGAGAGCAACACATACGTTGCCGCGGGATTCAATATCGAGATCATGATCCTCGATGAGAAGTTCAATAAGATTTCATCGCATATCTGCGCAGATCAGACTCTTATGACTCAGGGACTTTATTCCGACGGCGAATACGTTTACGATCCTCGTTATCTCGAGGGCAAGGCAGTTCATCTTCTCGTCGTCGAGGATATGGACGGCAATCTTTTGGCATCCGCCAACCTCTACGGACTCTCGGGCGCCGAACCCGAGCATATGTTCAAGCTCAACGGCAAGTTCTATATCGGATGCAACCATTCGGGATATCTATATGAGGTTGCGGTAATTCCGCAGAATTGGTGGTAAATACGCTTGCTTTGCAAAGTGATATATCAACTTTGCTGATGTAAAATTTCAGCTTAAGCGAAATGTTATAAATAAGAAACATCCGAACCGCAAGGGTTCGGATGTTTCTTATTTATCCACCGGGAAACGGATTTACATAAACGGGATAGAGGTCGAGAGTGGAATAGTCGAGATATTCGCCGTTATAGAGTGCGGAAAATTTATCGTATTCCGTCTTGGTCACTTCCTTTTTCTCAACGTAATATTTCACGTTTTGGGGATCCGAGAAATCGTATCTCATTATCTCGCGGGATTTTAACAGCAATCCGTCGAAATAGACAAGGTCAAGCCCCTGAACCTCTCCCGCGCTCTCGTGCCAGGAAGTAGTGCAGTCGGTCATAAAACCGTCGCCGCCCCATGTGTAGCCGTAGATCTTGCCATCGTTATAGCGGAGGATGAGTCCGGGAATATCGCGTGGAACGTTCTGAAAGATCAACTCGGGGAAAGAATCGCCGTCGATGTCGAGGAGTGAATAGTCTTGAGGATCCTTGCCGAACAGCCACTCACCCGAGATTTTAAAAGTTTTCAGGTAGGTTTCCTCGGTTTTGTAGGTATATTCGCCGTTTAAATAGTCCTGATCAACGTAAATGAATTTTTCGCGGTTGAAGATGACGTCAAGGAAGACCTCGGGAATATCGGGGTAGTCGAAAACAATTTCGGTGCATTCGCCCGTGTTTTGGTTTACGTAGACCTCGCGGAGGACTTCATATTCACCCATATGATCTATATCGGGAATGAATTCGCAGAACGCGACTCTGTAGCAATCGAGATGCGAGGGATCCTTTGTTTTTGTAGCGAACTCATATTTCCCGCCGATCTGGCTTTTCGGAATGCCGAGGAATTCTCTTGCCGCCTCATAAGCCTCATATTCGGAAATCGGGGAGATAAAGATATATCCGTTGGTGCAGGTGATCCTTTCGCCGGGAACTCCTTCGTACCAGATGTGATTGTTTCCGTAATCTCTGCCGGCCGAATCGACCGAATTCCATTCCTGAATTGTGCCGGCGTAGTGAATGTTCGTAAGCGAGGTACATCCCGCAAAAGCGTCGTTTGCAAGCAGACGCAGAGTCTTTGGGAACGTAACCGAGGTAAGCGAAGTGCAGTTTTCAAACGCGCTCTCTTCGATCAGCTCAACGCCCGCGCCGAGAGTCAGCGAGGAAAGATTCTTGCAATCGCTGAAAGCTCTTATAGATATTTGCGTTACGCTGTTGGGTATTCTTACCGTCTCAAGGCTCTCGCACCCCGCAAACGCCCAATCCTGAATCCATTTGAGCGTTGACGGAAGCGTAACCTTTTTGAGATTCTTGCAGAGGTAGAACGCTTCGTCATGAATGATCGTAATACCTTCGGGGATAGTGACAGATTCAATGAACTGACAGTTATAAAGGGCATACGAATCGATACGAGCCACAGGAATGCCGTTATAAGTCGTCGCAACAACGATATCCTTATCAGTGCAAGTGCCGATGCCTACGAGAATGGCGTATTTGCCATCTGAGCTTATTTCATATTCAAGCCCGCGCGAGCCGTCGTATTCGATTTCGACACCGCATCTTGTGCAAATGTTATTAACAAAATTATGTCCAAGCGCGGGAAGCACTTCGCTCCAAGTGTGACCGCAAGAGCTGCATTGATAATTTACCGTCGCACTCTCGGTGCAAGTCGGTACATTTTCGGTAGCAGTGAATAGCGAATGCTTGCATTCGTCCGTCGCACCGCAGATCTGACAAATGCCATCGATGAATCTGTGACCGTAAGGAGGCATTATCGTATTCTCGGTGTAATCACAATCACTACACCATGAGTATATCGTGTATTTTTCTGTGCAATTAGGTATGACCTCGCTGGTAACCATACGCGGATGCGTACAAGCCGTTGTTTGCGGTTCCGATGTCGTTTCTTCAGCGGTCGGTTCCTTTGTCGGATCATCGGGTTCGGTCAGCGGTGCGGTTTCTTCGGTCGTGTTTTCGGGAAGCCACGCGGCTATATCGCCGAAATTCCGAAGGACGTAGGTTATCATCGGAATGACCGCGCCGAGGAGGAGCACACATGCCGCAAGCGCGGCAATATGACGCCAGCTTCTGCGTTTTGCTATTATGGGAGTGGCACTATTGTTTGAAAGCTTGAGGCTGTCTGCGACCTCGGCAATGTATTTCGGGTCGATGTAGCTAAACGCATCGATCAGTCTTGAATCCTTAAAATCACGGTTTTTCATACGATTATGCCCTCCTTTCCGAGTTTTTCGGCGAGTCTTTTACGTAACCGCAAAAGCATTGATCTGATCTTGGTATGTGAAAATCCTGTCTGTTCCGAGATGCTTCGGTCATCCGCATCAAAGAAATACCGCAGGATAAATACCTTTCTTTCTCCTCCCGTGAGTGTTCCTAAAAAGTCGTTTATTACCTTTCCCGCCATTCTTGCCTCATAATATTCTGCAAGACTTTTGTCATCTGGAATAAGGGAAAGAATTTCGTCGTTTACGGTCTGAACGCTTCCTCCGCGCTTCCAGGCGTTATTCGAACGCGCCTTGTCTATCGCCTCGTTTCGCGCAGTCGCGCTCACGTATGCCGAAAGATTATCGGGCTTTGCGGGAGGTATCGAATTCCAGAGCGAGAGAAGCGTGTCGTTGACGCATTCCTCGCGGTCTTCTTTCATACAAAGAAAATTCGACGCCACGTAATTGCAGAGCGCTCCGTATTTTTCTTCGACCTGCCGCAAAGCTTCTTCGTCACGCGCGAAGAATAGCTCTATGATCTTTTCATCCTTCATTTAATGTCTTTCCTCCTTTCAGGGGTCTTCATCCTATATGTCGTAAAACGGATAGTCCGCGTTGCATGATTTTGAAAATTATTTTTAATTCGTTGTATTGCACAAAAAACACACGCGTGTTTTGTGCACATTAACAAAGGAATTTTCTACTATTATAATAACATAAACGAAAGCGGTTTGTCAATAGAAAATTTTGCTCTCAAAAGTCGAAAAAATCTCAAAAATTTTTGCTCAGCTTATTGAAATTTCTGCGACGATAATGTATAATTAAATCAGCCGATCAAAAATAAATTTACGGAGGTAAATAAAATGGCAAATCGTTTTGTATCTAACGCAATTTCATATCACGGCAAGGGCGCGATCCTTGAGATCCCCGCACTCGTTGCCGCTAAGGGCTTCAAGAAGGCTTTCGTAGCTTCCGACCCTGATCTCATTAAGTTCGGCGTAACCGCAAAGGTTACCGATATCCTCGATAAAGAGGGCATGGCTTACGAGATCTACTCCGACATCAAGCCCAATCCCACCATCGAAAACGTAAAGAACGGCGTTGAGGCTTACAAGGCTTCGGGCGCTGACTATATGATCGCCATCGGCGGCGGTTCTTCCATGGACACCGCAAAGGCAATCGGTATCATCATCAACAACCCCGAGTTCGCTGACGTTCGTTCTCTTGAGGGCGTTGCTCCCACCAAGAACCGCACCGTCTACACCATCGCAGTTCCCACCACCGCAGGTACCGCGGCTGAGGCTACCATCAACTACGTTATCACCGACGTTGAGCGCAAGAGAAAGTTCGTTTGCGTTGACGTAAACGACATTCCCGATATCGCAATCGTTGACCCCGATATGATGTCCACCATGCCCAAGGGTCTTACCGCCGCAACAGGTATGGATGCTCTCACCCACGCTATCGAGGGTTACACCACCAAGGCTGCTTGGGATCTTCCCGACTGCCTCAACCTTGAAGCTATCCGCCTTATCGCAAAGAGCCTGCGCGGTGCCGTCAACAACGATCCCGAAGGACGCGAGGGCATGGCTCTCGGTCAGTTCGTTACCGGTATGGCATTCTCGAACGTAGGTCTCGGAATCGCACACTCGGTGGCTCACACTCTCGGCGCGGTTTATGACACTCCCCACGGCGTTGCATGCGCTATGATGCTCCCCATCGTTATGGAGTACAACGCAGAATGCACCGGCGAGAAGCTCAAGGCTGTTGCAGAAGCTATGGGCGTTGACACAACCGGAATGGATCAGGCAGCTTACCGCAAGGCGGCTGTTGACGCTGTACGTCAGCTTTCCATCGACGTTGGAATCCCCACCAAGCTTGAGGCACTCAAGGAAGAGGATCTCGACTTCCTCGCAGAGTCGGCATACGCTGACGCTTGCGCACCCGGCAACCCCAAGGCTGCTTCGGTCGAGGACATCAAGGGCCTTATCCGCAAGCTTATGTAATGATATCGCTCCGAGTGAAGCGAGGAATATCGTAAATAATTATAATTTAAAACACCACGGATTTTTATCCGTGGTGTTTGTCATTAAATCAACTTTTTAAGTTTTTCCGCCGCATCGGTGAATGCGGTTTTTGCATCGGGGTACTTATAGGGATTCTCGAAGGAACGTCCGACGAGGGCGTTGAGTCCCGAGAAGAGCTCAAGGTGAGGCTCGAGGGAAACAAAGAAGTCACAATCAGCGTATTCTTTATGCTCCGCGAGTATCTCGCCAATCTTTGCCTCGCCGCAGCCGGGAGGCACTATTGCGCCCGCAGCCAAGGCATCCTTGATGTGGAAATATGCGATTCTGTATTTCAGAAGTCTGTATGCC
>JAGBYM010000152.1 GCA_017628755.1 Clostridia bacterium | reverse complement strand
TGTTACGAAGTTTTTTCATAGGGTGTTACGCAATTTGCTACGCAGATTGTGTAACACCTTTGTTTGTGCTACATGTAAATATCATTTTATCACTTCTTCTCCTTTGGCTTTTTCATACGGTTGAGCTTGGCGTTGATCTTCAGCAGCTCTTCCTTGGTAAAGTAAACGTTACGCATACCAAGCATACCCGTGAAGCGAAGAACGGTAAAGTTTCCAATCATATTCATCACGCCGCTTCCCATTTCGGGATTCTTGGATTTTTTCTTTTTCTTCTTTTTGTCTTTATCGGCTGATTTTGACTTGCCGCCGCTCATTTTCTTTGCCATGGTAAGGAAAAGCCCCATCATCCATAGCTTGCCGCGTAAGGTCTTTGTAATATCTCCGATCTTATCGTTAAGTGAAAATCTGCCTTCCACCTCGGTGATATCGAACCAGTTCAGCACCGCTCCCTGCTCACGCAGAATATAATCGGGATTCATCTTGTCAACCTTGCAAATACGGCTTTCATCTCTGCATTCACCTGCAACCGCAACAAGCTCGGTTTCTCCAATGTTTTGAACCTCGAAATAGAAGAAGTGATCCTCGGCGCTCTTTTTGCCGATGCTCTCGCCGTTCACGAACAACTCAACCTCGGGAAGGTTTGAGTACACGGTTACTTTGGTAACTTCCTCTACTCTGTCAACGTAACGCTTACCGCAGATATGCACGAAGGGATCAACGTCGGGAGAGACGAGCCATGCCTTGTAGGCATAGAACGCATCCTTTTTGTACTTACGGTCGATGGTGATTAGACCCTTATGATTCTGACCGTTCTCACCGCCCTCGGCTCTTGCATCCGCGCCGAAGTCAAACATATTCCAACCGTGAGTGGACCAGATATATTTTCTCGTAAAGAGCTGACGGATGAGAGATTCGTGGTAGATCGCCTGATATTCTTCGGTGTAATCTCCGCTTTCGGGATTCGAGTTATGCCAATTAAGCGCTTCGCAGCCGTATTCCGAGCAACCAATGGGCTTGTTCGGATATTTTTCGTGGAACTTATCGTACCAAGTTCCATACTCGTCAAGGCTTCCGCCGTACCAACCGAAATAATGGTTGTAGGATACCACGTCGGAGATGTGAACGTACTTTTCATCAATATCGCACATGGAGATACAAGCTACCGTTGTGGGACGGGTCTTGTCCATCTCGTGAACAAGGTCGTTGAGCTTGTGATGGTTGGCGATCAGATCGGGATCTTTCGCGCCGTCCATCGTGATCTCGTTAGAAAGTCCCCAAACACAGATTGAGGGGTGATTATAGTTCTGAACGATCAGCTCACGCATCTGCGACATCGTGTTGTCGTTTCCGCCGCTCATATGACGGGAAATATAAGGAATTTCTGCCCAGATCACCATACCGCGCTCGTCGCAAAGATCGTAAAAATACTGATCGTGCTGATAGTGCGCAAGACGGATGGTATTTGCGCCGACCTCACAAATGAGATCCATATCCTCAAGGTGATGCTCGGGAAGAAGCGCATTGCCGATCTGCCATCTGTCCTGATGACGGCTGACACCGTGGAGCGGATATTCCTTTCCGTTGAGAATAAAACCGGTCTCAGCATCAATACGGAAGGTACGGCAGCCGAAACGCGAGGATATCTGATCGATTTTCTCGCCCCCGCGAATGATCGCTACCTCTGCCGTGTAGAGATAGGGATCAATTCTACCGTTCCAAAGGTGTACGTCCTCAATCGTCAGAACGGCGCTTGTGGTTGCACTCTGACACTGTGCGACTGCATTTCCGTCTGCATCAAAAATGCAAAAAGATATCTCGTCGCCCTTTTCCATATCGTTTACGTAGGTGTCAATTTTTACATTCGCCGCAGTTTCAGCGATCTCGGGTGTAATAACGAGTCCCTTGCCGCCGAAATATTCAAGATCAAAATGCGTTTCCTCTACACAAACGATGTTTACGTCACGGTAAATACCGCCGTAGAAGGTGAAATCCGCCACCTGCGGATAAACTTCCTCGTTGGGAGCGTTATCTACCAAGATACAAAGCGTATTCTCCGTGCGGAGATAACCCGTGATATTCACACGCCAAGTGGAATATCCACCGTCGTGATGCGCAAGACGCTTGCCGTTCATATACACGTCGGCAGAGGAATTCGCACCGTTTATCTCAAGATAGTATTTTTTTGCTTTCGGGAGCAAGTCGGAGCGGAACACCTTTCTGTAAAGGCAAGTGCCACGGAAATAGTCGTTTCCACCGTCCTGACCGTCGGTCGCATTCCAAGTATGAGGAATCGTGATGGATTCTCCTACCTCTGCGGCGTTGATCTCGGATACTCCTTTGAGAAACTCCCAATTATCGTTAAATTTCAATATCTGTCGCATAATGCTTTCTCCTTATGAAAATAGGGAGTATCCTGCACGGACACTCCCTTGCTTTGACGAATTAAGCGTCAGTGTTTTCTGTGTTCTTTCTTGCCTTGAGAGTTTCCACGTTCTCAAGAACCTTTTTCTTGTCAAGCGTATATACGAATGCGAGAACTACGCCGACGATGATATAGAGTATCGCGGGAACGAGAGTAGCGATATTGTAAATACCGTTATTAACTGCCTCTGTCTGCTTTGCCGCGCCCTCAACGTAGCCGATAAGTGCAAGCGACCAAGCACCCATTGCGGATGCGATTGCCTGTCCGATCTTTCTCGAGAAGGAGCAGACTGCATAGATCGTACCGTCCTCACGAACACCGGTCTTTACCTCGTGATCGTCAATGATATCGCTGATGAATGCCCAAATGATGAGGTTGAACAGACCAAATCCGAGAGAACCGAGAATACTGAGAACTACGTAGAGCCACATATATCTCGTGTGGATGTATAACTGAAGAGCATCGGAAACAGATCACATACTAGCCGCAACGATACCAACCTCTTTTTTACCGAACTTTCTCGAAAGCGGAACAGCTGGAGGAGCGAGCGCGAGCGCGGGAACAAAGCCTGCCGCATTGATGATGGTAAGACCCATCGTGTTGTTGAAATAGTCCTTGAATATGTAGTTGTTGATAGTCTGATTGAGCATCTGTGCGCCAAGGAAGGAGATGTAAACAATCACGATACCGATCAGCGCACGGTTGGAAAAGAGCGCCTTAACGGTCTGACCGAAGGTTACGCGTTCCTTCTTGGAATCGTCAACGGGGATACGCTCGGTACACATCTTGTAACAAATCAGATAGCAGCCTGCAGATGCAACCGCAAGGATCAGAGCAACGATGGGGAACGCGCCTGCATTAGCGACCTTTGTTCCATCATCAAGCGTGGTATAAAGGAACATAGGCATAACAACGCCAACGAGAACCTGAGGAATGAGAGAGCCAACACCGCGGAAGGTGGAGAGCGCCGCACGGTCATCCGCCTCCGCACTCATAACCGATGCCATTGATCCGTAAGGAATATTGATAGCGGTATAGCAAACACTGCCCCAAAGCAGATAGGTAACGAACATATAAACGATGCGAACCCACATCTCCGTATTCACAACTGCGGTCTGGTACATCAAAAAGCTTGCAAGTGCCACAGGGCCGCACATACGAACGAGCCAGGGCTTGAACTTGCCACCCTTGCCTGCCTTTACCTTGTCGGCAATTCTGCCCATCGCCGTGTCGGTGAATGCATCAACAATACGTGCAATAAGGAACATCGCACCTACAAGAGCTGCATTGATATGCAGAACGTCCGTGTAGAATACGGTAAGGAACATACTTGCCATAATGAATGTTAAGTCATTGGCTACGTTTCCGAACATATAGCCAACCTTGTCCTTTACGCCAAAAGGACGGAGAGAGAGTTGCTTATTCATAGCTTACCTCCGAATATATTTATGGTTAGTATAATTATACCACAAAATATATACCGACGGTTAGAACAAAAATTTGAATTTATAGTATTATTTTTGTTATTATCTTGATTTTTGATAAAAATTGTTGTATAATACTTAAAAAGGAGGCGATACCGTGGATATTCTGCACGATCTTGAGTTTACCGTTATGCTTCTCGGAAAGCTTCACATATCGAGCCATATCGTTGACGATCCCGAGCATCATATCTCGGATGAGATAGACTGCGGACTGCGCGCTATGCTGTTTGGAGAAAGCAATTATGCCAAGCTGCTCGTCAATTCTCCGACGGAGGCAAAGGAAAATACGATCTACCGATTTTTTGACGAATACCGATGCAATTATATCTTTTTCAAAATCCCCGATAGTATCACAAACCGCTATTTCTTCGTGGGGCCGTATATTCCTTCACTTCCCGAGGTAGAGTATTACGAGCGAAAGGCAAAACAGCTTGACCTTGATGCATCCAAGCTTGAACAATTGAAAAATTATTACAGAAGTCTACCCGTCGTGGAAGAAGAAAACGTACTGTTCAGTATCATCGACACACTTGGAAGCTTTATTTTTGGCGGAGAAAATCATTTCAACGTGGAGACCGTCAGCTATGAGATTCCCGATAAACGACGTCCCGTATATACCTCGGGGATATTTGAGGATGTTGAAAGCGATAATTCCGCCCTTTCCCTTGAAATTATCGAACAGAATTATCAAAACGAGAGACGGCTGATCGAGGCGGTAAGCAAAGGCAAGCTCCACAAGGTAGATATGATCGCATCATCGATTCTCAATCAAGGAACGGAGGAACGACTTGCGGACAGCGTCCGAAATCGTAAAAATTATCTCATTATTTTCAATACTCTTTTGCGAAAAGCAGCAGAGTTCGGTGAGGTGCATCCACTGCACATAAATCGTCTATCCTCTGCCTTTGCCAAGAAAATAGAGGAGCTTTGTACCGTTGATGATAGTCTGAACCTGCAGAAGGAAATGATCCGCAAATATTGCTTGCTCGTAAAGGAGCATTCGCTCAAAAAATATTCTCACCTGATCGGGCGCGTCATCACGTTGATATCCTTTGATCTGACGGCAGACCTTTCTCTCAAGCATATTTCCTCGCTTATGAACGTCAACGCAAGCTATCTCTCCGCTACGTTCAAAAAAGAGTGCGGAGAAACGCTTACCGAATACGTCAACCGTAAGCGAATGGAAACTGCCGCGTTTATTCTGTCACACTCCGACAAGCAAATCCAAGTGGTCGCCGAGGAATGCGGTATTCTTGATGTAAACTATTTCATAAAGCTTTTCAAAAAACAATACGGAATGACTCCCACGCAATACCGAGAGGATATCCAATAAATTATATCCGCCCTTGCTGCTTAGACAAGGGCGGATATTTGTGAACGCTTTTGTCTTAATGTTCGGCGCGATGATAGCACCGTTTCCCATTTCGTTTTCACAAACGTTTGTTTGGCGTTTTTTAGCGTTTTATCCTTTTTCTTGTGGAAATACCCATTCAAGATTTTTTCGCGCGTGTTTAGGCAGTTTTTGCGCGTTACCAATTTTGCAACCATTTTTCCTATTTTCTGATGACGATTTTTTCTAAAATG
>JAGBYM010000151.1 GCA_017628755.1 Clostridia bacterium | reverse complement strand
TCAACCTTATGTTCAAGACCTTCCAGGGTGTAACCGAGGACGCAAAGAACACTGTTTACCTCCGTCCCGAGACCGCTCAGGGTATTTTCACTAACTTCGTAAACGTACAGAGAACCACCAGAAAGAAGATGCCCTTCGGTATCGCACAGATCGGTAAGTCCTTCCGTAACGAGATCACACCCGGTAACTTCATCTTCCGTGTACGTGAGTTCGAGCAGATGGAGCTTGAGTTCTTCTGCAAGCCCGGTACCGACCTTGAGTGGTTCGCATACTGGAGAGAATTCTGCCACAACTGGCTGCTTTCCATCGGTCTTAAGGACGAGAACATCCGTCTCCGCGACCACGATCCCGAGGAGCTTTGCTTCTATTCCAAGGCAACAACCGACTTCGAGTTCCTTTTCCCGTTCGGATGGGGCGAGCTCTGGGGCGTTGCTGACAGAACCGACTATGACCTTACTCAGCATCAGAATGAGTCGAGAAAGGATCTTACCTACTTTGATCCCGAGACCAACGAGAGATATGTTCCCTACGTTGTTGAGCCTTCTCTTGGCGTAGAAAGAAGCGTTCTCGCAGTACTTTGCGATGCTTATGATGAGGAAGTTATCGATGAGGCTAAGAACGACGTAAGAACTGTTCTCAGACTCCATCCCACCCTCGCACCCTTCAAGGCTGCTATTCTTCCTCTTTCTAAGAAGCTTTCCGATAAGGCAGGCGAGATCTACGAGGAGCTTTCCAAGTACTTTATGCTCGACTTTGACGAGACTGGTTCCATCGGTAAGAGATACCGCCGTCAGGACGAGATCGGTACTCCTCTTTGCGTAACCGTTGACTTTGATACCGTCGGCGATGCAGAGAAGGAAGGCGACGGCTGCGTAACCGTCCGTGACCGTGACACCATGGAGCAGGTAAGAATCCCGATCGCAGAGCTCAAGGATTACATTACCGCAAAGATCGCTTATTAATTACAAATAAAAAGAGGTAACGTCAAGTTACCTCTTTTATATTACTGTTTAAGTTCTGAAATGGTCTTTTTCGGATCAGGTGACTTGAACACCGCAGTGCCTGCAACGATGACGTTCGCGCCGGCATCTGTAACAAGCGAAATATTCTTCTCGGAAATTCCGCCGTCAACCTGAATGTTGCAGTTGTATCCATTTTCGTCGATAACCTTGCGGATGATCTTTACCTTTTCAAGCGTCTCGGGAATCAGCGACTGACCGCCGAAACCGGGCTCAACAGTCATAACCAGAACCATATCAAGCTCGGGAAGGAAGGGAAGAACCGCGTCCGCGGGAGTCTTAGGCGAGATCGAGATAGAAGCCTTCTTGTTAAGTTCCTTGATCTTCTTGATAAGTGCCGCAGGATCTTCGCAAGCTTCATAATGGAACGTAATAATATCCGCGCCCGCGTCGGCAAATCGCTCAACGTATCTTTCGGGCTTGGTAATCATAAGGTGTACGTCGAAGACAAGTCCCGATTTTGCGCGGAGGGACTCTATAACGGGAAGTCCAAACGAAATATTGGGAACGAAAACGCCGTCCATAACGTCAAGGTGGAGATAATCTGCGCCCGCGTCCTCTATTCTCTTAATTTCATCCCCAAGCTTAGTGAAATCCGCCGCAAGCAGGGAAGGGGAAATATAGATCATTTTAATAACCTCTGTCATAAAATATGAAGTGAAGATACGCTCATCCGTCGGACAAAGCAGTTCAAAAAGCGGGATGTAAAACCTGAATGTCCGATTGGGTGAGCTTTATATTTTTTCAATAAGGCATACCGCGTGTGCTGCAATGCCTTCGCCGCTACCCGTAAAACCGAGTTTTTCCTCGGTAGTTGCCTTTACGTTGACGTCGTCAACAGGGATATTAAGCGCATCTGCGATTCTCATGCGCATAAGCTCTATGTGGGGCGCGAGCTTCGGTTTCTGGGCGATTACCGTGGAATCCACGTTAACTATGCGGTAACCTTTCTCTGCGATCAGAGAAGCAACGTGGCGTGTCAGAGCAAGGCTGTCTGCGCCCTTGTAACTCGGATCGGTATCGGGAAAATGCTTTCCGATATCGCCGAGCGCAGCCGCACCGAGAAGCGCATCCATTATTGCGTGAAGAAGTACGTCAGCATCGGAATGTCCGAGAAGTCCGAATTCGCAATCAATCTTCACACCGCCGATGAACATTTCTCTTGTGGGATCTGTGCGGTGAACGTCATAACCGTGTCCGATTCTCATTCTTCATCCTCCCGCAAAATTCCGTCACGCGCCGAAAGTATTGTTTCGGCAAGCAAAAGATCAAGCTTTTCGGTGATCTTGATATTGTATCTGCCGCAGTCGATAAGCTTGACTCTGTGTTCAAGTCTCTCAACAAGCGAATTATCATCTGTACCTTCAAATCCGATATCAAGGGCAGAATAAGCTGCCGCACGGTAGAGGGGAAGCTGGAATGCTTGAGGTGTCGAGACTTGCCAAGCGGTTGCACGTTCTACGGTACTCGTGATGAACTTGTGATTGTCAGCTGTTTTAATCGTATCAACAGCGAGACAACCCGCAGTAGCCGCACCGTAACGGTAAGCCGCAAGGCATACCGAATTGATAAGCTCGGGAGTAGTCAGAGGACGAGCCGCATCAGCAATTGCAACGAACTTCACGTCATCCGAGAGAGCCTCAATGCCTTTCAAAACAGATTCCTGACGGGTCTTTCCTCCCGATACTGTTGTGCGGTATTTTGTTATTGAAAACTTTTCGGCAAAATCGTCGTAGATTTTGTTTTTAACGTCCTCGTCGCGCGCAACGATGTATATCTGATCGATATATTCTGATTCCTCATATGCGCGCATGGCGTGGACAGCAACAGGCATGCCGCAGAGTTCGAGAAATTGCTTGGGCGTGTCCCCTCCCATACGGGTGGAAGAACCGCCTGCAACGATTATAGCGGCTGTGGTACGGCTTTTTAATTTGCCTGCGCTTGCACGCAGGACATCAGCAAAGCTTTTAGGTGAACCACCCATAATTTGCTCCTTGATCAATTATAATTTGCTTCGTCAAATACGCCTTTTTCAAGGTCTTCGATCATCTTGACTCTTCTGCGATGTCTTTCCTCGTCAAGCGCAGGAGTAGCAAGGAAAATATCGGTGATCTCGCAAGCAAGTTCGAAAGAAATAACTCTTGCGCCCATGCAAAGAACGTTTGCGTTGTTGTGCTGACGTGTCATCTCAGCGGAATATTTGTCTCCGCAGAGAGCCGCGCGGATGCCGGGATGCTTGTTAGCAGCGATCGAAACTCCGATACCGGTGCCGCAGATAAGGATTCCGCGGGGGCATTCATCGGAAGTAATCTTCTCGCAAAGTCTGTGTACGGGAATGGGATAATCACAGCTTTCGGGAGAATAGGTACCAACATCTGTCATGTTGTAGCCCTTTGCTTCAAGATACTTAATAAGATCGTTTTTGTAGTCAAATCCTGCGTGGTCACATGCAATTACAATGTTCTTGTTTTCCATTTTTTCATTTATCCTTTCAGTTTTTCTTTGTTGAGTCTGTCGCGCTCCGCCTGAGGGAGTCGCAGATAGGTCGGACGAAGCTCTTCAGCGGAGGTTCGGTCGCCCGCCTGATATTTTTCATATGCTATCTGAGCTACGGAGTATGCAGATTGATAGCGGAGCTTTTCGGGAGTTTCAAAAGATAATTCATCGCCAAGAAGTTTTCTTGCGGGAGCATAGCCGTCTCCGCACAGATAGACGCGTTCACCTGACGAACGTATATCAGCTTCAAACTCCTCAAAGCTCATGGGTGTGTCTTCGCTAACTCTCTCGAGCTTGCCGTCTCTGAACGCGAATTTAGCGGTGTAGAACTGTCCGCGGCGTGCATCCATGACCGGAGTGATTATTTTATCTTCGCCGAAAGCAAGATTTCTTGCCAGCGCCTCAAGAGTAGAAACACCGATGCAGGGTTTATTCTTTCTGTGAGCGAATCCCTTAACCGTTGCCGCACCGATTCTTACACCGGTGAATGATCCCGGACCTTCCGATACCGCAAAGACGTCGATCTCGTCGATATCCGTCTTCATGGAATTGAGCAAAACCTCAGTCATGGGGAGGAGAGTTTCGCTGTGTGTGTTTCCGCCGTTTTGAGTAAACTCGGCAAGAAGAATATTGTCTTCGCAAAGAGCGACAGAAGCCGTCTTTGCTGTAGAATCGCAAGCAAATATTTTCATTGATTTACCTCAAATAGACTGAAATATGACGCGCCGCGCCGTCATTGATCTTGTCAATTACGACCTCAAAATATGAGTCGGGCAGACATTCGGGAATGTTCTGGAACCACTCGACAAGGCAAATTCCTCTGTCGAGATAATCGAAGTATCCCGTTGAATAGAGATCGTCTTCGTCAGAAAGACGGTAGATATCAAAGTGAAAGAGCGGAATTTTGCCTTTCTTATATTCATTAACTAGCGCGTAGGTGGGAGATTTTACAAAACTTCCCGGTGATGCAACGGAAGCAAATCCTCGCGTAAATTCAGTTTTACCTGCACCGAGATCGCCGCGCAACGCAACAAATCTCGGAAGAGATGAATTATTCAGAATTTCACACGCAAGTTTAGCGCCGGACCCCGAAGTTTCATCGGGAGAAAAAGCATCTGTTTCAAAAATCAATTTATCCATAAGTACTACCATAATTTTTACATATATAAATAGTATACCATATTTTGCTCAAAAAGTAAAGTAATAAATCAAAAAAACTGTCCCGACATTTGTCGGGACAGTAAAATTAATCGTTTTTCTTGGCGCGATCTGAAAGGCTTTCTTTGCTTCCGTCGGGAGAAACGATTGTTGTATTATTCAGAATACCTCTCATCGAAGCTCTGAATTCTTTGATATATTCCTCTCGGAGAGCCTTTTGCTCGAGCTTTTCTTCTTCAGTAAGCTCTTCAACCTTAGACTTCCTCGCAAGTTCGTTTATACGGTCAAGTTTTTTCTGATCCATATTGCGTCTCCTTGTCAAATAAGAAATAGCAGTGCAAGTACAACTGCGAGCTGAAGCAGGATTATCAGCGGAATGCCGAGCATGAATTTAATATGCTTGGTCTTATGTCTGATACCGTACATCGTCAGAAGCATTGCGACCGATCCACCGAGCGCAGAGAGGAGAAGAAGAGTGCTCTCTCGCGTTCTCTCTTTTGGTCTTTTCTTTGCTGCCCATTTGTCGTATCCTGTTACGGAAATGCTGATAATTGAAATAACCAGCAGATAAGCAAGCGCAAAGATCAGTAAAATCTTGTTTTCAAGAAGAAATTCAATATTACTTCTTGGGGAAAGAGTCCTTAAGACCAACAATGCGGTTGAAAGTATTGGCATTCTTTGTATCCTTTACATAATATCCGTTGCGGACGAACTGGAAGCGGTCGCCGGGCTCGGCATCAGCAAGTGCAGGCTCGATCATGCATCCCTCAAGCTTGATAGCCGATTCGGGATTGAGATAATCGTTGTAAGTCTTGCCCTCGGGCATATCATCAACGTTCTCGAGAGTGAAGAGATGATCATAGAGCATGATATCTGCCTTCTGTGCATAATCTGCGGAGAGCCAATGGATAGTACCCTTGATCTTTCTGCCGTCAACGGGATTGCCGTTGCCAGACTCAAGGTCTGCTGTAACATGAATGGTGTTGACTGAACCGTCTGCGTTATACTCGATCTCACCGCACTTAACGATATAAGCGCCCATAAGTCTTACCTCGCCCTCGGGCTTAAGACGGAAGAACTTGGGAGGCGGAACAGCCGCGAAGTCATCGGCATCGATAACGATGTTCTTGGTGAAGGGGATCTTTCTGGTCCCCGCTTCGGGATTCTGAGGATTGTTGGAAACCTCAAAATATTCAACCTTATCCTCGGGATAGTTGTCAACAACAAGCTTAACGGGATTCATAACAGCGATTCTTCTCGGTGCGGTTGTGTTGAGTTCTTCGCGGATGCAATGTTCAAGCAGCTCGATATCAACTACGCTGTAAGCCTTAGCGACACCTGCGCGGTCAACGAAATCAAAGATTGCCTCAGGAGTATAACCTCTTCTGCGAAGTCCGCAGAGAGTGGGCATACGGGGGTCATCCCAACCGTCAACGAGACCGGTCTCAACGAGCTGACGGAGATAACGCTTGGACAGCACGGTATTGGTGATGTTCAGGCGTGCAAATTCGATCTGACGGGGTGTGGAAGGAACGTCACAGTGCTCGATAACCCAGTTATAGAGAGGTCTGTGATCTTCATATTCAAGCGAGCACAGCGAGTGTGTAATGCCCTCGATGGCGTCCTGAATGGGATGTGCGAAGTCGTACATGGGGAATATGCACCATTTTTTGCCCTGTCTGTGGTGGTCGATATAACGAATTCTGTAGAGAACGGGGTCGCGCATATTGAAGTTGCCGGATGCGAGATCGATCTTTGCGCGAAGGGTGTACTTGCCCTCGGGGAACTCACCGGCTCTCATTCTGCGGAACAGATCAAGGCTTTCCTCTACGGGTCTGTCGCGGAAGGGAGACTTTGCGGGGTTAGTAAGGTCGCCGCGGTATTCGCGGAATTGATCGGGAGTAAGCTCGCAAACGTATGCATCACCGGACAGGATCAGCTTTTCTGCGATCTCATAAGTTTTTTCAAAATAGTCGGAGCCATAGAAAAATCTGTCGCCCCAGTCGAAGCCCAGCCAGTGAATGTCTTCTTGGATAGCGTCAACAAACTCGGTGTCTTCCTTAGCGGGGTTGGTGTCGTCCATGCGGAGATTGCAACGTCCGCAGTACTTCTTTGCGGTGCCGAAGTCGATGATAAGTGCTTTACAGTGACCGATGTGCAGATAGCCGTTAGGCTCTGGAGGAAAACGAGTGTGTATTTCGTCGGCGCGATATTTGCCCGACTCGATCTCCTCATTTATAAAATCATGAATGAAATTATTGTTTTCCATGTTATTTTGTCCTTTACAGTGAATTTATCATGTTATTGATTCTTGTTTTGACTTTTTCAGCACCCAGTATCTGCATTACAGTAAACATGTCGGGTGAGTTGAGTTTTCCGGTTACGGCAACACGCAGGAACATACTGATGTCAGCAACGCTGCCACGGAATGCGGTGGGGTCTGCTTTGTATGCCTTCATGTCGGAAGCATATCCAAGTGCATCTGCGATAGACTTGATCTTATCAAACCAAGCGTTCTGGTCATCGTTGATATCGAACAGCTCAAGATATTTTGTG
>JAGBYM010000150.1 GCA_017628755.1 Clostridia bacterium | reverse complement strand
GCGTGACTCAAACGACCACGCCATCACCATCTGCGGTATGGAAAACATCGACCCTGTCGGCGTTCACACCGGTGACTCCCTCGTTGTCGCTCCCATCATTACCCTCTCGGATCACGATAAGAAGATGCTCAACGACTCGGCTATCAAGCTGATCAAGGAGCTCAAGATCGAGGGCGGCTGTAACGTACAGTTCGCGCTCAACCCCCATTCGAGCGAATACTACCTCATCGAGGTTAACCCCAGAGTTTCCCGTTCTTCGGCGCTCGCATCCAAGGCTTCGGGTTACCCGATCGCAAGAGTTACCGCAAAGATCGCGGTCGGTATGTCGCTTGAGGAAATTCAGATCGCAAATACCAACGCCGCTTTCGAGCCTCAGCTTGACTACGTAATTGCCAAGCTCCCCCGTTTCCCCTTCGATAAGTTCACCACAGCGTCAAATCAGCTCGGAACTCAGATGAAGGCGACCGGTGAGGTAATGGGCATCGGTTCGAATCTTGAAGAGTGCCTCCTTAAGGGCATGCGCTCTCTCGAGGTCGGCGTTTACCACGTATACCACGCTAAATTTGACAATATGACCGACGCGGAGATCCTTGATTATATCTCCACCTTCCGCGACGACAACATCTTCGCTATCGCGGAGCTTCTTGCGCGCGGCATCACGGTTGAAAAGGTTCACGAGATCACACAGATCACTCCCTTCTTCCTCGAGGCTGTCAAGAATATCGTTGATATGGAAGAAACCCTCAAGGCTCATCCCTTCGAGCTTGAGACCCTCACCGCCGCAAAGAAGATGGGCTTCTCGGATAAGTACGTTGCAAGAATGTGGAAGTGTACCGAGCTTGACGTATTCAAGTTCCGCAAGGAGCACAAGCTCTTCCCCGTATTCAGAATGGTTGATACCTGCCACACCGGCGCGTATATTCCTTACTTCTATTCTTCCTACACCGGCGAGAACACTTCGATCCTCACCGATAAGAAGAAGATCGTCGTTCTCGGCGCGGGACCGATCAGAATCGGTCAGGGCGTAGAGTTTGACTACTCCACCGTTCACGCCGTAACCACCATCAAGAACTCGGGTTACGAGGCGATCATCATCAATAATAACCCCGAAACAGTTTCCACCGACTATACAACAGCGGACAAGCTCTATTTCGAGCCCCTCACTCCCGAGGACGTTATGAACATCATCGAGTTTGAGCAGCCCGAGGGCGTTATCGCGTCTCTCGGCGGACAGACCGCTATCAACCTCGCGCAGCCTCTCCACGATCTCGGTGTTAAGATCATCGGTACCGATTGCGCCGCTATCGACCGCGCAGAGGACAGAAACGCTTTCGAAAACCTTCTTAACGAGCTTAACATCCCCCGCGCAAAGGGTAAGGCTGTTACCAAGATCGAGGACGGTATCGCGGCAGCGGCTGAGATCGGTTATCCCGTACTCGTTCGTCCTTCCTTCGTTCTCGGCGGACGTGCTATGCAGATCGTCGGCAACGAGGAGCAGCTCCGCTCCTACCTCAAGACCGCGGTTGAGATCGACGAGGACAAGCCCGTTCTCGTAGACAAGTACATCAGCGGTAAGGAGGTTGAGGTTGACGCTATCTGCGATGGCAGAAACGTATTCGTACCCGGCATCATGGAGCTCGTTGAGCGTACCGGTGTCCACAGCGGTGACTCGATCAGCGTATATCCCCCCTTCTCGATCTCGGATAAGGTCAAGGGAACCATCCTTCAGTATGCAAAGAAGCTCGGTCTCGGCATCGGAATCGTAGGTCTTTACAATATTCAGTTCATCGTTGATGAGCATGACGACGTATATATCATCGAGGTTAACCCCCGTTCCTCGCGTACCGTACCCTTCCTCTCGAAGGCAACCGGCTACAGCCTTGCGGACATCGCAACCGAAGTTATCCTCGGTAAGAGCCTCAAGGAGCAGGGAATCTTCGATATCTATCCCGAGGAGAAGAAGCGCTGGTACGTTAAGGTGCCCGTATTCTCCTTCAACAAGCTCCGCGGACTTGATGCATATCTCTCTCCCGAGATGAAGTCCACCGGTGAGGCTATCGGTTATGACGATAAGTTCTACCGCGCACTCTATAAGGCTCTTCAGGCTTCGGGCATGAAGCTTCAGAACTACGGAACAGTCTTTGCAACCATCGCGGATAAGGATAAGGAAGAGGCACTGCCCCTCATCCGCCGCTTCTACAACCTCGGCTTCAATATCGAGGCAACCTCGGGCACCGCGCAGTTCCTTAAGGAAAACGGCATCCGTACCCACGTTATGAAGAAGCTCGAAGAGGACACCGACGAGATCGCTCGCGCACTCTCGCAGGGCCATATCGCGTACGTTATCAACACCCGCGATATCGACTCCGTAGGTTCCGCAAACGACGGCGCACTCATCCGCCGCTACGCAACCGAGAATAACGTCACCATCATGACCTCTCTCGATACCGTCCGCGTACTCCTTGAGGTACTTGAGGAGACCACTCTCACCATTTCGACTATTGATTCGTAAAATATAAACAGCCTTAGGGGCGGATATTTAATGTCCGCCCCCGCAAAGCAAAATATTAGTTTTATAGCAAAAATCTCTCCCTCCACCGCGGTCAAGCCGCGGTCCCCCTCCCTCCTCAGAGGGAGGCAAGGAGATAGTACATACAACGCATATAGAGATATAATTTGTCAATGCGGATGAATTTAATATCAAGAAAACTGTGTTCGCACTTGTAAACCTCGCCTCCCTCTGAGGAGGGAGGGGGACCGCGGCTTGACCGCGGTGGAGGGAGAGATTTTTATATCACGATACTATATTATCATAATAATTAATATCAAGGATCATAACCATGAAACAATCAATCTTCAAAATAACCGAAAACCGCGCGCTTACCGATTGCGTGTGGCTGATGCGCATGGCGGGCGATACCTCGGATATCACCGCGGCGGGTCAGTTCGTCAACATTCAGCTTGACGGTCTCTATCTGCGCCGTCCGATCTCGGTATTCGACTGTGAAGACGGCATTCTTTCGATAATCTACAAGGTTGTCGGCAAGGGAACAGAAAAAATGACAACTCTCCCCGTCGGCACAGAGCTTGACGTACTTACGGGTCTCGGCAACGGCTACGATCTCTCTAAGGTCGGAGAAAAGCCGCTTCTCGTCGGCGGAGGCGTCGGCGTTCCTCCCCTCTACTATCTCTCAAAGAAGCTGATCGAGGCGGGCAAGAGACCTGAGATCGTTGTCGGATTCAATACTGAGGGCGAGATCTTCGGAGTTGAGTTCTTCGAGGAGCTCGGACTCAAGGTAACCGTCACCACCGTTGACGGAAGCCGCGGAGTCAAGGGATTCGTAACCAACGCCCTTGACGCAATTGATTACGATTATATCTGCACCTGCGGTCCCGAACCGATGCTTAAAGCTCTCTACAGAGCAACCGAATGCTCGGGTCAGTATAGCTTCGAGGAGCGTATGGGATGCGGATTCGGCGCTTGCATGGGATGCTCCTGCAAGACCGTAACGGGCTATAAGAGAATCTGCAAGGACGGCCCCATCCTTGAGAAGGAGGAAATACTGTGGGAAAAATGAACGTGAATCTTTGCGGGATCGAGCTTGACAACCCTGTAATCCCCGCGAGCGGAACATTTGGCTTCGGTTATGAGTTTGCCGAGCTTTACGATATCAACTGCCTCGGTACCTTCTCTTTCAAGGGAACAACCAAGGACAGCCGTTTCGGCAACCCCACTCCGAGAATCGCGGAGTGCCCTAACGGTATGATCAACGCCGTCGGACTCCAGAATCCCGGCGTCGAAAAGGTAATTTCCGAGGAGCTTCCCAAGCTTTTCAAGGTTTTTGATAAAAAGGTTATGGCAAACGTCAGCGGTTTTGCCGTTGAGGACTATGCATATACCGTAGAAAGACTCGATTCGGTCGATCAGATCGGTTGGTTCGAGGTAAACGTAAGCTGCCCGAACGTACACGGCGGCGGAATGTCCTTCGGAACAAACCCCGAGGCGGCTGCAGAAGTCACCCGCGCGGTCAGAAAGGTAACAAATAAGCCGATCATCATCAAGCTCTCGCCCAACGTGACCGATATCGTGTCGATCGCAAAGGCTTGCGAGGAGGCGGGCGCGGACGGCATCAGCCTTATCAACACCCTTCTCGGAATGAGAATTGATCTGCGCACCAAAAAACCCGTCATCGCCAACAAAATGGGCGGTTTTTCGGGTCCCGCGATCTTCCCCGTGGCTGTAAGAATGGTTTATCAGGTTGCAAACGCCGTAAATATTCCCGTTGTCGGAATGGGCGGTGTTTCGAGCGCCGAGGACGTTATCGAGATGATGCTTGCGGGCGCGACCGCTGTTGAGGTCGGTGCGGCAAACCTCGTCAACCCCTACGCGTGCAGAGATATTATCAACGATCTGCCCCGCGTAATGGCGAAATACGGCATCGAAAACCTCTCCGATATCATCGGCGCGGTAAAATAATCAGAAAATATTAGTACGCTTGTCGTTCGTGCAGTACAGACGGTGCTCTCCTCATTCACCGCTCCTCGCGGTCCCCTTTCCCCGCTGGGGAACGTAAAGGGTAAGGCGATAATTGCTCACTATTCAGCGAAGATGATTCAGCATAATAATTTTGCATATCAAATTGGAATATTTTATTGGAAAAGTTTCCGAAAACTCTATTACGAGTACAAAATAATTCAAATAAAAATATTCCTATCTGCCTGAACAGAATTATTGCAATATCTGATATTCGCTGAAATGCTACGATAACGGAATCAATCCCCCATACGTTCCCCAGCGGGGAAAGGGGACCGCGAGGAGCGGTGAATGAGGAGATCGTCGTTTCTACCGCACAACGGACAAGGCGCGGAAAAGATTATTAAATTATATGAGTAATTAAATTTTAAGGAGATATAAAAATGGGAAAAGACGTAATTATTGCTTGTGATTTTGACTCAAAGGAGAAGGTGTTCTCCTTCCTTGACAAGTTTGAGGGTGAAGAAAGAAAGCCCTTCGTGAAGATCGGTATGGAGCTTTACTATGCCGAGGGTCCCGAGATCGTCCGCGAGATCAAGCGCCGCGGTCACAAGATCTTCCTCGACCTCAAGCTTCATGATATCCCCAACACCGTAAAGAAGTCGATGGCGGTTCTCTCTCGCCTTGACGTTGATATGACCAACCTCCACGCCGCCGGAACTGGCAGAATGATGGAAGCCGCAATCGAGGGTCTGACCCGCGAGGACGGCACCCGCCCCATCCTTATCGCAGTAACCCAGCTCACCTCCACCGATGAGGAGACCATGAAGGAAGACCTCCTTATCAATGAGCCCATCGACAAGGTCGTTATGCACTACGCATCGGTTGCAAAGAGATCGGGACTCGACGGCGTTGTTTGCTCTCCCCTTGAAGCAGGCAAGGTACACGACACCTGCGGCCGTGATTTCGTCACCGTAACCCCCGGTGTACGCTTCGCGGACGGCGACATCGGCGACCAGAAGAGAGTCATGACCCCCGCGGCAGCAAAGGAGATCGGCTCCGACTACATCGTTGTCGGCAGACCCATCACCGCAGCAGAGGATCCGGTTGCAGCTTATCGCAGATGTGTTGCGGAATTTTGCGATTAATCGCAAAATAGTGCAGAGTGCAGAATGCAGAGTGCAGAGTTAAGGAGAATTTCCTTGCCTGCGGCTGCGGAAATTTTTGATTTTAAATATATCACAAAGCAGTGTTTTGCATTTGTAAATTGAGGTTGAAGTATAATGATCTCTCCCTCCACCACGGTCAAGCCGTGGTCCCCCTCCCTCCTCAGAGGGAGGCAAGGGTCACTGCAAACACAGTTAATAGTGATATAATCAACAAAAATGATAATGTTTCAATATCAAGAACGCTTTGTTAGCACTTGCAATCTCGCCTCCCTCTGAGGAGGGAGGGGGACCGCCGCCGGGTTCCCGGAAACGCGCTCGCGCGTTTTTGGGGTTCGGGCGATCGCGGTGGAGGGAGAGATCTTTTGAATGATACCTTATAATAAAAAGAATATCGTTTTAGCAAGAAATCTCCGGAAAAATATGACTACGTGGGAACGAAAGCTGTGGTATTGTTATTTAAAAAACTATCCGATACGCTTTCAACGGCAAAAGGCTATAGGAAATTATATTGTGGATTTCTATTGTGCTCAGGCAGGACTAATCATTGAGCTTGACGGAAAATGGCATTATACTCATGAGCACGGTGAACGAGACGTTATCAGACAAAATACGTTGAAAGAAATGGGATTTGAGATATTGCGCTATCCAAACACGGAAATACAGTATAATTTCAGACAAGTATGTGACGGCATTGACAGAGTAACAAGAAAACTAAAATCAGAAAAAGATAGACAGGAGCAGGAAAATGGAAAACTATAAAAGAGAATTTATTGAATTTTTAGAGAGTGCGGGAGTACTCAAGTTCGGCGATTTCACCGCGAAGAGCGGACGCAAGATCCCCTATTTCATCAACGCTGGCATGATCAAGACCGGCGACGACATCGCAAAGCTCGGCGAGTTCTACGCAAAGGCATATTTCGAGAAGCTTGGCGCGAAGAAGGCAGTCCTCTACGGCCCCGCATACAAGGGCATTTCGCTCTCGGTTTCCGCTGCAGTTGCACTCTCGAAGAACGACCTCAACGTTCCCTTCTTCTTCAACCGTAAGGAAGTCAAGGACCACGGCGAGGGCGGCGTTTTCGTAGGCTACGTTCCCCAGCCCGGCGAGGAGATCGTAATCATCGAGGACGTTATCACCGCGGGCACCGCTATCCGCGAGTCGATGGAGATCCTCTCCCACCTTGAAGGCACCAAGGTTGCTGCAACCTTCATCATGGTTGACCGTAAGGAAAAGGGTCAGGGCGAGAAGGGCGCAATGCAGGAGATCGAGGAGCAGTTCGGCTTCCCCGTATACTCGATCGTTGACGTTTATGACATCATCGAGTATCTCGAGGCAGATGAAAAGAACGCTGAAAACGTTGAACGTATTAAGAATTATCTTAAGGTAAACGGTGCAAAATGAGAAGCCTGATCGATATTTTTGATTTGAGTGTCGAGGAAGTAAACGGACTTCTTGACACCGCTGACGATATTATCGCAAATCCCGCAAAATATTCGACCGCATGCCACGGCAAAAAGATCGCGACGCTCTTCTTCGAGCCCTCGACAAGAACCCGCCTTTCCTTTGAGGCGGCAATGATCGAGCTCGGCGGAAACGTCCTCGGCTTTGAGGCGGGCGGAAACTCCTCCTCCTCCAAGGGCGAAAGCGTTGCCGACACCGCGCGCGTCGTTTCCTGCTATGCCGACATCATCGCGATGCGCCATCCGCTTGCCGGCTCGGCGTACGTTGCTTCGAAGAATGCGACCATCCCCGTTATCAACGCGGGTGACGGCTCGCACAGCCATCCGACGCAGACTCTTGCCGATCTTTGCACGATCCGCCGCCACAAGGGCAAGTTCGACGGACTCACCGTCGGCTTCTGCGGCGACCTTAAGTACGGCAGAACCGTCCATTCGCTCATTCAGGCACTCTCGCGCTATACGGGAATCAAGATCGTGCTCATCTCCCCGAAGGAGCTGAAGCTCCCCGAGTACGTCAAGAACGAGACAATCAAGGCAAACGGAATGGAATATTACGAGACCGAGTCTATGACCGAGGTTATCGGCGAGCTCGACGTGCTTTATATGACGAGAATTCAGCACGAGCGCTTCGCAAGCGAGGAGGAATATCTTCGCCTCAAGGACAGCTACGTGCTCGATATGGAAAAGCTCAATATGTCGAAGAGCGACCTCATCGTTCTCCATCCCCTGCCCCGTGTCAACGAGATCAGCACGGCTGTCGATAAGGACCCCCGCGCGTGCTATTTCGAGCAGGTACTTAACGCAAAGTATATGAGAATGGCACTCATTCTCAAGCTGCTTGCAGAGAAGGAAACCGAGGTACCCGAGATTGATTGCGAGTACCGCGAGGACCTCGTCTGCGACAACAAGGGCTGTATCGTTACCACCGAGCAGGAGCTCCCCCACCTCTTCCGCAAGGGCTCGGACGGCAAATATCGTTGCCTTTACTGCGAGCACAGAGATTAAAAACAAAACGGCGTATGAGCTTTCTCGTACGCCGTTTTTGCGTTCCTATTATAATATAAGAATCGCGGCTTTTGCCGAGTCGGATTATCCCGTAAAATTTTTCGGGATAATCCGTGTCGGCACTCATTTTTTTTGGCAAACCTATTGACTTTTTTATGGAAAGCTGATATAATTATTTAAGATATACGTTAATGATAATGGGTAATTGCGTTCAAAATTCGAAACCGTAATTTTGACTGCAGATCACCGTATTAAAGCTTTAAGGAGCGTATGTTGAAATGAAAAAGATAACGATTACCGTTCTGGCAGTTTTACTGCTGCTTCAGGTATGCGTCATAGCCTCGTACGTCGCAGCTCAGTCAGAGTCTAAGATCTCTTTGTCGAGCGGTCAGGGATATGCGGGTGATACCGTTGAGCTGACCGTATCCGTTGAGGATAATACGGGATTTGGATCGCTCGAGCTGACTGTCGGCTTCGATAAGAACGTTCTTGAATTCGTCGGAGCGGAATGTGAGTTCTCCGGCGGTATGGCACAGTTCACGCCTGCGTCCGCTGCGGACGGATTTGCGGTTCTGACTTATACGGATATCGAAAACGTTACCGCCGACGGAGCAGTTTTCACCCTGATCTTCAGAATCAAAAACGGCGCGCCGAGCGGCGAGAGTCCTCTGACCCTTTCTCTGGGCGACGGCTCGTTTGCCTACGACGGCTACGATATGAAAAACTTTGTCGCAACTCTGAACAGCGGCAGCGTTACCGTCAATAAAGCCTCCACCGCCCTTCTCGGTGACGTGGATCTTGACGGAGATCGGGACGCAATAGATCTTCTTATCCTTTCCAGACATAATATCGGAACGGAGCTTATTACGGGGCCCGAAGCTATTCGAAACGCTGACATCAATTGTGACGGATCGATTGACGCGATAGACCTTCTTATTCTTGCCCGTCACAACATAGGAACCGAACTGATCGTTCCGTAAATTACTTTAGGATTTTAAAAAATCAATATACAAAATCAAATGGAGGGATTTTAGTGATGAAAATGACTAAAAAACTGCTCGCTCTGATTTTCAGTGTTGTTATGGTTGCATCGCTCTTCGTTGCTTCCGTTGCTGCTGAAGACAGAACGGCAAACCTATCCTTCACTGTATCCAAGGATACCGTGGAGATCGGTGAAGAAGTTGAAGTCGTCATGGAATGCACCAATACAAGTGTTGCAGTTTTAACCGGACGTATTCTCTTTGATACCGAAAAATTTGAATGCACCAAGATCGTTGG
>JAGBYM010000013.1 GCA_017628755.1 Clostridia bacterium | reverse complement strand
CTCGGAAACGTCAACCTCGTCACAGGTCCAGCCGGTAAAGGTATACCCCTGCTTTGTCGGGATCAGTCTCAGGTCAACCGTCTGCCCAGCTCTTACGCCGATCGTGCCGTAAGGATCGCCGTCAACGATGAAGATTATCGTGTTGTCACCGTCCGAGAACGCGCCGTATATATCAACATCGCAGGCGGGCATTTTGAAGCTGCCCTTCGAAATATTTACTCCCGCGGAGCTCCAGAAGAAACTGCAGCCCTCCTGATATTCCTCGGGACGCAGAGTAACCTCCGCGCCGTAGAGATATTCGTCTCGGTAAATAAGCTCACCGTCAAGGAAATAATTGACGGCATAGGTGCAGGGAGTAAAGGACGCGGTGAAGATAACGTCGCGGTCGGGAATGACTATGACGCTTCCCTCACCCTCAAACACACCGCTCGCGGACTGCCATCCCGTAAAATCATATCCCGTTCTGACTTCAATACCGCGGACGGTATAGATCTCTCCGAAGCGCACGCTGTCGGTATAGACCGTCACGCCGTCGAGAATATAAGTTACGGTATGAAGATTCGGAGTGGACACCGCGCTGAAGCATACGTCGTGCTCGGGCATAGTGAAGGAATTGCCTTCAATAATATTGATATCCAAGGTAGACCAACCGCTGACGGTATATCCCTGCTTCTGTGCGGGTGCGGCAAGGGTCACAAGACTGCCGACAGCGGCGCTGTTTTTGAGGATCTCCTCTCCGTCAAGCATGTATATGACCTGCGCGTCACGCGTTGTGGCTTCAACTGCGAGACCCTCTGCGGGCATCGTCTCGGGGAGATTCCATCCCGAGAAGATCTTATTCTTGGTAAATTCGGGTCTTTCGGGAGCTTCAAGCTTTGTTCCCACATAATGAGGAACTCTCAGATAAAGCTCGCCGTCGATATAAAAATCAAGGAAATATACCGCGTGCGGAGTCGTATAGACTGCGGTATAGGATGCGTTTTCGCCAAAAGTTGCGGGCAGCTCTCTGCCCCATCCGAAAAAGCTGTAAACGACCTCGCCGAAGATCAACGATTCTGCCACAGGAATAGGCGGGATCAGAGGATCGCCGTAATATCCTTTCAGCACAACTGTGGAATCACCGTTTTCAAAAACGCCGATCTCCGTATCAAAAACAACGGTATACACCTTTCGCGCGCCGGGTGCAAATTCGGCTATGAACGAAACGTCTCCGCTGACGGTCAGCTCGTAACCGCCGTTGTAGAGATGTCCGTTTGCGTCGCGCCAACCGACGAAATCATAGTATCTGACCTCGTCCTCTCGGCGTTTCTCTTCAGGAAGCTTGAACTTTTCTCCCGCTTCAACCGTAATACTTTCGATAGAGGAAGTGTCCGCGCGGTCGAGAATCAGAGTGTAATGCACAATCTCACGATTCCAGAGAAGTTCGAGAGTCCACTCTCTTCCCTCGCGTGTCGCTTTGATCTCTTTGAAGCTGTAGCGTGCGTTTCCGACATGAACGTCCGCGGGCTTATATGAGGAATAAGACTCAATCACAGCCTCGATCTCGGCTTGCGTACCGCTGACAAACTTCGTCTTTCCGCCGCCGATAAGCTCACCGTATTCGGTGTGGACAAGGAGAGTATATTCGATCTTTTCCATGCCGTAAAGTGCAGTGAAGGAAAGAGGAGAATCTATTGTTATCGGGAATTCGACAACGTCTTTACCATTAAGCGAAAAGCCAAGGAAGAGATAGGTGAATTCGCCGTTATCTGCCTTTGCAGGCATACGGGTCAACAATTTTTCGGGATCGATCATCTCACCCGATTTAACGTAAAATTCGGTATCAGCGCCCTCAGGGAAAGCTCCCTCACCTGCGCCGAAGGATACAAGATAGCTGTATTCAAGCACGGGATAGATATGTATTCCGTCAAGCGTTACAACAGGAGGCGCGGCAAAATCATATGTCTTTCGCTCACCGTCCTTGGTAAGTGAGTATTCCCAACCATTGTGCTCTACTTTAACTCCGTTTCCGCTCACGGGAAGCTCCACGAGTTCAAAAACAGCAGAAGAGAGCGACGAGCCTTCTTTGACTATCACAGTTTGAGTCTTACCGTCAGGAGTGTAAATATTGACAGGAACGTCTGGTATTATGCATTCAATCGTAGTTTCGGGTGTCTCCGTAACCGTTTCCGCCTCTGTTGTTTCGGACTCGGTAAGCTCTTCCGTGACCTCTTCCGTAACTTCTTCCGTGGTCTCGGGAGCTTCGGTAACAAGCTCGGATTCGGTAATCGGATCTGTCGTGATATCGCCTCCGTGCGGAGTGCAGGACGCAAGGAGCACGCAGACAAACAAAAGAACTAAAAACAGACAGAGAAAACTATTCTTTTTCATTGGCGATACTCCTTTCGTTTATTCGGTAAACTAATAATACCGCAAATATGTGAATTGCGGAATGTAAAAGTATAAATAAATATTATTAATATTAATAAGATTTCAATGCCGACGGTCGAAAGCCGTCGGCATTTGTATTTTAGGAATCCGATCCGAAATCTTTCAGCACGTTTTCCGAGAAAACGTAGATTCTGAAGCCGGCGCAATCGTTCGGGTCTTCATAATGGCGGAGATAGTAATTATCCATCCATTCTTCCCATCTTTCCGTCAGAAATGCAGTTCTGTATTCGGTTGCCGAAAGGATGATGAAGTATTCCTCAACGCCATCCTGATCGTTATACCAGTTAAGGCTAGACTGATAATGGCGTCCTATAACTCCTTCGCGGTCCTTGACATCCATATTGCGGACGCGAACCTCGGAATTTGTAAGCACTGTTATCGCCTGCGAATACCAGAAAGTCGCATAGCCGTATTCGAGTCCCTCGGAAACGAGGAATTCGGCAAGTCGGTGGTTGGTGTTATCCCTGCCGTAATCCGCGGGAAGCTCGTCGATTTCCTTTGCAAAAGTCCAGGACGACAGAAGCGTCACGGCAAGCACGAGCGCGCAGATTCTCGAAATGATAACCTTAGCGCAAGGCTTTTTGACAGCTTCTTCGGTTTCGGCAGGCAGAGCCGATTCGTCGTAAAGCTCGGCATCCTCTTCTGTCGGTTCGCGGAGCTCCTTAACTTCTTCGATCGAGATAAGACCGATATCCGAAACGAGATCGCGCAGACCGCAGACGGTAAGCATCGCCGCGCTTCCGAGAATGGGAGTAAGTCTCCAGTTAGCCGCGCTCAGCTCGCCGCAGATATATCCGAACATAACGACGGCTGTAAGCACAAAATGCGCCCAAACCATAATCTTCACGCCGCGCGATCTGATTTTGCCGTAAAGGCAAAGGATCACCACGGGCATTACAAGTAAAATAATTCCCGCTGCAATGCGGAAGAAAAACGGCAGCGACTCACCGTCAAAGAGAGGCGCGTTCTGTTTCATATTCACTCCGAGGAGCGAGAAATAGTGATTTACAAACTTCTGTGCGTTGGGAAGCCACGCGGAGACCTCGGACCAACCCGAATATCCCGCAGCGTAACCCGCTCTGATCTCACCGTCGCGGGTGATAGTCTTCAGTATTTGAAGACCGATCAGTGTTCCAACGCCGATAACCGCCGCAGAAGTGACCGCGGGCACGGTTTTCTTGGAAAGAAGCGAATCGCCTCCCGCAAAGATTCTCTCCGCCGCAAATGCCGCTACAGCGGGAAGAACCGTGAGAACTATGATCTGCATTCCGTCGGTCGCGCTTCCCGCGCTCATTCCGAGAAGTAGAGCACCCCATATACCCGCCGCGATCCACTTTTTATTTTCGATCGCGTCGATCAGCTGAAGACCGAATCCGATCAGGAAGAAAAGCAGAACGAGTCCGAGACTGTAATAAATGGTGTGGCCCCACATCATCTCGCGGAGCTTATCCGAGCAGGAAAGGAGCATGAATACCGCAAAAACAGCGACACTGCTCCAAAGGTGCGACAGCTTCGCGCTTCTTGCGCAGAAATAGATACTTCCCGCGAAAAACAGAGCGAAGATTGCCATACCGAGGTTGTGCGCCGTCATACCGAAGCCGAAGATCTTTATCAGCGGCTGCATGATCCATACCGTGGAAAACGGCAGGAGCGCGGCGTAGTTATACTGATCGTCAAAAATTCCGTTGCCCTCGATTGCCGCATTCGCCCAATAGAGCGTATCGGTACAGTCGGAGTGGAAATATCCCTCTCCCGGGCCGTAAATATAGTATAAAGCAAGGTAAAGCGCCGCTATCATCGGGATCGAGGCTACAAGTGCAAACGCAATCTTGAACCAACGCTTCGAACCTACTTCATTCAGTTTTGTTTTTATCATTTGCTTTCGCCTTCGGTCTTTTCCTCGTGATATTCCTTCTCGGTGTTTACAGCCCAAACGGTTGCCTTGTCGCGGGTACCGTTCGCGATCGAACGAACCGCCTCAACGGCAGTAAGCATGGAATGGTCCATATTGTTGTATCTGTGCTGACCGTTACGTCCGAGACACCAGAGATTGTCGATGCCGGAAAGGTAATCCTTGACGGTATCGAACTCGGCATAGGTGTCGAAATATGCGGGATAAGCCTTCTTGACCTTGATGCGGGTAGCATCCTTGACGTCCGCGGGATCGATAACGTCGATCTTCGCAAGCTCTGCAATAGCAAAATCGATAAATTCCTTATCGCCCATCTCCCAAAGCTCGTCGCCCTCGTTGCAGAAATACTCAAGACCGATCCAAACGGTATTTTCGGGATCAGCAACAAGATAGGGAGACCAGTTGTTGAAGATCTGAAGACGGCCGAGCTTGACCTCGCGCTCCTGAACGTAGATCCAACAGTCGGGAACGTTACCGGTAAGAGTCTTGATCTTGGTCTTGTTTTCAAGAAGAAGCTTGTCAACAAGGAGTCCTACGGTAATATAATCGCGGTAAGGAAGTCCGTCCGCGATGCGGTGAACGTCTTCGGGAACTTCATCTCCCATTCCGTTTACAAGATCGCGTACGGGCATAGTCGAGAAGAATTCATCGCCCTTGAACTCACGTCCGTCAGAGGAAATTACGCTTGTGACCTTGCCGTTCTCAAGCTTGATATCCTTGACAGAGCAGTTCATAACGATCTCGCCACCCATCTCCTTGATGTCGTTTGCGAGAGCCTCCCAGAGCTGACCGGGACCGAGCTTGGGATAGTAATACTGCTCGATAAGCGAGGTCTCAACCTTGTCCTTCGAACGGAAGGGCTTGGAGAGAACGTTCCATACAGCCTTCATAAGAGAAAGACCCTTGACTCTCTGTGCGCCCCAGTCTGCGGAGATCTGCGAGGGATGGCGTCCCCAGAGATTTTCGGTATAATCCTCAAAGAACATCTCATAGAGAGGTCTGCCGAAACGGTTGATATAGAAATTCTCGAGCGAATCCTCGGGCTTCTTTACAATACAGCTTCCGAGGTATCCGAATCCCGACTTCATAGTGCGCACAAAGCCCATGTTGATAAAGGTCTCGGGCTTGAGCGAGATCGGATAGTCAAAGAATTTATGGAGGAAGAGAATGCGCGAGATACGGTTACGAAGAAGGAACACTCTGTCCTCTTTTTCGGGATCGGGACCTCCCTCTGCAAGCTCCTTTTCCACTCCGAGCTTTTTATCGTCATAAGCGGGTGCGCCCTGAAGCGGCATAAGCTCACGCCAGAGCTCGTTTACTTCCTCGTTCTTTGAGAAGAAACGGTGTCCGCCAAGGTCCATTCGGTTTCCGTTGTAACGCGCGGTACGCGAAATACCTCCGATGTATTCGCTCTCTTCAAGAATGATCGGCTTGATGTCGGTCTCCTTGAGAAGCTTGTAAGCGGCTGTCAAACCCGCGGGGCCCGCGCCAATGATTATTGCTGTTTTCTGGTCCATAGTAATAGATCTCCTTGTCTTTTCATATATTATAGACGGAACAAATCGAAAAAGGTTTCAAGTTTTCCAAATATTTTTTCAAAAATTTTTATTCCAGAGGAAGAAATCCCTCATCTTCAAGCTTATCGGGATTTATCCAACGGTCCTCAACCGATTCAAGCTCGCCTTCTTCATTAGGAAGATAGATCGAATAGCGGTAAATATCGGTCTCGGAAAAATAGCTGAGTCTGTTGAGTCCGCGAACCCGAAGGCGTCCGTGCTCGCTCCAGCCGTAAATATACTCATCCTCGCGAAGCTCGTATATCGGAGGCTCGTTCGGCGCCGTCGGCGTATCTATGCGATCGCGGGTCTTGTATCTGACAGTACCGTCGCCGAAAATCGGAGCAACGACACCCGAAAGCTTTTCTTCAAGCTTGAACTCACCGTTTCCTTTATTAATATAGAAGCGGTATTTCTCGGCTCCCTCGGTGCGGTTGGTCTTGACGGTAAAATCCTCGTCACCGTCACCGTCAAGGTCGCATACGGCAAAGCCGTAGTTTTCCTTGTCCTCGGAAAGCCATGGTTCGTTGACGCGGTAGGAAAGAGAGACTCTGCCCTCCTCCGCTCCTTCTGAATCAAGAAGCGCAACCGACGTTATCGAGTTCGGAGAACCGTAGAGGACGTAGGTATAATCGTTCCCCTCAACACGGCAAAGCTCCTGTCCGCCCGAGCAGGACGAAAGAAACAGTGTCAGAAGAAATAGCACAATTATTGCGCGAAAATATTTTTTTGCGGTCATGTTTCACCTGAAAGCATATTTTGGTAATATATATTATACACTAAAAATAGTAAAATGTAAAGGGGGTTATGTCGATTTACATATAAAACGGGGCAAAAAACCGCACTTCTTTTGGTCAAAACGAGAAAAGCGAAAAAAACTTCAAAAAATCCAAAAAACTTTCAAAAAAGGTGTTGACAAAAGGGTTAACTTATGGTATAATAATACCCGTCGCAAGTGCGACGCACCAAAATGGGAGCATAGCTCAGCTGGGAGAGCATCTGCCTTACAAGCAGAGGGTCATAGGTTCGAGCCCTATTGTTCCCACCATTTTGGCCCGGTAGCTCAGTTGGTTAGAGCGCCAGCCTGTCACGCTGGAGGTCGTGGGTTCGAGCCCCATCCGGGTCGCCATCAAACAATACAGCCCTTGCTGTATGCCTCTGTAGCTCAGTTGGTAGAGAAGGGGACTGAAAATCCCCGTGTCGTTGGTTCAATTCCGACCGGAGGCACAACCTGCGGATTTAGCTCATTTGGTAGAGCGCAACCTTGCCAAGGTTGAGGTGGCGGGTTCGATCCCCGTAATCCGCTCCAAAAACATGGGT
>JAGBYM010000149.1 GCA_017628755.1 Clostridia bacterium | reverse complement strand
TGCGATTATCGAGCCGTCGGTGCAGTGGTCAAGAGTGAGCTTGATGCCGAATTCCTTTGCAATACGGATCGAGGTGAGAATGTCGTCCGCGCGGTGAGCGTGTGCCTTCAGCGGAATTTCACCCTTCATAACGGGGATCATTGCCTCAAGCTTCATATCAAAGGGATCCTTACCCGCTTCCTTGTCCGCAAGATATCTTCTCGATTTGAAGAGAAGCTCGCGCAGAAGCGCGGCGGTTGCCATTCTGGTAACGGGACTCTTCTTTCCGCCCTGACCGTAAACGCGCTTGGGATTTTCACCGAAAGCGCATTTCATAGCCGCGGGATGCTTGACTATCATATTGTCAACTCTGTTGCCGACAAGCTTGATGACGGCAAAAGTGCCGCCAACTACGTTTGCCGAGCCGGGGCCTGTGCAAGCTGTGGTAACGCCGCCGCGGATCGCGGTCAGGAAAGCCTCGTCCTGAGGGTTGATCGAGTCGATCGCGCGCATATGGGGAGTCAGAGGGTCAACACTTTCGTTGAAATCGCGTCCCTCCCATCCGACAGCTTCGTTGTGAAGACCAATGTGGCAATGCGCTTCAACGCATCCGGGGGTGACAAGTCTGCCCTCGGCGTCAATGATCTCAGCACCCGCGGGAGCTTCGATATTTTCACCGACAGCGATTATCTTGCCGTCATCGCCAATGAGGACCGAACCGTTTGCGATGTCCTCGCCGACCATGGGCTTTATGTAACCGTTTTTAATAAGGATCATGATTTGTCTCCTTTTCGTTTATGTTTTTAGCTGATTGCAAAAGAAGGGAGTTTTACAAGTGGGCACTCCGTTCCTTTGAAGCATTGCGGCTGTAAGCCGTGTATTCGATGACATCGGGTATGCTTTCGCCGTCGATCTGAACTGCGCAGGGACGGTCAAAGCGAACGGTGACCTCGTCGCATTTGACGGTTTCTATATATCTGGTGTGGCGGACGTGAGTTCCCTTGAAGATCTCGGGGAAGATGGGGATGATGCGCGGGCGCGAGAGATCGTGCGCGATGAGGAAGGTTATCTTGCCGTCCTCGGAGAGCCTGTCCTGATCGGGAGCGACCTTCATTCCGCCGCCGAAGAAGCGTCCGTTTGTTACGGGAGCAAGCCATACGCGCTCATATTCCTTTGTAACGCCGTCAACGGTTACGGTGGCGTTGTAGGGCTTGAAGCCGTAGAGAAGACCCTTGAGGGCAATGGCGGTATAATTGATCGCCTTTTTCTTTTCCTTGCGCTCGCGGTTGCCGATATCACAGACGTAGCCGTCGAGTCCGAAGCCGACGTTGTTGATAAAGGAGTATTCCTTGCCGTCAATGCGCACGAAGGGGAGATCTTTAATGTATTCGGTCAGCTCAAAGGGCGCGGCGCCACGCTCGAGACCAAGGTCATTGAGGAAGTCATTGCCGCTTCCGGCACCGTAGTAGAATATTTTCTGTTTAATGTGGAGTCCTCGGGTGTCATTGATAAAACGGTGCAGAGTACCGTCGCCGCCCGTGAGGATGACGATGCAGTCGTCGTCGCAGGAGACGAAAAAGTCGTAGTAGCTGCCCATCGTAGCGATGTCAACGTAGCGTACCTCGCCGTCGGTCAGGAGCGCGTCAAGCGCGTGCGCCGCCGCTTCTGCCTTGCCGTTATTGGCGAGTGGATTGTAAAGAACACAGTAATTCTTCAAGGATAATTCCTCCGAAATAACTCAATTAATATATTTTACCACGATTTACGCGATTTTTCAAGTGTTTTTCGGAAAACTTTGGGTTTTGGACGGAAGAATGCAAGAAAATTGTGTTTGATTAAAAGAAAAATGGACCGATCTGCTTTCGCTGATCGGTCCGGGGGGGAATATCAAACTGCATGCCTCGATCAGCGGCGCAAGAGGCAAGGACGCCGCGGCGGGACACGCAAGGAAAATTTTCAATTAAAAAAGGAATTCAAAACTGAGTTTTGGCCCCTTCACTATATAAGTATCGTTTTGACGCAAAAAGTCGCTGATTTTTGAAAAGTTTTTCGAAAAACAGCGGCTTTTTGTAGGGTTGCACAAAATTTTTGTGCTCGTTTTGTTTAAAATGACAACGGTTAAAAGCGGTGTTGGTAAATTATACCTGTTTTTTATTTTTCGATCTCGAGGCGGTAGATCTCCATCTGACCCGGAGCAAGCCAGGTTCCACAGATTATGTGGCCGTCATCGGTGATGCGGTAATTGGCATCCCAATGGTCGGTGGCAACGTCGTGCTCAACACCGCCGAAGCAGGTTCTCCACAGACGCTTGACCGAGGGGTCGAACAGCAGATGGAACATTCCGCTTTCCTTCTGATCATTGTTGAGAATGGCGACGTATTCGTTGCCCTCGTCATCGGTAAAGCGGCTGAACACGCCGTCGAGTCCGTGGTTGGATTCAAAGTTCTTTGCGTAAGGATGAACACCTTTTTTCCATTCCTTCCAACCGCCGTAAGCTCTGCCGAGATGCCAGCTTCCCTTGTGAGTAAGGCGCATCATAAGCGGACCGTAGGTCTTGTGGAAGAGGCGGAGCTGACGCGAAAGCCAGGTCCAAGTCTCGGTTTTCTCGCCAAGCTCGTTGACGGGCGCGTTGCGGTAGTTGATATGCGAGCGGGTCATACGGTAGTAGAACCAGATTATGCCCTTTGCGCCGTGCATAACCGAAGTATTGAGCTGCCAGCGGATGTCGTCCTCATTCGGGCAACGGTAACGGAAATGGCCTACCGAAAGTACAATGCTCCAGAACGGAACGTTCATCACAGCCGCCGCCTCGGAATATACGCGCAGACTTGTGTAATAATCGTCCACGCCCTTGCCGTCACCAAAGGGATTCATTTGAGTATAGTTATCAAAGGAGATCAGCGGAACTCCGAGGCTCGGAATAACCTTGTGAGTCCATTCCTCAAAGCTCTCGCAGCCCCAAAGAGGCATATGTCCCGGCCAACCGGGGAAATGATTGAGATAGGGAATCAGATGAGGAGCAAGCTCGAGCTGTATCTTTGCCGCCGCTCTGATATCGTCAAAGCTTTGGTGCATCGGCTCGTCACCGAGGTGGAATCCGAAAACGGCGGGATGGTCGCCAAAATCGGCAACAGCTTCGGCAACGCGTGCGCGGTATCCTTCTGGATCGGTAGAAGCTCCGCGCCAGGTGGTGCGGCTGTCGGAGAGAATGAGGCGGATGCCGTGAGCGTGGCATTCGTCAAGAAGAGCGATAAGCTTTTTCTTGCGCTCGGGGTCGGGGGAGTAATGCGGTGCAACTGTAAGAGTCATTCCGCACGCTGCCCAATCGGTAACGTCGGAAAGCGGGACGTCATCAATAGCCTGGGTGCCCCAAAAGCCCATCGGGAATACTTGATTCATAGTGATACTCCTTTTGTTTATCGCGCAAAGCGCGAATGATAATCCGCCTATGGCGGAATGATTATCTGCTTCGCAGAATGATTATTTGCCTGCGGCAAAATGAAGGAAATTTTTCGCCGAGGCGAAAAATAATTTATTATAATTTTTGCTTGCGGAAATTTACATTCAGAACCCCGAATAAAAAGTATGTCTTATTCTCGGGTGAACGTATCGTTCTTTATTGTTGAGCATATGCTGAGCGTAGAAAAGGGAAGTGTGGGTGGATGGATCGATGATCATAAACGAGCCCGCCGCGCCGTGCCAGCCGAATTCGGCGGGCGACGCCATGATTCCGTATGAAAGATCGGGCTCGCATCTGACGCCGAAACCGTAGCCGAAGCCGTCAAGGACGGGCCATTTTTTGTGATAGGCCACCTTCATTTCGTCGGTGATGCAGTTTGTTCGCATCATACGGAGCGTGTTTTCGGAAATGATACGGTTGCCAAGGTAGCTTACACCGCCGCAGGCAAGGGCATCGGTGAATTTAATGAAGTCGTTGACAGAGGAAATGAGTCCCGCGCCGCCGCTTTCGTATTCGGTGCCGGGTACGTAAGGATTGACAAGCTCGACCCTGAGTGCCTTTTTGCGCGCGTCGTTGTAGCGGTACTGCGGAGCCATACGCGCGCGGACGGCGTCGGTCGCAATAAAGGTCGAATCTGCCATGCCGCAGGGCTCGAAGATGTACTTTTTGCAGTATTCGCCGAATTTCATGCCCGAAATGACCTCGACGAGGCAAGCGAGAACATCGTGGCAGAGGCTGTACTGGAATTGCGTTCCGGGCTCGAAATCAAGGGGCACGCGCGCGAGCGCCGCGATCAGCTCACGTGTCGGCGCACGTCCGTCGGTGCGTTCAACAACCTCGCGCAGAGGTGCGGCGGTCAGGTCGTAATTGAGTCCCGCTGTCATCGTGAAAAGATGGCGGAAGGTGATTGGCGTTTCGCAGGCGACCGAAAAGCTGCCTTTTTTGACGTAAAGCTCGTCAAATTCGGGGAGATAGTTCGAAATCGGATCCTTCATAAGGAATTTTCCCTGCTCGAAAAGCTGAAGCGCCGCAATGCAGCTTACAACCTTTGTGCAGGAATACATATAGTAAAGCTCGTCCCCGCGCAGAGGCTCGCCGACCGAGTGACGCCAAAGCTCCTTGTGATCGTGGTAAACGATGACGTCCGACGACGGAATGCCGTAGGCGGGAAGAGTGTCGATGAAGTTTTTGAGGTTAGTGAAGTCCATTTTGTGCTCCAAAAAATTAATATAGTGCAAAGTGCAAAGGGCAAAGTGCAGAGTGTCAGAAAATCTCCGCTTGCGGAAATTCACCTTAACTTTGCCATTCCTCAGTCACTTCCTCAAACCTTTTTCCCACAACCTTTGCGGAAATTTTTTCCGCCGCTTCGGTGTCAAGGGAATCGGTATAGATCACGCAGGCTTTGACGATGCCGTGCTTGACGTCGAGGTGCAGTGTAAACTCGCCCTCATCGGTTTTGCAGGTGATCTCATCGGAAAATTCGGGATCTTCTCCAAGAAGCCACTCGCGAGAGGAGAGAAATTCCGCGCGGTCGAGGTAGAGCTTTTCATCGGGCATAGGAAGCACCGAGTCGGGCGCGAAGACGGAGACAAGCGCGCTCTCAAAGTCCTCAACCGTGATTTCGGGGACAAGCTCGGTCAGATTGACCACTCTTGAGCGCACCGATTTTATACCTTTGGCTTCAAGCTTGGATTTTGAAACCGTAAG
>JAGBYM010000148.1 GCA_017628755.1 Clostridia bacterium | reverse complement strand
TTGTGCTTGCCGCAGGTGGGGCAAAGGATGTTGTGCTCTTCAACAAACTCCTTCATCTCTGCATGAGTGAAAGCGTCGATGGGCTTGGGAAGCTCGAAGCTGTTCTCTGCGCACCAATCTTCGATAAGCTTGTCAGCGCGGAATCTTTCGTGGCACTCACGGCAGTCCATAAGGGGATCCGAGAAGCCTGCAAGGTGTCCCGAAGCAACCCAAGTCTGGGGGTTCATGAGAATAGCGGCGTCAAGACCGACGTTGTACTTGTTCTCCTGAACGAATTTCTTCCACCAAGCCTTCTTTACGTTGTTCTTCAGCTCAACGCCGAGAGGTCCGTAGTCCCAGGTGTTTGCAAGGCCGCCGTAAATTTCGGAGCCGGGGAAAATGAAGCCGCGGTTCTTACACAGAGCCACGATTTTGTCCATGGTTTTTGCGTTGTTGTCCATTTTTATATCCTCTTTTTTAATTATAAATTCTCTTGTATGAGGCGAATATATCGCAGGTCTTAACTTCATCTATGACAGTAAGTTCGGTATTACCGACCGTCATTTGCTTCAAAACCACCGCAACTTCGCGGTTGTTATGAGCATATTTGAAGATAAGATCAAGATTGTTTTTGAAATCGTTAAGTGTGAAGTCTGTGTCAGCCAAAGCTTCAAGCTTTGCGAACACATCGGGAGCGCGGTTGTAGTTTGTTATGGAAACAAACGTGGTAATAAACTTTTTCATTACCTCAACGGTGGTTTTTGATCTTGAACCGCCATCGGTGTAGTTATCAAACATTAACAAGTCGAGAACGCCCTCTCCATCCAGGCGCTGTGCGCCTTTCTTGAGGTCGATATCAATACCGCCTGCGTGGTCAACGTATTTCATATCAAAGGGAACGTTGTATGTAATTCCGCCAAGGGTATCGACAAGCTGCGGGAAATCGGTCATCGAGATGATTGCGTGATGATCGATCGTCATGCCGGTCATAGCGTAGATCTTATCAAGCAGAACGTCAATGCCGTATCTTCCGTAGATCTCGGAAAGCTTGAAATATCTGCCATTCATATCGACGTAAGCGTCTGTCGGAAAAACAGTTATCGTGAACTGCTCACGTTCTTTATCTGCGCGAAGAAGCACAAGTGCGTCTGTTTCAATAATTCTGTAGTCGATGTTATAGAAGCCTCCAGAGAAGATCAGGCTACCGTCGTCGGCAACAATGCCGTCAGGGCTCTGGAATTTTTCATCGGATACTACAGCTCCCGGCTTCGGGGCGATATCAGAGGGAGTCGGTGCAGCGGTAACTTCCTCCTTTACGATACCGTAAAGGCGTTCGAGCATTTCGGGATCGTAATCAACGAATTCGGAGGGACGGTAATCTGTACCGATCAATAATATATTAAATGATTCGCCGGTGTTTGCGAACTGTATGCCGATACTTCCGGGATCGTTGTCTTCAGGTCCGCTTGCGGTATCTTCAGGTGGTACAGTCGTTTCTTCACCCGTACCGAGAAGATTATTGAGAACCAGTCCGACAAGCATATATGCGATCATTGCGAAGATCACTAGTGCAATAAGAAAGGTCAAGAAAAAGTTCTTGGTTGCCGATAACATATTTACCCTCCTTTCATTTTACATATATTATACTATATTCAGCGAGTTTTGGCAAGTGGTTAATTGTAACAATTATTCTAGGGTGACAAGAATAATCAGAACCTGTTTTTTGGCGACATATATTCGCCATCAGTTCGTTAAACGCCTTGACTGTATTACTCCCCTACTCTCTCGCCGAGGATCTTGACATAATGCTGATAGAACTCTTCGTATCTGCCCTCGTCAAGTGCTTCGCGGATCTTTTCCATAAGCTCGTTGTAGAAATAAAGGTTATGAAGAACAGCAAGACGCATTCCGAGGCTTTCTTTTGCCTTGAAGAGGTGTCTGATGTATGCGCGACTGTATAGACGGCATGCGGGACACTGACAGTCGGGATCGATGGGTCTGTCATCCTTAGCAAATCTTTCGTTGAGAAGGTTGATCTTACCCTTCCAGGTAAAGAGATTGCCGTGGCGTGCGTTACGGCTGGGCATTACGCAGTCAAAGAAGTCAACGCCTCTGCGTACAGCTTCAATGATATTGAGCGGTGTGCCAACACCCATGAGATATCTTACCTTATCCTTGGGCATATGAGGCTCAACTGCGTCGATGATGCGGTACATATCCTCGGTTGCCTCACCGACTGCAAGACCGCCGATAGCGTAACCGTCAAGATCAAGTTCTGCGATCTGCTTCATATTTTCAATGCGGAGATCCTCGTACGTTCCGCCCTGATTGATACCGAAAAGAAGCTGATTGGGGTTTACTGTATCTGGAAGCGAATTGAGTCTTGCCATCTCTTCCTTACATCTGACGAGCCAGCGGACTGTTCTCTCAGCAGACTGCTTGACGTACTTATAGGGCGCGGGGTTCTCTACACACTCGTCGAAAGCCATAGCGATAGTAGAACCGAGGTGGGACTGGATCTGCATGCTTTCCTCGGGACCCATGAAAATTCGCTTTCCGTCAACGTGGGAGGCGAACTTTACGCCTTCCTCGGTTATCTTACGAAGCTGAGAAAGCGAAAATACCTGGAATCCGCCGCTGTCTGTGAGAATAGGACCGTCCCAATTCATAAACTTATGAAGACCGCCGAGCTCATAGATCAGCTTATCTCCGGGACGGATATGAAGATGATAGGTATTGGAAAGCTCAACCTGACAGCGAACTTCGCGAAGGTCCTCGGACGAGATACCGCCCTTAACTGCAGCGCATGTACCTACGTTCATAAAGACTGGAGTCTGGATATCGCCGTGTACGGTGTGGAATATTCCGCGGCGCGCGCGGCCTTCCTGTTTCAGTAATTCAAACATTTTAAATCCTCTTAAATAAATGGTCTATTGTATTTTTGGTAATTTCTATAGCAATCGGTCTTCCGTGGGGACAGCAGATTACTTCGGGATTGGCTTTAAGCTCTCGGACGAGCCATTCGGCATATCCCTCCGGATATACTCTACCCGCTTTTATCGCCGCCTTGCAGGATGCCTGATAAAGAGCCTTTTCAAATATCAGATCGGCAGTCAGTTCTACGCCCGATCCTTTTTTGATAGAATCAGCAAAAGCTTCAAACATGGAAGTTGCCGTATTGACAGTGACCGATGACGGTATTTCGGTTATATAAACCGTATTACGTGCGGTATTGAATCCGAATCCCACGCCTTCAATATGTGTGCGGTATTCTTCAAGTGCCGCAATTTCATCGCTCATGAGCATAACTTCAAGCGGAACCGCCATAAGCTGTGTATCGCGGTTTTGGGTTTTAAGCGCACGTTTGAGTGACTCGAAAATCAGACGCTCATGTGCCGCATGCTTATCAATCATAAGCATGTTCTTATCGGTTTCGACTATTATATATGAATTAAACACCTCACCGATAAGTCTGTAGAACGCTCCGTGTGATACCGCGGGAGTTTGTACGATCGGAATCGGATCGGTTGGTTCTTCGATCCGCGGAACTTCGTGAATCACTTCTTCAGTCTTAATGGGTTCAACGGAACTTACTTCTTCTATAGCCTTATAGTTAGGCATGGAACGGAAACAAGGTTCATTGAACGGTTTCGGTGCCGGAGCCTGAGCAGGAGGTGTCGCCGGCTGAGGCGCGGTTTCCGTATGCTGAGATTCGGATATATGTATTTGAGTATAAGGGGAACGAGGTTCAAGCGCTCTGTCATTGACGGGAGCGAACGCTAGGTTTGCGGACGGCTTCCACGCGTTAGTGCTTGTGAAAGAAGTCTTTCTTCCTTCGAGATCATTGATCTCGGGACGCTCGGTATTTTCAGCAAGTGCTGTTCTGACAGAATGATATATTGCATCGAAGACGGGACGCTCGTTTGAGAATTTGACCTCAAGCTTGCCGGGATGCACGTTTACGTCAACTGCATTGGGTGCTATATCAATATAAATAACGCATCCGGGAAATTTTTCGGGCGGGATATAGGAAGTATATGCCTGCTCAATTGCAGCCATACCCGTCTTGGTTTTGATATATCTTCCGTTAATAAAGAAGTTCTGATAATTTCTGTTTGCACGGGGAGATGCCGGTGCTGTGATGAATCCCGAAACCTTGACACCGTCGCGTTCACCGTCGATCTCAATCATATTCTTGGCAATATCCTTGCCGTAAACGCATCGGATCGCAGATCTGCGGTTGCCGTCGCCGCTTGTATCGAGCTTAACACTCCCATCGGAAATAAGCTTGAAAGCAATTTCGGGATGCGACAGTGCGATCTTTTCAAGAACCGAGCAGACCGCCATTCCTTCGGTGATATCGCGCTTAAGGAATTTAAGTCTTGCGGGGACGTTTGCGAAGAGATTTTCGACTATTATCGTGGTTCCTTCGGAAGCTCCGCGTTCACTGACAGCACTCGCTCTTCCCGAATGTATCTCGATAAATGCGCCGAGTTCTCTTCCTCGTGTTTTAGAGATAATTCTTACATCTGCAACCGAGCAGATCGCGGCAAGCGCTTCTCCTCTGAAACCGAGGGTCATGATCGCTTCAAGGTCATTTGCATCCTTTATTTTGCTCGTTGCATGACGGCGGACAGCAATGGGAAGATCTTCGGGTTCGATTCCCGAGCCGTTATCCGAGACGCGCATAAAAAGCACGCCTCCGCGCTGAATTTCGACAGTTATTCTGTCAGCGCCCGCGTCTATTGAATTTTCAACCAACTCTTTTATTACCGATGCAGGTCTGTCGACGACCTCGCCGGCGGCAATAAGGTTGGCAACTTCAAAACTCAATACGTTGATCTTGCCCATTTTTCCTACCGTTTTACTTTAATTTTTTCTGAAGCTCGTTAAGAAGCGCCATGGCTTCAAAAGGAGACATATTGTTGAGATCAGCCGCACGGATATCGTCAATGACGCTGTCGTTGATACAGTCGTCAAGTGTAATTTCGATATCGTCGATCTCGATCTCTTTGTCATTCATTGCGCGGGCACGTGCCTCGGTTTCCGCAAGAATGACCTTTGCGCGGGAAATAACTTCATTGGGGATTCCCGCAAGCTTTGCAACCTCAATTCCGTAGCTGTCATCAGTACCGCCCGGAACGATCTTGCGTAAAAATACGATATTATCGCCGCGTTTACGTGCGGCAATATTATAATTTACAACACCGTCAAGCTCGTCCGCAAGCGCGGTAAGCTCATGGTAGTGAGTAGCGAAAAGTGTCTTTGCACCAACTTTTTTGCTTTGAGTATACTCGACGATCGCGCGTGCGATGCTCATACCGTCAAAGGTAGAAGTACCGCGTCCAACCTCGTCGTAGATAATAAGGCTGTTCTTGGTTGCGTTTCTAAGTATAGTTGCAACTTCGGTCATTTCAAGCATAAAGGTTGACTGTCCCGAAGCAAGATCATCGGATGCGCCTACACGCGTAAATACGCGGTCAACAACACAAAGATCTGCGCTTGCTGCCGGTACGAACGAACCAATCTGCATCATGATACTGATCAGCGCAACCTGTCGCATATAAGTCGATTTACCTGCCATATTCGGTCCCGTGATAATCATAACTCTTGAATTTTGCATATCGAGATGAGTATCGTTAGGAACAAAATAAGAGTCCTTAACAAAGAGTTCAACGACAGGATGGCGTCCGTCACGGATATCGATCATCTTTCGGTCGTTGATCATCGGGCAAGTAAAGTTGTTCTTTGCCGCTACCGATGCAAGCGAGCAGTATACGTCAAGCTTTGCAAGCATTGAAGCCGTAGCCTGAATCCTTGCAGAAGCCGCAGCAACTGTATTTCGGATCTCGGAGAAAAGATCGTATTCAAGTGCCGAAAGTCTGTCTCCCGCACCAAGAACTGTTGTTTCGATCTTTTTAAGCTCCTCTGTTATGTATCTCTCGCCGTTTGCGAGAGTCTGTTTGCGAATATAATGAGGAGGAACCTGATCCATAAAGGATTTTGATACCTCAATATAGTAACCGAAAACTCTGTTGTTTCCGATTCTCAGAGTCTTGATTCCTGTTGCCTCGCGCTCGCGCTCAGCGATCTCCTTAAGCCAGTCTTCGCCGCCGTCAAGGATTTTTCTGAGTTCATCTACGTCCTTATTATATCCGTCAGCGATCATTCCTCCTTCACGTACGGAAAAAGGAGGATCGGCTTTAATCGCTCGGTCAATAAGTGAGGTAAGATCCTCAAGACCGTCGAGTTGTTTGGTAAGTGACACAAGCTCTGCACCACTGCACTCTGCAAGTATCTCTTTGATCTTTGGTACAACCGAAAGAGTTGAGCAGATCGCACGGAGATCTCGTGCGTTTGCGCTTCCGTAAACTACACGCGCAATCAGACGCTCGAGGTCGAGCACCGATTCCATAAGATCCGAAATATCTTCCCTGATCATATAGTTTTCAAAGAGTTCGGTTACAGCGTTCTGACGCTTTAGTATCTCCGCAACGTTCAGAAGCGGATGCTCTATCCAGAATTTGAGCATTCTTGCGCCCGCCGCACTCTTGGTCTTATCAAGAACCCACAAAAGCGAGCCCTTCTTCTCCTTTGAACGCATTGTTTCGGTAAGCTCAAGATTACGTCTGGTCGAATAGTCGATCTGCATATATTTACCGTTTTCATAAATATTGAGATCTTTAATATAGGAAATATCGGATTTCTGGGTGACGGAGATATACGCGATAAGCGCTCCAAGAGCAGAAATAAGTTCTTTTCTCGAGCGGTCCTCGTCTTTGAGGATTCCCTCGAACTGTTCTTCTGCCTTCTTAGCAGCTGTAATCGGCTCAAAGAAATGCGGCTGTGTGTCCTCGATCATCGAGCCGAGGTGATATCTGATATATTCCTCAAGCATAGGCTGATTTTTCAGCGGAATATTCAATAAGATTTCACTCGGCGAATAGGTTGCGAGCTCATTGCGGATCTCGGCTATACAATTCTTTCCCGAGAAATCGGTAGCGTAGATCTGTCCTGTGGAAATATCAGCAAAGCAGATGCCAACGCCATTTTCTGCAATGCAGAGAGAACACAGGAAGTTGTTCGAGCCTTCTGTAAGCATCTGCGGTTCGATAACGGTTCCGGGAGTAATTATACGGACAACATCACGCTTGACAAGTCCCTTTGCGGTAGCCGGATCTTCAACCTGCTCGCAAATAGCGACTTTATATCCTTTATCAATAAGCTTGGCAATATAGCCTTCCGCGCTGTGAAAAGGCACTCCGCACATAGGAGCTCGCTCGGGTTCTCCGCAATCGCGTCCGGTCAGCGTAAGCTCAAGCTCACGCGAAGCTGTGAGGGCATCGTCAAAGAACATCTCGTAAAAGTCACCGAGACGGTAAAACAAGAGGTAGCCCTCATATTGATTCTTTATTTCAAAATATTGCTGCATCATAGGAGTCATAATGCAACACCTCTCATTTCTTAAACGTTAGATTTTAGTGGCAGCCGTGGCAGGTAGTGCAATCGTGTGTGCAAGCAGAAGGATCTTCGCCCGTGATCTGCTGCATCATTACGTTGTTGATCTGAGTGAGAAGCTCTCGCACCTGATCCTGCTTTTCGCTGAACTCAACAAAGGTCTTTGAAGCGGTGATCTCACCGTAAAGTCCCTGGAGTCTGCCCTGAATCGTTTCGATAATGAAAGCATTGGGCTCGGATTTGGTATTTTCCTCAGCAAGGAGCTGCTGCTGTACAGAGTATTCTCGGATTTTATCCTGAAGAGCTTCGTCTGCAACGTATGCAGCTTCTGCTTTCTCATATGCCTTCATAAGGTCGCTTTCTTTAACTTCCTTGCCGATGGTTGCAGCAAGCTCAAGAATCTGTGCTTTTTCCATTTTATATAATTCCTTTCAAATATAAATCTTATTTGACAACCTCGCCGAAAAGTGCATAAGGCTGTGTTTTGGTAACTTTTACTTTTACGTAATCACCCTCGCGTGCCGTATCCGATGCAAAGAGCACTATCTTGTTGCCCTCGGTACGTCCCTCAAGCATTCCCTCGTTATTCTTGCTCTTTCCCTGACAGATAACGCGGTAAGTCTTGTCAATGCACTTGGCATTCAACTCACTTGCAATCTCGGTCTGAAGATCGAGAAGACGGCGCATTCTGTCGGATTTTATCTCATCCGTAATTGAATTTTCCATCTTCGCGGCGGGTGTACCGCTTCTGGGGGAATAAATGAATGAGAATACCATATCGTACTTAACGTACGAAAGAATATCAAGTGTCTTTTGGAAATCCTCTTCGGTCTCTCCGGGAAAACCGACGATTATATCGGTCGAAAGAGTAACGTCGGGGAGTTTTTCTTTAATATAGTCAAGAATTTCAAGATACTTCTCTGCGGTATATCTGCGATTCATGACGTCAAGAACCTCGTTAGACCCCGACTGAAGCGGCAGATGGAACTGTCGCGCAATACGATCATTTCTCGCCATAACGTCAACGAGCTTTTTCGTTGCGTCCTTGGGATGGCTCGTCATGAAGTGGAGTTTGTAATCACCTTCAATTGAAGCGAGACGCTCAAGAAGATCAGCAAAGTCGCAATCAAAATCGCATCCTCTACCGTAAGAATTGACATTCTGACCGAGAAGCGTGATATCCTTATAACCGCTTGCGATGAGCTCGCGAACTTCGGCTTCAATAGCATCGGGATGGCGACTTCTCTCTCTTCCGCGAACGTAAGGAACGATGCAGTAAGAGCAGAAATTATTGCAACCGTACATAATGCTGACCCACGCACGATAATTGCTTTCGCGCACTACGGGGATATCCTCGACTACGGGCGGCTTGTCCTCGGGAATAACGAAAGTTCTCTTTGCACCCGAAAGGCGTCTGTAAAGAAGTTCAGGGAACATATACAGATCGGACGTTCCGAATGTAAAATCAACGTAAGGATATTTATGCTTGATCTCATCGGCGCGATGCTGCTGAGATGGCATACATCCGCAAACCGCAATCACAAGTTCTTTTTTATTTGATTTACAATGCTTGTACTGACCGATCAGCGAAAGCGCCTTTTTCTCGGCATGCTCGCGCACAGCACATGTGTTTACAACGATCAGATCAGCTTCATTGGGTTCAGCGGTCAATGTGTATCCCATTGCAACCGCCATGCCGGCAATTCGTTCACTGTCTGCCTCATTCTGCTGGCATCCGAAAGTCTGCACAAAGCATTTGAGACCGAGTTCACCAACGACGGCAAGTACTTTATTTGTATACACTTCTCTGCCCTCGGGAAGCGGCAAAGAAGCTTGTCTTTTAATACATTCACTCATAGCAATATTACTCGATTATATATAAATATTATATCACTTTATTATACTACAAAATCACGTTTATGTCAAGTAGAAAATTACAATATACGAAAAAAGGAACGGCACTAACCGTTCCTTTTTCTTATTGACCTATTCTTTGAAAACCGAATAAAGTATAGAGTGTAAGAGAAACTCAAGAAATTGATGTGATTGAACCTTATGAGGTTCAAGCCCTCGGTCTATTAGTATCGGTCAGCTGAACACATTACTGTGCTTACACCTCCGACCTATCGAACTTGTAGTCTACAAGTGACCTTACTCAATAAATGATGGGATATCTAATCTTGAAGCATGTTTCACGCTTAGATGCCTTCAGCGTTTATCAAAACCGCACGCAGCTACCCAGCTGTGCTCCTGGCGGAACAACTGG
>JAGBYM010000147.1 GCA_017628755.1 Clostridia bacterium | reverse complement strand
ACGCTTTTTTCGTTATTTTAATAGCTGCTTCAGATTATGAATCAGCTCTTTTTATTACCCCGCAATAAAAATCTTGATTCATCAATAAAATAAATTTTATGATTTTTTAAAAAAGTGGTGACAAGCGGGGATTTTTGTGGTACAATATAGTCATAAACAAAATCCTAACACAAAAGGAGTATTTTAAAATGGCATTCAATCTTATGAAAGACGCTTCCGAGCGCATCATCGTTGCCGCACACCGCGGCGAGTGCGGAGGTAACATCCCCTGCAACACTATGGCGGCTTACGAGATCGCCGTTCGCCACGGCGCGGACATGATCGAGGTCGACCTTAACAAGTCGGCTGACGGCACACTCTGGATCCTCCACCCCAAGATGGAGTACCGCCACCTCAATTTCCTCGGCACCGAGGGCAAGGTGTCCCTTCCTCAGCTCACCGACGAGGAGATCCGCAAGCTTCGCTACGTTAACTACGACCGCGACTACACCCAGTTCGGCCTTTGCACCTTTGACGAGGTCCTCGATACCTTCAAGGACAGATGCTACATAAACGTTGATAAGTTCTGGGAGCATCCCAAGGAGATCTCCGACGCTATCCGCGCACACGGAATGCTCGATCAGATCGTTGTTAAGTCTTCTCCCAAGACCGAGATCCTTGATATCGTTGAGGAATACGCTCCCGAGGTTTACTACCTTCCCATCGTAAAGAAGGACGACGGCATCCACGAGGAAATGATGCGCCGCAACATCAACTACGTTGGCTGTGAGGTCGTATTCACCGATGAAAACGAGGGCGTTGGCTCTACCGCATTTATCGACAAGCTCCATGCAGACAACAAGCTCGTTTGGGCAAACGCAATCATTTACAACTACAAGTCCCAGCTTGCTGCAGGACATTCCGACGATACCTCCTTCACCGTATCTCCCGATTACGGCTGGGGCTGGCTCGCTGACCGCGGATACGATATTATCCAGACAGACTGGACTCTCGCAATGTGCACCTACCTCAACGAGACCGGTAAGAGATTCAAGAAATAATGGCTGCAAAAATTCAGCTTAACCCCGATGCGGAGATGGTAAAGATCGTCCGCGAAGGACTCAAGCAGCGCGGGGGCTATTGCCCCTGCCGCCGCGAGCAGAGCGAGGACACCAAATGCATCTGCCGCGAATTCCGCGAGCAGATGGCTGATCCCGAATTTGAGGGATTCTGCCACTGTATGCTTTACTATAAGCCGAAAGGATAAGACAATGGAAGTTAAGATCACACTTGAAAACTTCGATGAAGAGGTTCTGCAGGCGGATATCCCCGTTATCGTCGATTTCTACGCCGATTGGTGCGGACCCTGCAAGATGCTCGCGCCCGAGCTCGAAGCGGTTGACGCAGAGCTTGAAGGCAAGATCAAGATCGGCAAGATCAACGTAGACGAGGAAGGCGAGCTCGCAAACGCTTTCTCGATCAACGCAATTCCCGCAGTTATCGTGTTCAAGAACGGACAGGAGACCGCAAAGAACGTTGGTTATTGCAAAAAGGATAAGATCCTTTCGCTTCTGGCGTAAAGAAGGGGTGACGGTATGTCTTGCCTGGGTAATCTTATCTGGATCCTGCTCGGAGGAATTTTTACTTCGCTTTATTGGCTGTTGGCGGGAGTGTTACTGTCCATCACCATTATCGGCATTCCGCTTGGAGCGCAGTGTTTCAAGGCGGCAAAGCTTACCTTTGCTCCCTTCGGAAAAACTGTGGTCGTCCACTTTGAGAAGCATCCGATCGCAAATCTGGTCTGGATGATCCTCGCAGGCTGGGAGCTTGCCGTCGGATATTTCTTCGCAAGCCTCATCTGCTGTATGACGGTCGTTGGAATCCCCTTCGGCCTTCAGGGCTTCAAGCTTATGACACTCGCCTTCTGCCCCTTTGGCGCGGAAGTGAAGTGATAAATAATACAAAAACCGCCCGATTTTCGGGCGGTTTTTACCTTTATTTTGCATTTAGCATTTTGCGTTTATATACTCATACAATTTATCGGGGAAGTTGCAAGTCATTCCGTCAACGCCGGCGTCATAAGCGAATTTCATGATTTCTTCGTTCTTGACTCCCCAGGCGCGGACGCGGAAGCCCATTTTGTGCCAACGTTCAACGTCCTCTGCGGTCATGAGAGTTGCGAGGGGACAGATCTCGGTCGCGCCGAGGAAGAGAAGCTCGGCTTCAAGCTCGGGGGTCACTTCCTTGGTCAGAAGTCCGAATTCGAATTCGGGCGCGTATGCGTGGAATTTCTTGAGGTAATTGAAATTAAAGGATGTGACAACGGTTTTGTTGACCATTCCGTACTTGCGCAGAAGGTCGGCGGTCGCTTCTTCGACGCCCGCGCCCTTGAGTTCAATCGCGAAAATAATGTCGCGGAAGGCGAACTTTGCAAGGAAATCTTCAAAAACTACGATCTTGTCGGCGTAACCGTCCTTTTTTACGTCAAGCTCCATAAGCTCGGCGAGAGTGCATTCCTCAACGGAACGCGGATCACCCGTCACGCGCTCAAGGGTGTTGTCGTGGAAAAGAACGAGAACGCCGTCTTGGGTGCGGCGGACGTCGGTCTCGATGCCGTTTGCCTGCATAAAGACGCCGGTGTAGAAGGAGAGAAGAGTGTTCTCGGGCAGATATTCGGATGCGCCGCGGTGGGCGTAATTGATAAAAGATTTTTCGTATTTCTTGTAGTCGGACATGATGTGAGCTCCCGATAAAATAATAAATATATTATAGCACAAATGATTCCTTTTTTCAATCCCCGTATTGACAACAATGCTTTTTCCGTGCTATAATTAAAGAAAAATCGGAGGTGCGCCATGGCACTCTTTCACGTTACCTTCAGATCAAAATGCCTTAATCACGAAACTTCGCTGAACGTGATAATACCCGAAAACTGCGATCAGGAAAATATCCCCGTGCTCTGGCTTTTGCACGGTATGTACGATAACCACTCGTGCTGGTGCCGTCGCACGGGCATCGAGCGTTACGCGAACGCATATAAGATTGCCGTTGTCTGCCCCGACGGAGAAAACAGCTATTACACCAACATGGTCTACGGCAAGCGGTTCTTTGATTTTCTGACCGATGAGCTTGTGGCGTTTGTCCGCAAGACCTTCCGCTTCAGCGCCCGCCGCGAGGATAATTTCATCTGCGGACTTTCGATGGGAGGCTACGGCGCGCTTCATACGGCCCTTATGCGCCCCGATCTCTATTCTGCGGCGGCAAGCCTTTCGGGCGTTGTCGACATCGTCAGCCGTCTGCAGGTCTGTTCGTGGACGCACGAGGCGAGAATGGTTTGGGGTGACGATTTCAAGGAAAACGTCAAAAATTGCGACGCCGACATCATGTGGCTCACCGAAAACTTCCCGAAGGAGACCGAAAAGCCGAGAATCTACTCTTGTTGCGGCACAGAGGATTCGCTTTACCCGCTCAACGTCACCTTCCGCGACTTCATGCGGAACACCGATTTCGATTACACCTATGACGAAGGTCCCGGTGTTCACAACTGGGATTTCTGGGACACTTGGGTCGAAAAGGCGATAGAGTGGATGATGAAGGGAGATAAAATATGAAACTAAGCAAAGAAACTCTCGCGCTTCTTGAAGATATCGAAGCGCGTATAGATCCCGAAACCGAAGAGGATTATGTAAATCAGTGGCGCGATTTTTTGTATGACAGATTCGACGGTGATATTTTTGAACCCATTCGAAAGAAATGCTCCGCGCCGGCGGTCGATATTCCGAGGATCGACAACATCAACGATGCTCTCGAAAGTTATGACAATATGCTTCGCCATCAGCTTCAGGATGTTTCGTCCGCGCTGGGAAAGAAAAAGGGAAATCTCTGCGTTCGCGCAAACTACGGCACGGGTATTCTGAGCTCGCTTTTCGGTGCGGAAATATTCGTTATGCCGAGACACACGAACACGCTCCCGACCACGAGAGCGTTTAATGACACCGAGCTGATACGCGAAAAGGTTGAGGCGGGGATGCCCGATCTCTCCTGCGGATTTGGCAAGAACGTATTTGAATTTGGCGAGCTTTGTGCCGAGGTGTTTGAGAAATACCCCAAAATCAAAAAGTACGTTAACGTATATCATCCCGACCTCCAGGGTCCGCTCGATATCTGCGAGCTTCTTTGGGGCGGGGAGATCTTTTATGCGATGTATGACGAGCCCGAGCTCGTCCACGCGATGCTCCGCCTTGTGACCGATACCTACACCGAGTTTATTGGAAAGTGGTTCAAGCTTTTCCCGCCGAGCGGAGAAATGAATCTTCATTGGGGATTTCTTTGGCACAGAGGCGCGATCATGCTTCGCAACGACAGCGCCATGAATCTCTCGCCCGAGTTTTACAGAGAATTTGCGTTGCCTTATGACGGTGAATTGCTTGCAAAATACGGCGGAGCGGTGCATTTTTGCGGCAGAGGTGATCACTATATCGAAATGCTTTGCAGCCTACAGGGACTTTATGCCGTTCAGATGAGTCAGCCGCAGTATAACGATATGGAAGTTATTTATAAAAATACAGTTGACAAGAACATCAAGCTTCTCGCGTTCAATAAAAAGACCGCCGAGCAGGATGTCTCCCGCCCGGGCGGATTCCGTCATAATCTGAGTGTTTAATAAAATGAAAAATCCGAGCTGTTCAGGCTCGGATTTTTACCTTTCACCGGTCACTTACTTTACGATTTTGCTCTCAACGTATTCGAATCCGAGGCGGTTGATCGTGTCGGCGAAGCGTTCGCCGGGAATGCCTTCCTCGCGGTAGAAGAGAATAGTGCGCTCGATGACGTCGAGAACGTCTTCCTCAGATGTGAAGAGCTTGGAAAGCGGGATTCCCTGCGCGGTTCTCTTGCCCCATCTGCCGCCAATGCAGATCTTGTATCCGCTGACATAGCTGGAGGTGACTCCGAAGGGGCAGGTATTCTTGCAGCGTCCGCATTTGTTGCAGAGCTCGGGATCTACCTTGAGCTTGCCGTCAACGAGTACTGCCGCGCCGACGGGACAAGCGGCTTCAACCTGACATTTCTTGCAGCCGCGGCACTTTTCGATATCGTGCTCGGGAATACGCTGACCGATGATGCCGAGGTCGTTGAGATCGGGCTTTACACAGTTGTTGGGGCATCCGCCGACCGCGATCTTGAACTTGTGCGGCAGCTTGACGTCATGGAAACCCTTATAAAAACGCTCGTGGATCTTTTCGCTGAGACCGTATGTATCGATCAGACCGAAACGGCAGGTCGTTCCCTTGCAGGAAACGATGGGGCGAACGAGAGGACCCGTGCCACCGGTCTCAAGACCGTGTGAGGCGAGGAATTCTATCATAGGGTCGATGTTTTCGTATTTTACACCCTGGATCTCGATAGAGAGACGGGTGGTCATTGCCGCTTCGCCGCTTCCGAATCTGTCTGCGGCTTCTGCGATGGCGCGGTGCTCATCGGATGTGATCTTACCGTTGCGGGTAATTACGCGGACGTTGAAAACGTCGTCAAATCTCTTGTCCTTGAGACATCCGAGACCTTTTACGCGCAGGATGTCTTCGGCTGTTAATTTGCTCATAGTGCTTTTCCTCTTTTCGGGATGTTTTTATTATTATAGCACGAATGCACGGTTTTTTCAAGTGGTTGGCAACTTTTTTGGGATGGTTAGTTGAGCACAAAATCTGCCAATGCACTTCTCGCACCTGTCGGAGTGCGAACACAGCATAAGTCCGAAACTCGCCCCCGGCGAGTTTCTCCGAATCCACCATCCGGCAACAAAAAAGCACTGCGAATGCAGTGCTTGGGGGATGGTTAATTGGGCACAAAATCTGCCAATGCACTTCTCGCACCTGTCGGAGTGCGAACACAGCATAAGTCCGAAACTCGCCCCCCGGCGAGTTTCTCCGAATCCACCATCCGGCAACAAAAAGACCTGACACGAGTGTCAGGACTTTTTGTTGGTGGGGGATTGTGGATTCGGACCACCGAAGTCAGTGACAACAGATT
>JAGBYM010000146.1 GCA_017628755.1 Clostridia bacterium | reverse complement strand
GCTTCCGAAACGATTTGGTGGATTTCTTCGCGGGCAATGCCGAGGACGGTGGAAAGCTCGCCGTAGAGACAGGTTTTTGCGGTGAATTCAAAATCGTTATCAAGATCGGGGACGCGGCGGCGTGTCTTTCTGAAAAGCTCGCGGCGGGCGCGGACGGTCTTGATGATCTTTACAAAGCCTTCGGGATCGCCCTCGCGGATAGCCTCGCGGTAAGCGTCCTTGCGGTGTTTTTCGATAGGTACTGTTACTTTTTCGATTTCCGTGAGACGGGAAATGAGCGCCTCTGCTTCATCCTTTGAGATGAGGGGGCGCATGACTACCTTATCGTTGTCAACGGGTGTGAAGATAACGAGGGTGGAATGCTCGGAAATTGGTGTCAGCTTGTAAAAGCTCCGCGTGTCCGAAGTGTCGAAGGGCGAAGAGCATATTTCACTGACGCGGCACACGCCGTTGGTGCCGTAAAACAGCAGATCTCCTATCTGAAACATATTCTACTCCTTTGGGGTAAAATTTAATGCTTGTACATATATTATACACTAAAATCACGGATTTGTCAAACAGTTTATTCGCGAAAAATTGTAAATTATGCGCTTAATTCATATTTTTAAGGCGATCTATCGTATTTTGCAGTATAATCTCCGCGGAGAGGCTGTCGATGACGTTTTTGCGCTTGCCGCCGCGGGTGTCGGTCTCGTTGAGATAGCGCGAGGCGGCAACGGTGGTAAGTCTTTCGTCGGTCATGGCAACGGGAATTCCCGCGAGAGCGGAAAGGCGTCGGGCAAAGTCGCGGCAACGGTCAGCGCGCGCGCCCTCGCTTCCGTCCATATTGCGGGGAAGTCCCACAACGGCGGCAACGCATCCGCGCTCCGCAGCGATACGGGCGACCTCGGCGGCGGTCTTGTCGATGCCGCCTACTTTGACGTTTCCGATACCCGATGCGAGAAAGCGCGAGGCGTCGGATACTGCAAGTCCCGTGCGGACCTCGCCGAAGTCAACGGCAATGAGGCGGCCGCGTGTATTCTTTAATTCTCTGATGTCGGCAATTGCGACAGAAGCGTATTCGGACATTGTTGTTTTCCTTTAATATAATATATGGGCAGGAGCGATGCGCCGTCGGTGCGGGGTGCGCCGTCGCGGCGGAAGTCGCTGGGTGTTGTGCCGCGGAACTTCGCAAAGGCGCGGTTGAAGGTGCGGAGGGTTGAAAATCCGACCGCTTCCGCGATCTCTGTGATCGGCATATCCTCGCGGCGGAGCAGACGGCAGGCGTGCGAGATGCGAAGCGAGTTGATGTAATCGTTGAAGCGGATGCCGAGCTTGCCCGAGAAAAGATGCGAAATGTAATATTTGCTGAGGTGGAGCTCGGATTCAAGCACTTCGAGCGAAAGCTCCTCGGCAAAATGCTCGGAGCAGTATCCGACGATCTCGCGGACTGCGCGCGAATCGCCCGTTCTCGGTGCGGAAAGGCTCATCATCGGCAAAAGCTTACCGAAAAGAGCCAAGAGACAGCCGCGGATTACTGAGTCGCTGTAAAGATCTCCGCCCGTGTGACGGTGTCCCGTGAAGGTGAAGAGTGCGGTCGTCAGCGCGTTGATCTCGGGATCAAGGCCCGCGCCCTTGATCAGAGCCGATGAAGGGATGCGCGAGTTGAAGATCGGCAGAAATTCGGGCGTCAGATCGGGCGAGACGATGAAAAGACGGTATTTTTCGGGTGCGTGCGTTTCGAAACGGTGCACCTGATTCGGGAAGGAGATGAATATATCGCCGGGCTCGATCAGGGTCTCTTCGGTGTCGGCGTAGCCGACGGTTTCACCCTCAAGAAGCTGGACGAATTCGATATGGTAATGCAGATGAGGACTGCAGCTGAGCTTGGATTGGTAATTGTTATCTCCTCGGCAGAAAAAGTCGGAGGAACGGTTTTCATAAACTACAGACATGTTTACCCCCAATATTTCTTGTCGAGGCTTCGGAGAGTGATAGCCTCGGCGATGTGGTGCGCCTCGATCTTTTCGGATGCGTCAAGGTCTGCGACGGTACGCGCCATGCGGAGGACGCGGTCGTAGCCTCGCGCCGAAAGTCCGAGACGGTCGTATGCCATTCTCATAATTTCGACAGCCTGATCTGTGGGATGGCAGGTCTTTCTGATGCCCGAGGCATCGAGCTGGGCGTTCGAGAAGATGCCGAGTCCCGCAAGTCCCTCAGCTTCGAGACGGCGGTGCATGAATTCGCGGGCAGCAATTACGCGCTCGCGGATCTGAGCCGATGTTTCGGTGCGCTCGCTTCTTGCCGAAATCTCGTCATAGGTGAGCGAGGGGAGTTCGATCTGTATGTCGATGCGGTCGAGAAGGGGACCGCTGATTTTCGATATGTAGCGTGCGACTTCGCCCTTTCCGCAGGTGCATTTGCGGGTCGGATGCCCGAAATAACCGCATCTGCAGGGGTTCATTGCCGCAACGAGCATGAAGGTACAAGGATATGTAACTCTTCCGAGCGCGCGGGTGATCGTGACGCGTCTGTCCTCGATCGGCTGACGGAGGTTGTCCGTGATGCTCTTGGGGAACTCGGGGAGCTCGTCAAGGAAGAGGACGCCGTTGTGCGCAAGCGAGATTTCACCGGGCTTCGGATTTGCACCGCCTCCGACGAGCGAGACTGCAGACATTGTGTGGTGCGGCGATCGGAAGGGACGAGCGGTCAACAGCGACGAGCCCTCGGGCAGAGTGCCCGCGACGGAGTGGATCTTGGTCGTTTCGATAGCCTCGTCGAAGGTGAGAGGCGGAAGGATCGTCGGCAGACGCTTGGCAAGCATTGATTTACCCGTGCCGGGAGGGCCGATGAGGAGTATGTTGTGTCCGCCCGCGGCGGCGATCTCCATCGCGCGCTTCGCCGCGATCTGACCCTTGACGTCGGCAAAATCTATGCCGCCCGCGTAGGCGTCGTCAAAGGAATGCGCGTCGCCCGTGACGGGAGAAAGACGGTTTTTGCCATTGAGGTGGTCAACGATCTCTTTGATATGGCGGACGGCGTAGACGGTGATGCCCTCGACAGCCGCAGCCTCGCGCGCGTTTTCAGCGGGAGCAAAAAATTCGGTGAAGCCGTCGCGCTTTGCGTCGGCACACATCGAAAGGACTCCGCGGACAGAGCGTACCTCGCCCGTCAGCGAAAGCTCACCCGTGAAGCATCTGCCCTCAAAGGAAACGCCGGGCATAATGCTGCCTCCGCAGCGCAGAATTCCGAGAAGCATGGGCACATCAAAAGCCGAGCCCTCCTTGCGGCGGTCTGCGGGAGCAAGATTTATTACGAAGTTGAGGTCGGGGAAGGGATATCCGCTGTTGAAGCAGGCAGATTTCATACGGTCGCGCGCTTCTCTGACAGCGGCGTCGGGGAGTCCGACAACCTGACAGATATTCTGATCCGAGCCCGGATAGCCGTCCACCTCAATGGTGACGCGAAAGCTGTCTATGCCCGCAAGCGCGGCGCTGTAAACTTTTGAGATCATCTTTATACTCCGTTACGTTTTACGATTGCTTTTTTCTGAAAACGAGAAGCTTGGAGAGGATATAATTGAGAATCGTTACGAGGACTACCGAAATACCGGTTGCGATGAGGTCGGCGTCAAAGGTGAGGATGATCTTAAAGGGCTTGTAGCCGATGGCGGTGAGGAGAGCGGGTACGCCTACGCCGAGACCGAGCTCGACAAAGTAGGTGAAGAGGCGAGAGAGGGTGAACTCGCCAAACTGAATGAGAACGGCGCGCTTTCCGCTGACCTTATCCTGGAAAACCCAGCTCTTGTTTGTGAAGAATGCGAAGATAACTCCCGCAACCCAGCCGATAGTTACGGCAACGGTACGAAGGATCGCGGCGCGTCCGCCCTCATCGGCAAGGTCAATGCCGAGGATCGGAGAGAAGCCGTAGATGACGCCAAGGCGTATGCCGTAGGAAACGGCGGTGGTCATAAGTCCGACGATGATGTAGACGATTATCTCGCGGTATTTTTGGTAAAGTTTTTTAATTCGGTTAATAGATGATCTGAAGAAAGTGCTGATAGTTGTTTTGGCTTTTTTGAAAAATTTCATTTTAATATATAGTTCCTTGTTTTATCAGAGTCCGCGTTCAAGCTGTGCGATCCTGATCTTCCACTTGTTTTTGTTGATCAATGTCCAAAGAGAGAGGATAAAGAGGGCAATGCCGTAATATCCGAAGCCGACGGTCATAACGACAGCGGACCAGATTTTGTGTTTGATAATATGCTTGCTTGAAATCACCCAAAGGGATATGTATGCCCAGATAGCTGCGGCAACCAGGGCAAATCCGATAATCAGTTCAAATCCGTATGCGTATGAGCTGGAAAGAATTCCGGAACCAATAAAAGCAAAGATCAAGGCATACAAATATCTTCGCGCGGCTTTCGGATAAGTAAGCTTGTCCTTGATTTTTTCTATCTCCGAGGGAGTGCTCTTTTGGCCGGAAATTTCGGTTTTATCGTTCTTCTTGCCGAATACGGTTTGGTTTATATCAGTTACCTTTTTGTTTTCGGTTTTATTCTCGGTAAAGCCGATTCCGCTTGAAGATGTGATCCTGAAGGTATATTCGAAGATGCGCGAATCGTCTGCCCAGAAAATAGCGGTGTAGTTACCCGGCTTCTGCTTGAGTCCGCCGGATTCCGAAATGATCCAACAGAGCGAAAAACGGTCGTGAGTCTTTTCAAAATTCAGCTTCACGCGGTTGTCGTAAACAAGATTATCGTCACCGTCGAATATCATAATACCGATATTTTTGTTTCCGCTTTCGGTAACCGGTTTGATAAATCGGCAATGGAAATGGATCGCGGTAAATTTATCCACGTCGATGATCTGGCTGTATGTGCCCGCGGGCCAGTGATTTGACGGATCGTTCGAGGGGATCGTTCCGACCGTTGATATGACGGAAGCGTTGCCCGAACGGCTCGCCTTTATTTTTTCTCTGTTTCCTGAGTTGAGAGTGTTCTCAAGGACGTCGTTCGCGCCCGACCAGGCACTCGAGATATGCTCGTCCGGGATATTGAATTCTCCGTCACCGCTTAAATTCTTGCAGCACTGAAGTATCCGCGCCTCGGTAAGCTCCCAATAGAAGGTCTTGGCGGTCTGATGCCTGTATCTGAACAGAGACTGGATGGAGTTGAGCTGGAGGCTGAGACCGTATTTAAGCTCGGTTTCCTCGAGATAGACCACGAGCATTTCCTTCTTTTTCATAAGGGCGTAGTTGATCTCGGTACGGCAGTTGAAGGATTCGACAGCCGAGGGCGAGATAAAGGCGATCACGCGCGAGCATCTGTTGAGGTGATCCTCTATATATGCGGGCCATTCGGTTCCCGCCTCGATTCCAAGGTCGAACCACACTCTGAAGCCTGCGTTCTGCAGTACTTCAATGATCGGTACAACGGTGCCGCTGTCCGCATGTGCATAACTTACGAAAATATAATTTTCATTTCCTTCGTATGCTTTCATGAAAAGTCCTCTTTAAATTCTTAATAATATTTCAGTTGTTTTTTGCCGCCTCGATGAAGGCTTTGAAGAGCTTTGCGGCGGGGGCGTCGGTGGCGTAGAAATATTCGGGATGCCACTGGACTGCGAGGAAGAAGCGGTCGGTCTTCTTTTCGGGTTCGATTGCCTCGACTGTTCCGTCATCGGCGCGCGCGGAGACGATGAAGCCGGGCGCAACAGCCTTTACCGCCTGGTGGTGGAAGGAGTTGACGCCGATCTCGGTCTCGCCGACGATCGAATGAAGGAAGCTGCCCTCGAGGACGTGGGTCGCGCGAAGATTCTTTCTGCCGCTTTCGTCCTGACGGTGACCGTCAATATGCTGATAAAGACTTCCGCCGAATGCAACGTTGAGGATCTGCTCGCCGCGGCAGATGCCGAGGATGGGACGTGGATCGTTTTTTATAAGCTCCATAAGCGCAAGCTCGAAATCGTCGCGAAGAGGAGTGGTCTCAACGCTGTCAAAGGCTATCTCCTCGCCGTAATGCTTGGGGTCTACGTCGTCGCCGCCCGCAAAAAGGAATCCGTCGCAGAGAGAGGCGAATTTTGCGGCGTCCTCGGCGCCGAGATTGTGGGGCATGAACATAGGGATTCCGCCCGCATCGACGATGGCGTCAAAGTAGGTGCGGCGCATTCTTATGAAGGTATCCGACATTGAGGATGTGATTCCGATGACGGGTCTTTTTTCGTTAATCATAGTATTACTCCAGAATTATTTTTGTAATCTCGGTGGGGTTATTTATTCGCGGGATTATGTGCCGCTCGGTCGAAAGACCCGCCGAAACTATCAGTGTGGACTTTCCAAATTCATATTTTCCGAGCGCGTAATCGGGGAAGAAACCCGAATTTGCGCCGTAAACGGGACCGAGGAGGGGCAAGATGACGTGCCCGCCGTGAAGATGACCCGAAAGACAGAGGTCGGGCTCAAACCCGCAGGGCAGAATAGTGTCGGTCACAGCCGCGGGACGGTGCTCCATAAGGACGGTAAAGGCTTTGGTGTCGGTGAAATTGGCAAAGAAGCTCTCACAAGAGGAAGCGTCCGGCTTTGCTGTTTCCGCGGAATTCGGCGTGTAGATGCCTCCGAGGCGGATGGAATTGCCGTTTATTTCGAGATCCTCATATTCGCGTTCGAGAAGGATCGCTCCTGCTTCGATAATAGGATCGAGGGCACGGCGATCGTGCAGACCGATGCGCTCGAGCTCGTGATTGCCGTATGAATAATAGACGGGAGCGATGTCCGAAAGCTCTTTTACAACAGCCGCGGTGACGAGGATGTCCTCGCCCGTCGCGTGCTGATGGTTTATCATATCCCCGCACATCAGTATCAGATCGGGATCGATCTCGGCGATCTGATCGGTAAGCGTCGGGTGATCGCATCCGTGCAAGTCGGAAAGCATCACGAGAGTCACGGACTGATCTATCTTGTCGCTTTCAATCGCGTATTCGCGCACCACGGGAGGATCCGAATTGATCCGCACACCGAAAACAAGCCAGCCTTCAGCCAAAACCGTAAGCAAAAGCAGAATGCAGCCGAGAGAGCGGAAAAGGCGGGAGAAGAACAATTTGATTTGTATCATAAAAACTTCTTTATTTTATAGTTAGGAAGAGATTATTAGTGCAGAGTTAAGAGTGCAGAGTGCAGAGTTGCGGTAACTTTTTTCGCAAAGCTCAAAAAGTATTTTTATATAATTAAAAATTTCCGAAGCCGCAGGCAAGGAAATTATCCTTAACTCTGCATTCTGTACTCTTAACTCTGCACTTTTATTGCGTGCACTGTTTATTCCATATGCAGTTTCTTGGGGCTGGGGTATTTCTCCGGGTTTTCGATGTACAGGTTAAACTCGCGCCAGATGGTATCCGCTGCTTCCTCGGGTGAGATATGAGAGGTGCAGAGGATGAGGTCGTAGTTGTTCAGATCGTGGTTGTCAACGCCGTAAAATTCCTTGTAGCGGAGGCTTTCCGACTGCATACGCGCGAGGATCTTTGCCTCGGCGTCGGCGGCATCTGCATATTCCTCAACGTTTCCGCGGGTGCCGTCGCCGAGAATGCGCTTGACGGATACCTCGATCGGAACGTAAAGGTAGACCTTGAAGGAGTTTTCAGCGAAATGCCAAGCCATACGCGAGTCAAAAAGGATCTTGTCATCCTTACGCGCGCGGGAGACCTCTGTGGTCTTGTTGTCGATCATGAGGTCTGCGGAGGGATCGTTTTCGCACATCTGATTGAATTCAAGAGCGCTCATTCCACGCTCTTCTGCGAGCGCGCGCATGATGGCGCCGGTGTAATAATGTTCAAAACCGTATTTGGGGCAGAAGATCTTTGCGAGCGTGCTCTTGCCGCTTCCAAGTCTGCCTGCGAGTGAAATATGCATATTTTTCTCCTATTTATCAAGTAATTGGGTCGATCATAATACGCAGTTTTACGATCGCCTGATTATGTTCTTGCGAGTTTTCTTAAGTATTCGGGCTTCGCCTCTTCGGCAACGCCGAGGCGGCGCACCTTGCGCGAGGGAGTCAGAGCGAATTCCTCACGGTGTGTGACGAAGAAATGTATCTTTTTGTGGGGTGCGGTCTGGCGGTTGACAGCCTCGATCGCGCGGTTGAATTCGGCGTCGATCTGTCCGCGTGTGAAGTTTTTGCCGTAAGCCTCTTCGAATTCCGAAACCTCGGGGCGGAGGACGGCAACGATGTCGTAGTCCGCGCGGGCTTCGTTGACGTAACCGACGACAACAGCCTCGTTTACAAAGCGGTTGCGGCGAAGGAGAGCCTCAAGCTCCTCGGGGAATATGTTTTTGCCCGATGCTGTGACGAAAACGTTCTTTTTCTTGCCCGAAATATAGAGGAATCCGTCGCGGTCGAGGCGTCCGAGCTCGCCCGTGTAGAGCCATCCGTCGCGAAGAGATGCGGGAGAGCTTCCGACTATAGAGGCGGGGATGTTGTCGCCCTTGTATCTGATCTCGCCGATGCCGTCGCCGCCGATATCGTAGATATCAAGGACGCCGCCCTGAACGCAGACGCCGACGGAGTTATCAGTGTAAGCGAAATCCGAGCCGATGGCGATCAGAGGCAGTGTGTCTGAAAGACCGTAGCTCTGCGCTGTGCGGAAACCGAATTCACGAAGTCCTCGTACGATCTCGGGGTCAGCAAGGCTTCCTCCCGAGATAAAGAGACGGAGTCTGCCGCCAAGGGAATCGTGGATCTCGCTGAATACGCGCTTTTTGAGTCCGAAGCTCGAGCCCGTCAGCTTGATAGCGGCGCGAACGCGCTTTTCGCTGCCCTTCTGGCGGATATTCGATTTGATCTTGCGGTAGATGGTTTCAAGCAGGAAGGGCACGCAGACCATAACGGTCGGCTTGACTTCCTGAATGTTTCTCGACATATAGCGCAGTCCCTCGCAGAATGCGATACACGCGCCCGAAACGAGCGGGTAGAGGAATCCGCAGGTCAGCTCGTAGACGTGGCTGACGGGCAGAACCGAAAGGTAAACGTCCTCGGGGTAGCAGATGACGGTCTTGGTCAGCTCGGAAAGATCGAAGCAGACGTTTCTCTGCGAAAGGGTCATTCCTCGGAGTTCTCCGCTTGAGGAAATACTGCGGAAGATGATGGCGGAATCGTCGGGCTCGATGGACAGTCGGAGATAATCGGTGTCACCGAGAGCGAGCTTGGAGGCACCCTCTTCAATGAGAGCCTCGATTGCGTTGAAGGAATATTTTTTGATCTCAGCGGGGAGAGATTCAACCTTTTCATCGTATTTCGGAGAATAGAATACGGCAAATGCCTCGTCGGACTCCGCGATCTTCGCAAGATTTTCCGCGGAGATATCCTTGTCTATCGGCATAACTGTTCCAAGTCCCGATACGGCGGCGAGGAAAACGGTAGTCCATTCAAGCGAATTTTCGCCGAGGAGGATTATCTTTTTGCCGTAAAAGCCGCGCGAAAGGAGCTCGGTGCCGAGTCCTTCGACCTTGTAAAGCAGCTCGGCGTAGCTGATCTCGCGGTATGCGCCCGCGAATTTCTGCATGATTGCGGGACGGCCGCTGTAGCGTCTTGCGGCGGCGCGGATAGCCGAGCGGATGTTTTCAAAGCTTTTTCCTTCGTGATATTTTATGGGAAGTTTCATTTTGATTCCTCAGGAAAGTGATTTAGCCAGCGACAGCGCGATCTTTGCCGCGCGGTCTGCGGAAAGTTTAACAAATGTGGGAAAATCTATCTCTGCCTCGCCGTCGGCGGAATCCGACATCGAGCGGAGGACGGAAAATTTCACCGAGTAGAGACGGCAGACCTGCGCGATCGCGGCGCCCTCCATCTCACAGCAGAGGACCTCGGGGAAAGCCGAGAGGATATCGTCGCGCGCCTCGGAGCTTGAGATGAACTTGTCGCCGGTTGCGACTCTGCCGCGTTTTACCTCAAATTCACCGCCGGAGACCTCGCGCGCGATCGCCTCGATCTTTGCGGAAAACTCCGCGTCCGCGGGCATAACGATCTCGGAGGTCGAATCGGGATAGAAGATGCTTCCGCGCGCGTCGCCAAGCGAGCCGTATTCAAGGTCGTATTCGATGCAGGAATCGGCAATGATGACGTCGCCGACGGTGACGCCCTTGCCAAGTGCGCCCGCAACACCGGTGTTGAGGATGTATTCGGGAGCAAATTCAAGGATCATTGCCGCGGTGCAAACGGCGGCATTGACTTTGCCCACGCCCGCGCGCGCGATGACGGCGGGAGTGCCCGCAAGGAGACCCGTGTAGTATGTATGTTTGCCGATCTTACGGCATTCTTTTTCTTCAAGGAGCGAAACGAGAAGCTCAACCTCGCTCTCCATCGCTCCGATAATTCCAAGCTTGATTTTTTCCATAATCAGATACCCGATCTTCCGCCTTCGTATTCAAAAGTGGGGAGAGTGCCCGCGCGGCGGTATTCGTCGAGCACAGAGAGATAGTTTTCAGCTTCGCGTTTTGCTGCGGGAAGCGAGAGGGCGCGGAAGTTTCCGCATTCGCGGCGTGCGGCACCCGGCATTTTGCCTTCGTGAGAAAGGATGTTGTCAAAAGCAGTGCAGAGCGCGGAGAAATTTTCCGCATTTTTCTCTGTTCCGCCCGACATCAGAAGGTAAAATCCCGTGCGGCAGCCCATAGGACCAACGTAGATGACGCGATCGCCCGCCTCACCCGAGCGCATATAGGTCGCAAGCAGATGCTCAAGAGAGTGCGCGGCAAGGGGAGTTATGTAGTCGCCCGCATTCGGACGGCGCATGCGGAGGTCATAGGTGACGATATCTCCGTCAATGCGGCTGATATAGATACCGCGCTCGAGGCGGTCGTGGTCAACTGTAAAAGAGGATATTTTTTTCATCAGTAGCGTACCTTGGTAACAACGGTGTGTGAGGAGTTGTAGTTGCGGCAGAGCTTGAGCATCTTTTCGGTCGCCTCAAAATGGAAGACACAGCGTTTGCCGTCCTCGTTTTCGAATGCGGCGTAGTATCTGTCGGGAGACTCGGACGAGGCAACCGCAGAGAATACGAGCTCCGGATCATAGAGCTCGAGTCTTTCGACCCATTCGCGCTCTGTGGCGGGAGCGATCTGCAGGCAGTCCTTGATCGCGAAATTCAGCATTTCCTTGCGCGAACGCTTGCCGTGGATGACAGAGAAGGTAACTCTTCCCGATGTGACGGAATATTCGTATTCGGGCTTTGTGTACTTCCAAGTGAAGTAGACGAGCATCCACTCCGTGACCGCAACGAGGGCGAATAGCTGGAACAGCTGAATTATAAACAGAATTGCCATAAAAATGACGGGGTAAAGAATGTAGAGTGAAATAAAGGCGAACTTCATGAATCTGAATTTGCCCTCGGGCTTCTGCTCGACGGTGTATTCGTATGTGGATGTGAAGTCGTTGTTCATAGGGGTAGACCTCCGCTATTATATAGATAATTAATTATACTATATATTTAGCAAAAAATCAATAGCTGAGGCGAAAAAACACCCCGAAAACATACGTTTTCGGGGTGAATTAGGACAAATATTGCTGTGGAAGTTAGTCGGTTTGGTAAAAAGGTTTTGCGAGTTTTATTATATCGTCGATCATTTTGTCGAATCTTTCTTCGCCGTAAAATGCGATTGCTTTTTCGATATTTAATCGCGGGGAGACGAATGCGAAATGGTTTGTATAAAAGGCTTTGGCAGTATGCTTGTCAAGTCCGAAATGTTCGACCAAAAATTCAAGAAGATAGCGCATCATTCCAATGGGATATAACTCGAGCGGCGGGTAGAGATACGGATCATCGTTTGTGAGTTTTCTTGCCAGGTTGACAAGAGGCATGACCTTTCTGCCTTTTTTGTCATTTTCCAATCGTACCAAAAGCTCTTCGTCTATTGGATTGCCGGGGAATATGCTCATATCAATACCTCCGAAAATAAAAAGTGCGCAGCCGAAGCCACGCACAAAAAACGTAGCTCCATTGCTGCGACACAATTCGATAAACCGTCCTTTTAACAAGCCCAAGTATACCAAAGAGAGCGTACATTTTTATCAATAGATAAAATGTACACTTGGGAAGAAAATATAAAAGGACTTTTTTGGATTCCTAGATTGTGTCGCAAGGATATTATACCATACTTTTCTCGGTTTGTAAACAGTTTTGAGAAAAATAGGCTTTTCATTAAAATGAAAATTTCCGAGCCATCGGCTCGGAAATTTACCTTCATTTTCCGCGTAGCGGAAATCACCATTCTGCGAAGCAGATAATCATTCGCCGTAGGCGATAACCATTCCGCCGAAGGCGGACTGTGCCCAATATATCAATATCTGCCAATCCTGTTCTGTCCCGGTCTCTGCACAACTGCGGAGACGTCGAAGGATTTTTTCAGCATATTGAATCGGATTTCTGTGTACGCGGGATCGTACCAGAGGTTGTGCTCCTCGCGCGGGTCGGCGTCCATATCGTAAAGCTCGCCCGTCTCGATGCCGTGATAGACCACAAGCTTGTAGCGGCGGTCGCGGAACATGGTGGCGTAAGCCGCGGGTCTGCCGGGTCCGAGGCAGGACCAGTAATACTCGGTGCGGACGTAGTCGCGCTCGATTCCCTCGCCGCCGTCAGCCGAAAGCGCGGCGCAGAGCGAGTGACCGTGGACGTCGGGGAACTCGATTCCGCAAAGCTCGGCGATCGTGGGCGCGATATCGGTGTATTCCGTGATGCCATTTACCACCTTGCCCGAGGCAAAACGTGCGGGACAGGAGAAGATCAGCGGCACGCGCACCGCGCCGTCGTAAAAGCGGCATCCCTTGTGCGTCAGACCGTGGTCGCCGAGCATCTCGCCGTGGTCGGAGGAGAAGATGATGACGGTATCGTCGCGCAGACCGAGCTCGTCGATAAGGTCGATAATTCTGCCGTAATGAGTGTCAACGATCTCGCAGGTGCCGTAATAGGACGCCTTGTTGCGGCGCATCGCGTCGTCGGGCGCGTTGACGCCCTTTGACTGATGGTATGCAAGCTCAAGCTGTTCGCCAAGAGTGTAATCCGACTCGTTGAAGATCGGGTCGGGGATGTTCCGCGCAAGGTATTTTTCGATCAGGTGCGTAGGTGCGTCGTAGGGCGGATGCGGATCGAAGCAATTGACCGAAAGGAGCCAGGGCTCGTCGGATTTTGAACGCTCGCGGATGAATTTTTCCGCTTCCTCAGCCATCCAAGCCGTCTGGCGGAGCTCGATCGGAGCGTCCTCGCGGTACCAGAAATAATCGCTCTTTCCGCTGTCGTTGGTCATAATGTCGCGGAAATTGACGCCCTTCTTCTTGAGCCATTCGCGGTATTCGTTGACGCCCGATTCCATCTGGTGTCCGCCGCTGAGGCTGTAGATGAAGGTCTCGTAACCGTCCTCGCCGCGTTCCTCATAACCGCGCCAAGCGGTAGTGATATGGAGCTTGCCGATGTTGCCGCAGTGGTATCCCGCGTCGGCAAGAGCCTTTGTGATGAGGGTGCAGTGCTCGGGCAGATTATCACCGCCGAGGATGTTGGCATTGATCGACGAGGGATATTTGCCCGTCAGAAAGCTCGATCGGCTTGGCGTGCAAACGGGATTTTGAACGTATGCCTTGTCAAAGGCAACGCCCTCGCGGCAAAGGCGGTCAAGATTCGGCGTGTCTATATATTCGTTTCCGAGCGCGCGGATCGTGTCGTAACGCTGCTGATCTGCGCAAAGCCAGAGAATATTCGGTCTTTTTTTCATTTTCGGACTCCTTGAGAGTTGTTGGTTATATTATAGCATATTTCGGGAGAAAAATAAAGATTTCCGCGCGAATTTTACGTGCAAACGGCAAATGCGAACGCAGGTTGCGCGGATTCCACCGATAATTGGTTGAAATTGCGGCGGTTTTGTGGTATAATTAGCTTGAATTCAACCGAAAGGCGGAAAATAAAATGGATAAAGCAACTACGCTCGGCGAGCGGATATACAAATACCGCACCGCGCGGGGACTTTCACAGCTCGAGCTTTCCGAGCTTCTCGAGGTCTCGCGCCAGTCTGTCTCAAAATGGGAGACCGACGTTGCCGTCCCCGAGCTTTCAAAGCTCGTGAAGATGGCGGAGGTCTTTGAGATCAGCCTCGATGCGCTCGTCCTCGGCAAGGAGGAAGAGAAGGAGGAGGCGGTCAAAGAACCCGAAATTAAAGAAGATATAACCCCGAAAATCGAAAAGGTGCGCGAGACAAGCCGTATGAAAACAGGATTCGGATTCTTCTTCCTCGGCATGGGAACTTTGCTTTCGTTCCTTATCTTGCTTTTGTCGGCTGATATACTTGCACCGCTTTTCATATTTATTCCATTCGGACTTTGCGCTTTCTTCTGTCTGCGCCAGTTCCGTCACGCCGCGCTGTGGTGCGTCGAGTCTTGGTACGTTTGTATTATGGCGTATTTTTATTATGCTACGGGCATTTCTTGGAGTCCGCATATAATTTCTGTTTTGCGTCCGACGGGTTATGAAAATACTTGGAGTACGATACTGTCATTCGTTTTCTTCTTTATGCTTGTTTTCTTCATTTGCCTGACGGTGTTTGTCTACCGCAAGGAGAAATTTGAGTTTTCAAAGAAAAAGCATATCATTTTAGCGGTCATTGCCGCGCTTGCTCGCCCCGTAAAGTCGGTCGTTGTGAACTTGCTGCTGGGATTTTGGCTGTATGTGATAGCAAACGGAGATGAACATTATTTCATGACCGTGATCTACATAAATTTCCGCATCCTCATCTTCGGACTCAATTTTCTTGTTGACCTCGCCTTCATTGCACTCTTTACCGCCTGCCTCATACCGACGGTGTATTGGATAAGGGATACGATAAGAAAAAGAAAACACAATCCGCCAAAGGCGGAATCAGATCGCTGACAGACCCATATTCTAAAAAGCGATATGTAAAATTCCCCCAAAACAATAAAACCGCTGTGTTCGCACTTGCAAAACGGGGTGTAGGGGCGAAGCTTTAAGAAACATTAAAGATCTCTCCCTCCACCGCGGTCCCGCGGAACCCCAAAAACGCGCAAGCGCATTTTCGGGAATCCGCGCGCGGTCCCCCTCCCTCCTCAGAGGGAGGTGAAGAGTTTGTGCTAACACAGACTATAGAGTTGTAATCAGCAATGTTTTTATCAAGAAAGTTATGTTTGCACTTATAAACCTTGCCTCCCTCTGAGGAGGGAGGGGGACCGTGCGAAGGCACGGTGGAGGGAGAGAATAGGTTTATATCTCCTAAGCAAAATGAATGATAATTTTCTCATCAGCAGCAATTCTATCGATTTTACTGCAAACTTTTTGTTAACGTTTTGCAAAATAATTGGAATATTTGCGAAATTATCGAAAAATTTATACAATACCCCTTGACAAATGGGGCGGTTTAATATTATAATATACGATGTCATTGTGTGTGAGCGTAATTGGCAGCATTATCTATCGTCGCTGCCTTTGGCATTAAACCAAACGCTTCCGAATCATCAATCAAGGAGGTGCCACAAAATGTTCAGAACCTATCAGCCCAAAAAGCGTCAGCGCAAGAAGGAGCATGGTTTCAGAAAGAGAATGAGAACTCGTGACGGCAGAGAAGTACTCAAGAGACGTCGCGCAAAAGGCAGAAAGCGCCTTACCTATTAATTTCTAGTTTTCAATTTACGCTTAATCGCTATCGAAATAACCGGCGAGTGCCGACATTAAAACTGTCTGCCGCGCCGTTTATTACGACGAAATCCCCATTTTTTAAATCACAAAAATTTTTAACGGAT
>JAGBYM010000145.1 GCA_017628755.1 Clostridia bacterium | reverse complement strand
ATTTTTCAAAAAAATATTTCAAAAACTCTTGCATTTTTCGGAGTTTTGTGATATAATATGCGTTGTTGTATGTAATTTGGCTTAATTGTCCTAAGGAGGTGCTTATAATGGCAAAATGCAGTGTTTGCGGCAAGGGCGTTGTCTTCGGTCATCAGGTTTCTCACTCTAACCGTAAGACCAACAGAGCTTGGAAGCCTAACATCCGTAAGGTAAAGGTTAGCGTTGACGGAACAGTTAAGACCGTTCCCATGTGTGCTCGTTGTCTCCGCACTATGAAAAAGGCTGAGAATGCCTAATTTCAATTAATGAAAAACAGCCCTTGCGGCTGTTTTTCTGTTTATAGGTGATATTTATGTTATGTTTATGTGACTACAGAACACCCGCCGATGTTCTTTCTTCTTTAAAAGAAAGAGGTTTTGAAACTCTTCTTATGCCCGCAGATCCTTCTCTGCCCGATCCTGTGAACGGACACGTCGATCTTATCGTCTTCATTTATAGAGGCGATATTACTGTAAGGCATGATTATTACAGGCAAAACAAAGCCTTGATCGACGCTATTTGCAAAAAAAGCAAAATGCACTTGCGACCTTCATATTCGTCAGCTAGCAAGAAATATCCCTTTGACTGCGGACTGTGCGCCGCAGTTGTGGGCGAAAAGTTTTTATACTGCACCAAGAGCACCGATATTTCTCTGATATCCAGATTTGATACACTCGGCTACAAATCGATCGACCTTCCTCAAGGGTACGTAAAATGCTCATGCGCGCTTCTTGCCGACGGAGCTATTATTACTGCGGACAGAGGTATAGCCAAGATCACGCAAGCGGAAGGAATCGACACGCTTATGATCACGCCCGGCCACATTGATCTTCCCGGATACGATTACGGTTTCATAGGCGGTGCATCCGGGCTTTGCGGTAACACGCTGTATTTCAGTGGCAATCTTGAACTTCATCCGGACAGCGAGGCTATAAAGGATTTTGCACTCAAGCACGGAACAAAGTGCGTTTCGCTTGGAGAAAACAAGCTATACGATGTCGGAAGTCTCGTATTTATTTAAAAAAGGCATTGACAGGGTCAATGCCTTTATTTTATTTGGAAATACCGGGCAATATGATCTGTACTCCGAACATATCGCCTTCCTCAAAGTAGTCTATCATACCTCGGTTGTCTTTCACGATCTTTTCAACTATCTTATGACCGTAGCCGTGGGATGAACCGTCCTTCTTGGTTGAGCGGAGGTTGGGATTGGTTTTCAGCACTGATGCACCTATCGTATTTTTGAAGATAATCATTCGGCTTGAATTTTCAATCGAGAAGATGATCTCTATTCTCTTTTCTTCAAGATCGGCAATAGCTTCGATAGCGTTATCGAGCAAGTTTCCGAAGAGACAGGCGAGGTCGCGGTCTTCGATGTCGGAAAAGTCCGCTATAAGACCTGAAATAACAATCTGAGTATCCTTGAGCGCGCCGAGCTTGGAGTTGATTATATAGTCGATCGTCTTGTTGTCGGATCTGATGACTCTGCCCATTGATTCGATTTCAGGCAGGAGTTTGGTGAGATACTCGCGGCTTTCTTCAACGTTGCCCGAATCGAGCTGCGCCTGAATAACAGAAAGATGATGCTTCATATCGTGCTGTATTGTGCGAACGTTATGCCATATCGCGTTGGTTTCTTCGTATCTTGTACTGTCAAATGCCGACTTTTCTTCAAGTATCTTATGCTCGTATTCCACCTTTTGAAGACGGCTTATCTGACTGAGCATAACGTACAGAATTACGTTAGTACCGAGGAATGCAAGAATAATTACCGTGAGCTGTACTCCGAACTGAATTGATGCTTCGGTAATAACGATATACATTGTGGCACCAAGACCGATTACTGACACAGTCAAAATGAGGAATGTAAGTGCGGAATTAAGTTTGCTGATCTTGCCCTCTATCGAAACAAACATGACTATCAACCACAATACGGCGGTCAATACGATCTTATGCAAAATTACGTAAAGATATCTTACAAGCGCGTTGCTTCCCATGATAAGATTTTCAAAGTCTTTCGTGATGATCGACAAAATCACAAAAAGAAGACTGCTGACAACCACAAGCGAGATCCAGAAAAGGCAGGTTGCCAAAACCTGGCGGAAGTCTATCTTATATGCTGAGACAGCGGTATAAAGCAATGTGATAAGCGCGAGTATCAGGGTCGCACCGACGCTGAACTGCGCCATATATTCGTTTGAAAATTCGGTAACTGCAACAAGCAAGAAAATCGTTCCGATTCGCCACGACAGCTTATCTTCAAATTTGCAAAACTTTTTGACAAACCAAACCGCAAGCCAGGAATCAAACAGCGTTGCCGCAAGTTCGAAGGCTATTCTCATCTCGAATACCTCCTGCGTGCAAATTGCATATAGGCTTCTTTGAAATCGAGCTTATGCGATTGTGAGATTCCGAGAACAGCGCCGTTTTTCATCTTAACCTCGGTTCCGCTCAGAACTTCGGCGACGTGCTCGAGGTTTACTATGTATCCCGAATGGATCTTGACAAAGCGTTTATCCGAATATACAGAGTCGAGAGACTTGATCGTACCGCGGCATTTGTAGGAAACTCCGTTCTCGCATCTGATACAATAATAGTTCCTGTCGTTTTCGAAATACATTATATCGCTTGGACGCAGTGTGATGTTGCCTTCACTTGCATTAAAGGAAAGCCCCTGTGTATCCGAGACGCATTTTTCAACAGCCTTTTCGAATGCCGCGGGAAGCTCCTCTGCAAGATGAAGCTTACGTAGGAATCGGAAGGGGCTGTAGGCGAAGGACTGATAAACAAAGTTATCGTACGCCGAAACGAAGATTATAAGAGCCTTGGGATTTTTCTTTGTTATCTGCTGAGCAAGCTCAAAACCCGAAATTTTCGGCATATCAATATCAAGGAAGATGATATCAAAGGTCATCGTCTCCATAAATGAGAGCACGAGTCCGCCGTCGGTAAACGTCGGACCGATCTTGAAATCGAGCTCATCGTCGTATTTTGACGCAAGAGCGGTCAGCTTTTCGGAAAGCGCGGTGGCGAAGCAGGGATCGTCATCGCATATCATAATTCTGATCATTACGTTTCCTCCAACATTTTGCTAGTTATAGTATATCATACCAGCACCAAAAAGTAAAGATTTATTGGCATTTATATTATATCATAAATTTTGCGAAATTTCAAAATCTGGGATAAATTATACCATTTTGGGGATAAATAATGCGTTTTTGTTTAAATTATCCCAAAAAACATATTATTTATCCCAGATTTCGTTTTTTTGAGTTTTTTATGATATAATATAAGCACAGGAAAGGAGACCTAAAAATGGACACTTGGGAAATCGTTTACAACTGGTTAGTTTTTCTCGGACAAGTCGCGCTGATCGTTCTCGGATGCGTGCTCCTGTACTTTATATACAGATATTTGCGTACGATTAAAAAGAGGATGAAAGCCGTCAAGAATCTTAAAAAAAGCGCAGAGCGCGCAGGATTCAAATGTAAGAAAACCGGTAGTTACCTTAACTTCGATTCGCACAACATGGAAACTTGTTTTGTACTTACAAGAGAACTTATGCAGTACAATGTAAGATTTCTTACTACATTCGGCAAAAATCGTACACTTCGTTTTCTCGCGCCCGACGCTTACGTCAGCGAGAAGACCGTTGGATATATGCTGCTAATTAATCACAGAAACGTATTCGGACATATGATGGCTAGAATGTTCAAGCCTAAAAACATCCCCGGAGATCTACTCAAATGGACGCATTCGGAAACCGTTACTTTCCCCAGCAACACGATCTACACCAAGGGTGTTGAAGTCCTGCAAAGCGGAAACGTGCGTGAAGTGGTGATACTTAATCCCGTACCGCTGAAAGCATTCTATCTTGATAAAACAACGTGGAAACAGATCATCGGCGGCGAGACATGGCAGAATCTAAGCTTCCATGATATTTCAAGCTTTTGTTCGTTGATCGAGCGTACTTAATTTTTGAAACTTGCGTAAGTTTCCCCGTGGCGTTCAAAGTCCGAGGGTGGAGCGGACTTATACATCCTTTCTCCGAATGCCATGCGGGAGATTTACGAAACCATAAAAAAGCACACCTTGCGGTGTGCTTTTTTATTAATTATAAATTATTCTTCCTTCTCTTCTGGGTTTGGGTTCGGGGTATGCGCAGTCGCGGTAGCCGAGGATGCAGTTACCGACGCCGATGTAGTTATCTCCGAGTCCCCATTTTGCTTTGAGAGCCTTGCCCTCTTCGGTCTCGAACATCTCGCGTGCGCGGTGGATCCAGCAGGAGTCCACGCCGAGGCTATGTGCGGCGAGCATCATGTTTCCGATGGTGAGACTTCCGTCCTCAACGTATGTGAAGCGGTCGCTGTCCGAAAGAACAACAACAACGGTGGGGGCACCGTAGAAAGGATCTGAATCAGGATTGCCAAGGATGGTTGCATTGAGTCGGCGTAGTATTTCGCGCGTTTCAGGGTCGGTT
>JAGBYM010000144.1 GCA_017628755.1 Clostridia bacterium | reverse complement strand
TTTTGCGAAAATCTATTGACAAAGCCTCGCATGTATGATATAATATATTGCTGATATAACGAGATGTGGCTCAGTTTGGTAGAGCGCTACGTTCGGGACGTAGAAGTCGCAGGTTCGAATCCTGTCATCTCGACCAAATAACGGAGGTTCGATGAACCTCCGTTTTACTTTATTTTATAATACTTTTATGGCATTATGGAAAGAGTTCAGAAATGCTCTTTTTTCTACATTGCTACACAGCTTTTTCAGGGGTGTTACGCAAATTGCTACACAGTTTTGTGTGACACTGTATATTTTGGATAAGATTATATGGGCTTGTTCTCCCCTGTTTCGAGGGTTGAACAAGCCCATTTTTCGCCTTTGACCACATGTTTGACCACTTGCGGAGATTTTTACCTCAATTTCGGCTGATTTTGTTAGATTTAAAGCGGCAATCGCAAGCTACGGTTACCTCCTCGTTTTTTACACTGAAACTAATAATTTAGTATTTGCTTCATTGTCTACTAGATTCGAAATTGACTGGAATAAATTAGTCCTATCAATGTGTATACGATCTTGAATAGCTAACCGCTGCTCATCGTTTTCACAATATTTAAGGAACTCATTTTTTTCATTTTTAATATAGGTTATAAGCCTTCTCATAATCAACTCATCCTTTGGGGCACCATATCGATGCAAGATCAAGTGAATATTTTTCTTGCTTTGCATCAAAGCACATATTCTTTTCCACCATAATGCGTCAGTTGCTCCCGTTGACATACCATACACATAAATCAAATCACTGTTTTTAAGTAAAGTATATGTTTTAGAGTCTGTATTGCGCTGATTAATTTCATTTGTTTTTTGTTTTATAATTTGGCTACAATACTCGTCACCAAACCCATCAAAAAGCGTAATATCGGAAATTTGCGACTCATCATTCACACCTAAAACCATATCGTCGTGTACAGTACCATGTACATGAATTATTGAACCTACTGAATTATTATGTCTATTCCCTCCAATAACTCTAGTACCTAAAACACCGGCTTGATTCTTAACAGCTTCTACACACAAATCTAAAGTCTGTGTATAGTTAAAGTTGATAAAGCTAAAAATATATCCTCCAGAAAACTGCTTTTCAGCTTCACGCAAAATATCTCGTTCATTGTCTCTAAAACCATTTTTATAGTTTAAGATAGCCTTTGCAAAGTTTGGAACTATTGTTGAATTCAATGCAGAATAATTCAACCTCTGTTCTTGAGCAAGCAAATACTCTGCTAGTTTTACACAAAAGTCTTCGTGGCAATTGCAAAAAGTTTCCGCGTCATATCCATCTTCTTTGAATTTTTTGGTAACCGCTCCAAAGGCTTCTTCTGCGTTTGCCCATAACGGTAAATCTTCTAAGACTTTCTCCTTAAAATATTCTTCTCCCTTTTCAACATCTTCTTTATATTTCGACAGAAAATCAGTGTATCGAGTATCTAATCCTAAATTTAAATCAAACCCATTGCCGATTAAAAAAGTAATATTCATAGTCATGTCCCTTGCCTTTATTATTACATACATTATATCACATTTTGTCGATTCTTGCAATAGGTACATGCCATATATAGCTAAAGGCGGAGATGATGTACCCCAAAAGTTTTGCATTTTGAGGTGCGCATTATCTCCGCCGCTTTTCTTTGTTTTGCGTATCAAATTCTGACTTCAACAACTTTGATTTATTACTTTACAAAATAACAGTAATCCAGTATAACATTCCCCTGCTCATCGGGAGTGGTATATCTCGGGCAGGTGCAGTTTTCGAATGACCATACGCCGCCGTTTTCATCTGTCCAAAGCTCAAATCCTGCGTCGATGACCGCGCCTTTGCACACCTTTGTTTTGTGGACTTCCTTTTCGGTTCCGTAGAGCCAACAAGTACCGAGCCCGATTGCAGGGAAATCGATATAGGCGAAGCCTTCGGGAACGGGAGTGTTCGCAGGTGTGAACATTCCGATCCAATATTCAAATGGCTGTCCGTCCGCGCGGCGTTCGAGTCCGACGTATCCGCCGCCGTTTTCCCAGATCGCGGTTATTTTATCGACGCCGTCCATTGCTTCCTCAATTTTATCGAACCAACCGTTCGCGAACCACTCGCCCCACATCGGACCGAAATTCGGATATTTTTTGCCGATGAAACGCATCGCTGAGATTTCTTCTCTGAATGTTTTAATAATTCTAGCCATCTGTATATTTTCCTCCGTTATTTTATACCTGCGTAATGAGCAATCAGCAATGCTCTGAATGTAACGTCGCATGACTTACGCATTTTTGATTTCCAATCTGTTTCAAGCTGCAGCCCCGCATAAGGTCCCCAACCGCGGAATTCATTTTCATAGAACGGAACTTCGCAAATTCCGTTATCGTTGATATGTTCAACGATATATTCAATTTCCGATTGTAATTCTTTCAAATACGGATATAGTCCGCATCGGCATAACCATTCCACTTTTTCAAAGTTGATTCTACGAGTACCGTCAGCGTCAAATTTGTTTATCGCGTTTGTGGAAATAGAATATCCTTCCGGATAATACCACAAAGGACCAACCGCATGACCTACCCAACACGCCACGGGAGTATTCATAATTTCAGGTCTATCGGTGCGCATAAGACGCTTGAAGGATTCCGCGAGCATCTTAATATTGCTTTCAGTTTTCCATGAATCCGTAAATGCAAGTATTTCAAGATGGTATCTACAAGGCCATCTTTCGCCATTATTGAACAAGCGGTATTTATTTGACGGACGGGATACATCAAGTATTGAATCCACCTCGGTTACTCTGCGAAACGATTCAAGAGAAACATCAATTTGCGGTTTTATATCTATAATATCATCGTAATGCGCTCTTGCAATACAAGCCGAACGAATCATATTTTGCCCGAAAGCCGGGATTTCAAATTCGCTATAATATTGTCCTTTGGTTTCATAGCAAAGGTCCGTGAGACTTGTAGTTGCATAGGCATCCATAGCCTTGTCAAGAATTGAAGTTCCTTTAAGCCCTTTTTCTCCCATATACTTTGTAGCAGTTTCTTGGTTATCATATTGTCCCGTATTTTTATTAGAACCGTGAAATCCAAGTCCTATCCAACCGTTTTCTTGCTGCTTTTCTGCCATATAGCAGATAATCTTTTCCTGCAAAATCTGCGATTTTAGCGTTGTTTTTTCCTCTTCGGTAATACTGCCGAGAATTTCTTTCTTCACGCGCAGCTTTATCGACGGATTGGCGTTTTCAAGAAGAAAATGTGTCGCCTTTTGAAATTTTTGGTTCATATATAATCTCCTTTACACTCCACCGCAACCTTGATAACTATGTCGCATTTTCTATATTATACCACAAAAAATACTCACTTGCAACCTTTCCGCTAACAATACCTCAAAGCTATTCGCAAACTTCAATTTTCACGATATAATTATCCTATCTTAACCAAATAGGAGTGATAATTATGAAATCAATTTTAGAAGAGCTATTCTACGGAAATGTATGTCCGCACATTGATTGCCGTAGCACGGACAAAGAAACCGTGGAGCTTATGGGCTACGTGGCGGACCATCACGATGCGCTTTTGGATGGGCTGTCGGACAAGCAGCGGGAGACTCTTGAAAAGTTTGATGATTGCTACAGCGAGCTGACCGGCATCAATGAGCGTGACATTTTCATCTACGCTTTCAAGCTTGGGATGAGAATCGCGATTGAAGTTCTCTCTCCCAACAAGGATTAAAGAGGTGGCAATATGACAGGTTGCGTTATTCCGAGAAGAGGCATTTATTACGTTCGGCTGACTTACTACGATATGAATCATCGGCGGAGAGATAAATGGGTCAGCACCGGTCTTTCGGGTCGCGGTGCTAAGCAGAAAGCAACGGCTATGATAGACCAAATGATCGAGCAGTACAGCTATCTTGAAACCAATGCTCACCCGACAAAAATGGCGGAATATCTGCTTATGTGGAAGGAAATCCGCAGAACTGAGGTCGCCGAATCGACTTTTGACAGTTGGAACACATATATCAATCGGCATCTGGTTCCTTATTTCGATGAATTGAACTTGAATATTCAGGATATAACTCCGCGTCATATTCTGGATTATATGAATTACCTCTCACATGATGGCGGCAGAAAGGATTACAAGGTCGGCGGTCAATCGGCGCTTTCGGTCAGAAAGATCATAGGAGTTCTTCGGCAGGTTCTAGACTACGCGGTTTTGCACGGAGATATCAAGATCAATCCCGCATTGCAGGTTCCTCTGCCTAAAAAGACCAACAAAAAGGATGAGCGTCAGGTCTTTCTCACGGCAGAAGATGCTCAAAAAATGCTCGATGCGTTCCGCAACGAAGAAATCGGACCTATGGTTTACACCACGTTATACTACGGTTTGAGAAGATCCGAGGCTCTTGGTCTGCGGTGGCAAGCGGTGGATTTCGATGCGAACACGATCACGATCAATCACACCGTGATCGGTGGAAGTCAGGTCATCCGACAAGACAGCACCAAAAGCTATGCCAGCCGACGGACGTACCAGCTGATTCCGGACGTTCGCGCTCTGCTCTTAGTATTGAAGGCACAGCAAGAGGACTACAAAAGGCGGCTTGGACCTAATTATCACGACAATGACTACATCTTCAAGCATCCCAACGGCACACCGTACCGTCCCGAAGGCATCACGCGCAGCTTCAAGCGTGCCTTGGCTCGCCACGGGCTCCCTCATATGCGCTATCATGATCTCAGACATTCGACCGCAAGCATTCTCGTTGATAAAGGATGGGATATCAATTCGATCAAGGAATGGCTCGGTCACGCCGACATTTCTACTACAGCGAATATTTATGCGCATATTAGTCATAGAAAGAAAGTGTCGCTTGCTCAAGACGTGGATAAGACGTTGACTTTTGAGCCCGATTCGGATTCTTAATAGCATTTCATCTGCTAAATTATATAGAACCACACTTTGCGCTCTGTTGTTCAATATGATTTTAGGAAGTGAAAAGCATTATGGAAAATATTGAAACCAAGGATAACAAAGTAGTAGAAACCTTAACGAAGGAGCTTGAGAGTCTGAGTGCTGAAGGACTTCATGAATTCTTTAAGTTCTTCTATCAGATGAACCATACTCAAGGATGTATGATCTCGATGGAGCACTTTGAGGAGTT